>WGOB01000088.1 GCA_016124255.1 Alphaproteobacteria bacterium | reverse complement strand
GATCCTTCGCCGGCATTCGCGACTAAGCGGAAATGCGTGACGGAGGAATTGTCGGTGGTTTTTTACGCGCTGTCTGCAAAAGCGCGAAAAAACAGCGCCGTATCCTGCCGTACAACAATCGAGTGGGAATAGCGCCGGTCGGGTGCTGGAGGCGTCGGCCGGAATCGAACCGGCGTACACGGATTTGCAGTCCGCTGCGTAACCACTCCGCCACGACGCCGCCGTCCGGCGCGCCGCGCACGCCGGGAGTGGAGCGCGTCATGTAATTGGCTTCCCCCGCGATGGCGAGGGGCTTCAGCCAAGAATTCGCCGCCGCATGCAGCCCAGGGGGGACAGAAAGCGGGCGCGGGCGGAGGAGGGGGCCGGCCGCTACCGCAAAGCTGCGCCGCCGCCGCCAGCTGCAAAAAGAAAACGCCTCCGGCGCTGGGCCGGAGGCGTTGATGCTTGGAGGGTGCGAGGGTCCTCAGAAGCCCTTGGACAGGCGCAGGCCGAAAATCCGCGGCTCGGTAAGGAAGATGTTCCGGAAGAGGCCGGAGGAATCGTCCGTCAGGTAGGCGTCCGTGATCGCCACTTCGTCGGTCGCGTTCTGCACGAACAGCTCCACCGCGAATTGCTGATCCTCGTTGGCCACGCGGAACAAGAGGTTCAGGTTGGTGTACCCGTCCAGCCGGTCTGCATCGATGTTGAAGATCCGCGTGTACGCCTCGCCCTGGTAGTAATAGTCGGCGCGCGCGGTGGCGGTCCAAGCCCCGCCCAGGCCCCATTCGTATTCCGCCCCGATCGAATAGGTCAGATCCGGCGAGTTCGGCAGTTCCTTGCCGGTGAGGTTCACTTCCTCGCCCGCGAACGTAAGGGCGGAAAGGCCCAGCGGGTTGCCCGCGCCGCAGGCGTTGCCGAGCGCGGCCGGCGTGCCGTTGATCACGTCGAGGAAGCTTGCGCCCCCGAGGGCAGCCTGCGGCGCAGTCAGCACCGCCGTCTGGATCACGCAATTCTGCGCAGTGAGCGGATCGTGGATCAGCGTCCAGATCGCGTCGTTGCCCTGGATGCGGTCGAACGTGTCGAGCGAGGAGCCGCCGGTGATCTCGGTGTCGAGCCAGCCGGCGGTCACGTTGAAGCGCAAGCCGTCCATCGGCTCCCAGATCGACTCCAATTCGAAACCGCGGACTTCGGCGTCGATATTCTCGTTCACCGACGAACGGTTCACGATCTTGGAAATCTGATAGCCCTGGTAGTCGTAGAAGAACCCAGTGCCGTTCAGGATCATCGTGCCGTCGAACAGCGTGTTCTTCAGGCCGATTTCGATCGCGTCGACGAATTCGGGATCGAACGTTTCGGTGATCCCCGCGATGCCGACTGAGCTTGGCGGATTGAAGCCGCCGCCTTTGTAGCCGCGCGAGTAGAACGCATAGAGAAGCGTGTCGTTGGTGAAGCCGGTGTCGAGCTGCCAGTCGAAGCCGATCCGGCCGGTGAGCTCTTCGAACTCGGCCTCCTGCACGGGCACTGGCGGCGTCGGCGCCGCGGACAGCAGGACCGGCGCGACGGGGCGCACTTCCTTCTGGTCGACCGTGTAGCGCAGGCCGAGCGTGAAGGTGAGATCCTCTACCGGCTCATAATAGACTTCGCCCATCGCCGCCCACGCTTCCAAGTCGTAGAAGCTGCGGTTCAGGTAGTAATTGCGTCCTTCCGCATTGGGCGGGAAGCCCGGGTCAATCAGCGCAGGCGGAATGCCAAGGCCGAGCGCGGCGGCCGTCAGCGAGTTCGAGAAGACATAATAATCGACCGGATCGGCGCTGAAATCGACATAGATGCCGCCGATATTGAAGTTCAGCGGGCCGTCGAAATTCGATTGCAGGCGGATTTCCTGCGTGAACTGCGTCGAGCTGGCCGATGAGATGTCGAACGTGCGGAACTGGTTCGAGCAACCGAGCTGCGGATCGCAGAACGTGCCGTCCGCAGCGGTGAGGCCCGGGACGAAGTTGAACGTCGTCGGCGCCGAGATGCGGTTGTAGTCCTGGAACGAGAAGAATTCGTCTTCGTTGTAGGACGACAGGGACGTCAACGTCAGCGTCGGCGTCAGATCGATCGTCGCGTTGAACATGTAGACGTCGGCTTCGGCCTGATAGATCGGCTCAAGCCCGGACTCGATGTTGCGCAGGTTGGGATCCTGCAGATAGCCGGCGTTGGCGTCGCCCGAGAGGATGCCGATGAGCGCGCCGAGCGAACCGCCCAAGGTAGCCAGCGTGTTCACCGCTTCCAGCGATTCCGGGCTGTAGAGCGAGTTCGGCAGGCAGCCTTGGCTGAACCAGCCGCGGGCGACGGGATTGAGGACGGCGGCGCCGCCGATCGAGGCCGGGCCCGGATCGGAATCGCACAGCTGCTTGCCGACGCGGACGCGGTTGTCGTCCTCCTCGAAGTGCTCGTACATCAGCCAGGTGCGGATGTTGTCGGTCGGATTGAACGACACCGTGACGCGGCCGGACCAGATGTCGCGTTCGTCGATGCTTGAATTGGTGACGGTGTTGGTGCCGAACCCGTCGCGCTCGAGCCTCGTGGCGGCGAGGCGAATGGCCATGACGTCGTCGCCGATGATCGGGACGTTGAGGACGCCGGTAAGGCGGGTGGAGTTGTAGTTGGCGATTTCGCCGCGGATCGAGCCCTCGAACACGTCGTTGGGCGTGCGGGTGATGACGTTGACGACCCCGCCGGTGGCGTTGCGGCCGAATAGCGTGCCTTGCGGGCCGCGGAGAACTTCGACGCGCTCGACGTCGTAGAAGTCCGCTTCGAAGAGGCGGTTCGCCGAAAGCGGTGCGTTGTTCAGGTGCACGCCGACGCCGGCGTCCCCGCCCGCGGCCACGACCTTCGCGCCCACGCCGCGAATCTGGAAGTTGTACCCGGTGAAGTTGCCGCGCGAGAATGAAACGTTCGGGATCGCCTGAACCAGGTCATAGCCCCCGTCGAGGCCCTGATCTTCCAGCGCATCCAGTCCAAATGCCGACACTGCGATCGGAACGTCCTGGATCGCCTGCTCGCGCTTCTGGGCCGTGACGATGATTTCGTCGCTGACGCCGCCGCTGTCCTGGGCGAAGGCCGCGGGCGCAACCGCGCCCATGGCCGCCAAGGAGACGCCGGACAACGCAAGACGAGTCAGTGTGATTTTGCGACGCATCAATTCCCTCCCGAGATAGCGGGCGCCGTTTGCCGGCGCTCCTAGCAAGCGAAACGCGCCGCATCCGTCTCCGGCGCGCGCCTGCTTTGTGCACTCCTGTCCAGAGCACGCCCGTCCGCCTGCTGTGTCAAGATGTCCGCGCCGTAAGATTGATGGCTCAGCGTGAAATGAAATGCTGTGTGGCGTTTACAGCGCGCTACAAAAGGATTTCGTTAAGTATTCGAAGCCGCCGCGTGGTGACGCAGCGTGAACAGAGCGGCCGTTGAGCCGCCGTGGGAGGATGGTCATGAAATGGTCGTCGAGCGCGGCGGTTCATCCGCACGCGGCGTCTCGCCCCTTGGCTGGAGGGGCCAGGCGATGAGTGAGGCGGCGGCGCCTGGCGGCCCGAACGCGATCGTCCGGGAACGGACGAAAGTGCGGCTCAATCGCGGCGAGTGGGCATGGGCGATCTTCGAGTGGGCGCGCAATCCGTATGTGATCCTGTGCCTGATCTATCTGTTCGCGCCGTACCTGGCGCAGCGTGTGTTCGCCGATCCGATTGAAGGCCAGACCGAGATCGCGGGCTGGCACAAGATCGCGGGCGTGGCGGTGGCGCTGACCGCGCCGTTCCTCGGGGCCGCCGCCGATCGGATGGGCCATCGCAAGCCGATGCTCGCGGTTGTCGTGCTGCTGCTCACGCCAGCCATATTCATTCAATACTGGGCCGCGCCCACAGGCGTCGCCGGCGGCCTCCCGATCTGGGGGATCGGCGCGTGTGTGATCGCGGCGGGCATCCTCTTCGCCTACACCGAGGTGCTGCACAATTCGATGCTGCCCTCCGTCTCGGCCCCGGCGGCGCTGCCGCATACGTCAGGACTGGGTCTTGCGCTTGGCAACGCAGCTGCGGTGTTGATGCTCGCAAGTGTGGCGTGGGGCTTGGCGCTGCCTGGCGTTGCGCAAACGAGCTTCATCCCAGCAGCGCCGCTCTTCGGGCTCGATCCCGCGCTTGGTGAACCGAGCCGTGCTGTCGCGCCGCTCGTGGCGGCCTGGTTTCTCGTGTTTTCGCTGCCGCTGTTTCTCTTCACGCCGGACCAGCCCGCGAGCGGGGTGTCGTTTTTGTCTGCGTTGCGACACGGCGTTCGCTCCGTCGCCGCGACCGTGCGAAAGCTGCGCGATCATCGCAACGTCGCCACCTTCTTGATCGCGCGGATGCTCTACGCCGATGGCAAGGCCGCCATTCTGATCTTCGGCGGCGTGTACGCGGCGGGCATCATGAATTGGGGCCTCTTGGAGATGTGCGCCTTTGGCGTGATCCTCTCGGTTTTCGCGGTCGCAGGCGGGGTGCTTGGCGGCTGGCTGGATCAGTGGATCGGTCCGAAAAACGCTGTCGCACTGGAGATCGGCGTCACGTTCCTGTGCCTGATCGGCATGGTGTCGATGACTCCCGACGCGATCTTCTTCGTGATCCCGGCTCCGGCTGAGCCGGTATGGGCGAGCCCGATCTTCGGCCGCGCCACCGAGCTTGCGTATATCGGCGTGACCATGGTGGTCGCGATCTCGATCACTGCGGCGTACGCCTCAAGCCGCACGCTGATGGCGAGGCTGTCGCCGCCGGGCATGGAGGGCGAACTGTTCGGCCTCTATGCGTTGGCTGGGTCGGCGACCGTATGGCTGGGGCCGCTGCTGGTGGAGCATTTCACCGGCGCCTATCAGAGCTTGCGCGCGGGCTTCGGCTCGATCGGCGTGCTGTTGCTCGCCGGGTTTGCGCTCATGCTGTTTGTCCGCGCGCCGGCGCGCGACGAGCGCGGCTGACCTGCGGCGATCGGGGCGCGTTCACGCCGGTTGCCGCGGTTCGGGGATGCTCCTATCACCCGCGTCATGGATTTTGCGCGCGCCCGCTCCTTCATGGTCGAAAGTCAGATCCGCCCGGCGGACGTCACCGATCCCGCGCTGCTGCGCGCGCTCCGCGAGACGCCGCGCGAGCGGTTCGCGCCGCCGGCGCAACAAGCGCTCGCCTATGCCGATCTCGATCTCGAGGTCGCACCCGGCCGCTTCCTGTTGCGTCCGCGCGATCTGGCGAAGCTGCTTCAGGAGCTTCGTCCCGTGCGCGGCGAACGCGGCCTGGAGATCGCCGGCGCGACCGGCTACGGCGCGGCGATCATGGCCCGCGCCGGGCTGGCGGCCGTGACCTCGATCGACTCCGACCCCGCGCTGAACGCCGCCGCCGCCGTCGCGCTGAAGGCCAGCGGCGCGGAGACGGCGCGCGCAATGACGGCCGATCCGGCGCAGGGCCTCCCAGAAGGCGCCCCTTATGACGTCATCTGGGTCAATGGCGGCGCCGAGAGCGTGCCCGAAGCGCTCATCGATCAACTCGCCGATGGCGGACGTCTCGGCGTGATCGTCCGGTCTGGCCCTGCGGGGGCGGCGCGCATCTATGCCAAGCGCGGCGGCGCAACCTCCTACCGCACCGCGTTCGATGCGGCGCCGCCTGTTGCGCCGGGGCTCGGGCTCACGCCGGCCTTCGTCTTCTGAGCGGCCGGCAGGCGCGTTAACGCGCCGTTAGACGCGGCCGATGAAGCTCCACCATGTCTTCCACATGTGAGTCTTTGCGGTGGGGACGCGGCGCAGGCGAATGCCCTAAGCTACGCTTGGAACGGGGTGATTCGCGGGACTGACGCCGCCGCCTGAGGCGGCGCGGGTCAAACGAGTTTGGGGAAGCCGGGGCGATGCCACAGAGTCAGTCACAGCCAGAGCCCTCGATGGAGGAGATCCTCGCGTCGATCAGGCGGATCATTTCCGAGGAAGAGGAAGCCGAGGGCCGCGGCGGTCCGGTCCTTGACCTGACACAGCAGGCTGATGAAGCCGGCGACGACGACCTCTTGGTGTTCGACGCCGAACCCGAGGCGGCGGCCCCGCCGCGGCCCGCGCCGGCGCCCGCGCCGCCGCCCACGCCCGCGCCAGCGCCTGTGGCTGCTGCACCGCCCCGCGCTGCGCCGGCCAATGATTCCACTCTGGTGTCGCCTCCGACTGTGCAGCAGGCGACGGGCGCCCTGACGCGCCTTGCCGGCGCTCTGAGGATCGCCGAAGCCCCCGGCCAAACCCTGGAGGGCGTTGTCCGGGAATTGCTCACGCCGATGCTCAAGGAATGGCTCGATCAAAACCTGCCTGCGATCGTTGAAGCCAAGGTCGAGGCCGAGTTGGAGCGTCTGGCGCGGCTCGTGCGCTGAGCGCCGGCGGGGAGCCGGCCGCTCCTGAAGCGGGAGCCGCGGACGTTGGCCTCGAGACGGCGTTTCGCGACGCTGGAAGCCGCGTGCTTGGCCCTGTATAGCTGCCCCCGCCGCCGCTCGCCGGCGGCGTTTTCGTTTTTCGGGACATGATCGACACCACCTTCGATCCCAAGACCGTTGAGCCGCGCTGGAGCGAGGCTTGGGAAAAATCGGGGGCGTTCGCCCCCCGTCGCGACGGCGAAGCCTTCTCGATGGTCATTCCGCCGCCGAACGTCACCGGCTCCCTGCACATCGGGCATGCGCTCAACAACACGCTGCAGGACGTGCTGGCGCGGTTCGAACGCATGCGGGGCAAGGCGGTGCTCTGGTTGCCGGGCCTCGATCACGCCGGGATCGCCACGCAGATGGTCGTGGAACGCCAGCTCGCCGAGAGCGGCGCAAACATCGACCGCCGCGCCATGGGGCGCGACGCCTTCGTTGAGAGGGTGTGGGCGTGGAAAGCCGAAAGCGGCGGCCAGATCCTGCATCAGCTGCGCCGGCTCGGCGCCTCGTGCGACTGGTCGCGCGAGCGGTTCACGCTCGACGAAGGCTTGTCCGCGGCCGTCCGCAAGGTGTTCGTCCAGCTCTATCGCGAAGGGCTGATCTACAAGGACAAGCGCCTGGTGAACTGGGATCCCCATTTCGAGACGGCGATTTCCGACCTCGAAGTGGAGAACCGCGAGGTCAACGGCCACTTCTGGCACTTCAAATATCCGCTTGAGAACGGCGAGACCTATGATTTCCCGATTGCGTTCGGCGCCGACGGCGCGCCGACGCAATGGGAGACGCGAGACTACATTTCGATCGCCACCACCAGGCCCGAGACGATGCTGGGCGATGGCGCGGTCGCGGTGCATCCGAGCGACGCCCGCTACGCGCCGATCGTCGGCAAGCGCGTGCTCCTGCCGCTCGCCGAGCGCTACATTCCCATCATCACCGACGATTATCCAGATCCGGACTTTGGTTCCGGCGCCGTGAAAATCACCGGCGCGCACGACTTCAACGATTACAAAGTCGCGCGCGCACACGACATTCCCCTCTACGTCCTGATGGACGCCAAAGGCCGGATGGCCGACGCTGAGCATGTGCCGGCGAAATATCGCGGTCTGGATCGCTTTGAGGCGCGCCGCCAGGTCGTCGCTGACATCGAGGCGCAGGGGCTGCTGATCAAGGTTGAAGACAAAAAGATCATGCAGCCGTTCGGCGACCGCTCCGGCGTCGTGATCGAACCGATGCTGACGGACCAATGGTACGTCAACGCCGGTGAGCTCGCGAAGCCCGCGATCGCGGCGGTTGAGACCGGACAGACGGTGTTCGTGCCGCGAAACTGGGAGAAGACCTATTTCGAGTGGATGCGAAACATCGAGCCGTGGTGCGTCTCTCGTCAGCTCTGGTGGGGGCATCGCATCCCGGCGTGGTACGGGGCCGACGGACAGGTGTTTGTCGCCGAGAGCGAAGCGGGGGCGATTGCGGAGGCGAAGAAAAAGGGTGCGCCAGGCCCGCTGACGCAGGACGAAGATGTCCTCGACACCTGGTTCTCCTCCGGTCTGTGGGCGTTCTCCACGCTCGGCTGGCCCAAGAAGACGCAGGACCTCAAGCGCTTCTATCCGACGACGGTCCTCTCCACCGCGTTCGACATCATCTTCTTCTGGGTCGCGCGGATGATGATGTTCGGGCTGCACTTCATGAAGGATGTGCCGTTCAAGACGGTCTACATCCACGCGCTCGTCAGAGTCGCTTCTGGCGCGAAGATGTCGAAGTCAAAAGGCAATGTCGCTGACCCGCTCGACCTGATCGACAAATACGGCGCAGACGCGCTGCGCTTCACGCTCGCCGCGCTGGCCGCGCAGGGCCGCGACGTCAAGCTCGACGAGAACCGCATTGCCGGCTACCGCAATTTCGGCACCAAAATCTGGAACGCCGCGCGCTTTTGCCAGATGAACGAGTGCGCGCTCTGGGCCGACTTCGATCCCGCCAGCCCAAAAGAGACGGTGAACCGCTGGATCGTCGGCGAGACGACGAAAGCCGCCGCCGCCGTCACCCGGGAGCTGGAAGCGTTCCGCTTCAACGAGGCGGCAAGCGCGCTTTACCGCTTCGTGTGGAACGTGTTCTGCGACTGGTACCTTGAACTCATCAAGCCGCTGCTCAGCGGTGAAGACGAAAGCGCCAAGGAGGAGACGCGCCGCACCGCCGCATGGGCGCTCGACCATGTGCTGCGCCTCACGCACCCGTTCATGCCTTTCATCACCGAAGAGCTCTGGGCCCGGCTCGGCGAATTCGGCGCCAAGCGCGACGGCATGCTGATCGTCGATCACTGGCCGGCGCTCCCCGACAGCCTGATTGACGAAAAGGCCGACGCAGAGATCGATTGGATCATCCGCCTGATCACCGAAGTCCGCTCCACGCGCCAGGAACTGGGCGTTGCCCCGGTCGCGCGCATCCCGCTCGTGCTGATTGGCGCGAGCGACGCGGCGAGCACGCGCCTTGAACGCTATCAGGACCTGATCGACCGCCTTGCGCGCCTTGAATATTCCACGACCGCGGACGCAGCGCCGGCAGGCTCCGTGACCTTTGTGCTCGATGAAGCCACAGTCGCGCTGGCGCTGGAGGGCGTCATCGATTTCGCGGTGGAGGCGGAGCGTCTGAAGAAGGACATCAGCAAGCTCGAGGGCGAGCTGAGGAAGAACGAGGCCAAGCTCAACAATCCCGATTTCGTCCGCAAGGCGCCGGAGGAAGTCGTCGATGAGATCCGCGAACGGCGCGCCGAGGGCGTGGCGGCGCGCGCCAAGCTCCAGTCGGCGCTCGATCAGCTCCGCAAGCCGGCGTGAGCGGCGGCGCAATGACCCAGTCGCTCGATCTCTCCAAGCTCGACGACTCGGCTTTCGAGGCGCTCTACGCAGAGAAGATCAAGCCGTGCCTCGATGCGCATGAGCCTGAACGCCAGGCGGCGACCGCGAGCTTCTGGCGGCGCATCATGATCGGCGCACCGCTCGCTGCGGCGGCAGGGCTGCTCGCAGCCGCCATCTTCCAGACGACGGACGCCGGCCTCTTTGTCGCCGGCGCAGGCGTGGTTGTCGCCGGAATCTTCGCGTGGTCGAAGGTCGCTGCGGTGAAGGCGGAGGTGAAGGCGGCGTCGTGTTCAGCGGTTGCGGAATCGATCGGCGTTACGTTCACGCTCAAGGATTTTCAGCCCGTCGCGTTCCCCCGTTTTCGCTCTCTCGACCTGCTGCCGGGGCATGATCGTTCGAAATTCGAGGACTGGTTCACGGGCGCCTATCAAGGCGCGTCGTTCGATCTCTACGAGGCTCATCTCGAACGCCGCAGCCGCGACAGCAAGGGGCGCACCAGCTGGACGACGGTGTTTCGCGGCCAGGTGGTCCGCATGCAGTTTCCGCGGCGTTTTCTGGGCGTGACGGTCGTGCGCCGCGACATGGGCTTTTTCAACGTGTTCGGCGGCGGCAAGGGCTTGGATCGCGTGGGGCTTGAGGATTCCCGCTTCGAGAAGGCCTTCGAGGTGTGGGGCACAGACCAGGTCGAAGCGCGCTACCTCTTGCATCCCATCCTGATGGAGCGGCTCCTCGCGCTGGAGGCGGCGTTCGCCGGCAAGAAGCTTCGCTGTGCTTTTGAGCAGGGCGAGATGCTGATTGCGGTGGAAGGCGGCAACCTCTTCGAGGCGGGAGATATGTTCAAGCCGTTGGCCAATTCCGCCTGGGCGCGCAAGCTCGTGGATGAGATCGCGATGATCCACTGCGTGATGGATGCCGTGCTCACGGCCCAGACCCGTCGCTAAAAGAAGACGGTCGATCCCTAAAGATCAAATGTCCCAATGATCGGAACATGATCGCTGGGCTTCTCCATCGCGCGCGCGTCCTTGTGGATGCGAACGCCCTGAAGACGATCCGCCGCCTGCGGCGATAACACGAGATGATCAATCCGAATGCCGTGGTCGCGTCTCCACGCGCCGGCCTGGTAGTCCCAGAATGTAAATTGGCGCGCCCGGCCGTCCGCCTGCATGAACGCATCGATCATCCCCATGTTCAGCAGGGCCCGATATCGCGCAATGCTTTCCGGCTGAAAGAGGGCGTCGCCTTTCCATCCTTCCGGCGCATCGGCGTCGTCGGCGCGGGGAATGATGTTGTAGTCGCCGGCGAGCACCAGCGGCTCTTCGAGCGCCAGGAGAGTCTGCGCTCGCGCGATGAGGCGATCGTGCCAGGCAAGCTTGTAGGAGAACTTCTCCGTCCCGATCGGATTGCCGTTCGGTGCATAGAGCGAGATGACGCGGACGGGCCCCTCGGGCGCTGAGATCACGGCCTCGATGTACCGGGAATGGCTGTCGCCGTCGCCGCCGGGAAGGCCCGCTTCGACCTCTTCAATGCGATGTTTAGAAAGGATCGCGACGCCGTTGTACGTCTTCTGTCCGTGCGTCTCGACATTGTAGCCCATCGCCTCGATTTCGAGGCGCGGGAAGCGATCATCCTCGCACTTGATCTCCTGCAGGCAGACGACGTCGACGTCGATTTCCTTGAGCACAGCCAGCGCCGTCGGCAGGCGGGCGAGGATCGAGTTCACATTCCACGAAGCGATCTTGAGCGACATGGCGCGCAAAGGGCGCCAATCCGCGCGTGCGCGTCAAGACGCCGAGAGGACCGCGAAAATGAGGAAGAGGGCGCACGCCGCAGCGGCTGTCGAAATGCCCCAGATTGCGAACACGTGCCAGCCGGGCCCCGCTTGGCGCGCCTCATCGGGTGTGAGTTCGGGGCCGGTATGGTCGTCGTCAAGATCGGCTTGTGCCCCGCCGCGGGGTGAGTTCGCGTCAGCCATAGTGAAGAAACGCGCGCCCGGCGAACTGTGTTCCCGCGCAGGCGAAAAGGGGTGCGGCAAGCTGCCGCAGTCAGCCGCTTTTCGCGCCGGTGGCGCGCATTTCCGCGCGCCCATGGGGAAACTCCCTGATGGTGCGAATCCGGACGCGCGGCGACGCCGCCCTTCTGCTTGAAGCTCTCAAATCGACATGTTTGTGTCTGATGACGGGTCCGGCCGAAGGCGCAGTGCGCGCCATGGGCCCGGTGATGGACGGCCCCGCCGGATGGGGCCGTTGGGGGGATGGGATCCGTGCTGACGCTGCTGATCGCCTTCACCCTGTTCAATGCCTGCGCTGCCGCTGTGTGCGTCGGTCTTGGCGTGCGACTTTTCCGCAAGGACGTGCGCGCTGCGTGGGCGTCGCGCCGGCTTCTCTTTATTGCAGCGTTCCTGGCCTGGACGTTCCCGCCCGCGGCGATCGCCGGGGCCGCAATCGCGTGGTCTCACTACCTCGCGGGCGCGATGGATGCGGTGGCGATCGTTCTTGCGCCGATCGGGTGGCTGGTCCTGCTTGGCGTGATCTTCGCGATCATCGATTTCGCGGAGGACGGCGTTTTCGATTTCGGACGCGGATCGCGCGGCGACGCGCCATGAGCGCGCGCCTCGTCTTGATGATCATCGGAACCGCGCTTTTGGCGGCGGGCGGCGTTTGGGGCTGGCGCTTCCTCAGCGACCCTCAGACGGTGATGAGCATCGAATTGCATTCGTTCTCGGCGCTGTTCGGCTGGCTGTTCGTGCTCTCAAGCGCGATCCTGCCGATCGTCTGCGCCGTGTCGATCCTGCGCGGCTGGTTCACGTACGTCACGGGCCCGCGCGAATTCGCGGTGCGGCGCCTTCTGACCTACCCGTTGATCGCCGCCGCCATCACAGCGATCCTCTTCGCCGTGGCGCAGCTGGCGTCGAGCTTTTCGCGCTAGAACCCTTCAAAACGCGCGAATTCATCGACCGCGGCGCGCTCTGAGCGCAGTGTGTTCACCACCGCCGCCTCATCCGCGTAGCCCAGCGCCATGCCGCAATAGACCATCTCGCCCTCGGCCAGCCCAAAATGGCGCTTGAGCGTAACGCGCACGCGGGCCCATGCCTCCTGCATGCAACTCGATACGCCGCGTTCCAGCGCCGCAAGCGCGATCGATTGCATGAGCATTCCCAGGTGCGCCCATTGCCCGTGGCCCATGCGTTCATCGATCACAAAGAAGAGCCCCACCGGCGCGTCGAAGAAATCGAAATTGCGCGCGACGTGCTGCAGCCGCGCCGCCTTATCCTCGCGCGGAATGCCGAGCAGGGCGTACATGTCCTCGCCGACCTTGAACCGCCAGGATCGATGCGGCTCCCAGAGATTGGCCGGATAGATCGGGCGATCGCCCTCCTCCCCTGCCGGGTTGGCGAACACCGCCGCTTTGCCCGCGCGCGAGACCGCATCGCGCGCTGCGCCCGCCACCACGATCACTTTCCACGGCTGCACGTTGCCGCCGGAAGGCGCATAGCGGGCGACGTCGAGAATGTCGCGCAACAGCGCTTCCGGCACCGGGTCGGGTTTGAACGCACGAACGGAGATGCGGCGCTTGAGCGCGTCTGAGACGGAGAACATGCCGCCAGATACCCGTTGCGCCCCGCGCTTGAAAAGGCGCCGTTCGGGAACCGCTAGGTTTTGAACTTGCGCGCGATGTCGCGCCCGCATTTGTGCGCCGCTGAAACCTGCCGGGCGTTCAGGGCGCGGGCGAGGGCGTGTATGTCCCGCTCGACCTGCTTGTCCCCGGTCAGCGCCACGGCGGCGTAGAGCCAGGCCATACCCTCAACCGGATCCGGCGGCCCGCCGAGCCCCCCGGCCAGAACATGCCCGAAGCCGATCATGGCGGGCGGGTGCCCTTTTGCGGCCGCGCGCTGAAGAAGCGCCCGTGCCGCCTTCGGGTCGCGGTCGCCGAAGATTTCAGCCAGCCGCGTCATCGCCGGCGGGTGGCCGGTCTCGGCCGCGCGCAGCGTCCAGGTTTCGGCTTCCGTCTTGTCCGTAGGCCAAAGGATCAGCCCTAGCTGGTGCTGCGCCTCCGGGAGCCCTTTCTCCGCCGCCAGGCGGATAAGCGCCGCGGCCTTCTCAAGCGATCGCGGGACGCCGTGCCCATACCAGTAGAGCAGGCCCAGTTCGAAAAAGCCCTCTCGTTCGCCCCGGTCGGCTGCGGCTTCAAACGCCCGGCGCGCGGAATCGAAGCGCCCGTTGCGGGCGGCTTCGCGCCCGAGATCCAGACTTGGCGGCATGGTGTCGAACAAGCGTGTCGTTCCGGGCGCGAATCAAGGCGCGGTCGAATGGACGGGAAAACGATGGCGAAGGCTAGACCGAGAAGCTGACGCCGCAGCCGCAGCTGGTTTTCGCGTTTGGGTTCTTCACCTTGAATGCCGCGCCGATCAGTTCCTCAACCCAGTCGACCTCGCTGCCGGCCAAAAACGGCAGCGAAATCGGGTCGACATAGAGGCGCGCCCCGTCGCGTTCGATCGTGATGTCCTCAGCGCCTGGGCCGGGCGCGATGGCGATGTCGTACTGGAACCCCGAACAGCCCCCGCCATCGACTGCGACGCGCAGCCCGGCGCCCGCCGGTTCATGGGCGACGATGGCGTTGATCCTGGCGGCGGCGGCGGCCGTGAGCGTGACATCCGTCATGCGAGCGATGATTCCGAATTCTGAACGCCCTCCATATAAGGGCGCATGGACCGATTTGAGAATCCTCCTCGCCAGATCAAGTGCGCCCCCGCGGACGCCGGCAATCCCGCGAGCGACCGATGAACCGCTGGGACACCCCTCGAGCAGCGTACGCGACCGATCCCGCGCGCTCGCGCGGCCGCCTCCACAGCGAGCCGGAGAGCGTCCACCGCACGCCGTTCGAACGGGACCGCGATCGGATCGTCCACGCCAGCGCCTTCCGCCGGCTGAAAGGCAAGACGCAGGTTTTCGTCGCCCACGAGGGCGATCACTACCGCACCCGCCTCACGCATTCGCTCGAGGTGGCGCAGATCGCGCGCGCGGTCTCGCGGCGCCTCGGCCTCGACGTGGATCTGGCCGAAGCCTGCGCGCTGGCGCACGACATCGGCCACCCGCCGTTCGGCCACACCGGCGAAGACGTGCTCGACGCTTGCATGGTCAATTTCGGCGGCTTCGACCACAACGCCCAGACGCTCCGCGTGCTGACGAAGCTTGAGCGTCGTTATCCGAGCTTCGACGGCCTCAATCTCTCCTGGGAGACACTGGAGGGCGTCGTGAAGCACAATGGTCCGCTTATCCGAGACGGCGTCGGCCTCGCCGACCTGCCGGTGGCGATTCAGGAATATGACGCAAGCCACGATCTTGAACTCGATACATGGCCGGGCCTTGAAGCCCAGGTCGCCGCGCACGCCGACGACATCGCCTACAACAATCACGACGTCGACGACGGCTTACGCGCCGGCCTGTTCACGCTCGCCGAATTGCGCGATAGCGTCCCGCTCATTGCCCGCGCAGCAGCGAGCGTAGAGACCGATTATCCGGGACTGGCGGAGGACCGTCTCGTCGCGGAGATGGTGCGCCGTCTGATCGGCGACTGGATCCGCGATCTTGTTGAAGAATCCAGACGACGGATCGCAGAGGCCGCGCCTGGGAGCGCCGAAGACGTGCGCGGCTGCGGCCGGCCGCTCATTTCGTTCTCCGCCGAAATGATCGAATTGCAGGCGAGCCTGCGCCGCTTCCTGATGCAGCGCATGTATCGGCACTGGCGCGTCAATCGCAGCCGCAGCCACGCCAAGCGCATCCTCAAGGCTCTGTTTGAACTCTTTCTGAGGGAGCCGGAAACCTTGCCGCCAGGGTGGCGCTCCAGCGATGACGACCCGCATCGCACGGCGCGGCGCATCTGCGATTACGTCGCCGGCATGACCGATGATTACGCGATCGAGGAACATCGGCGGCTGTTCTCCCTCGATCGCTGAAACGCGTCGTCAACGCGATCTTCACCCTTGCATGCGCCGGTAACGATTGGCGCGCGCGGACACGCTGCGCTCGTCTGCCGCCCTCGAGTCCAAAGGTTAATGCCGATGGGAAGATACGATCGCAGGGTCTACGCGCCGCCGGTTTCGATGCGCGCGCGCCACGATGACGCGCATGCGCCGCCGCAGCGCCAGGCGTTCGTGTTCGCCATCATGTGCGTCGTCGTTGCAGCGTTTTCCGGGATCGTCTGGGGCGTCTATGGCGGCGCGGAAACGCCGCGGGTGCGCGCGCCCGACGCCGACTACAAGATCAGGCCCCCGGCAGGCGCGGCCTCGGCGAACACCCTCTACGACGTAATCGAAGGACGGTCGGAGGATGGGGCCGTGACGCCCGCGCCGCCGCCTGAAGCGCCGTTGGCGCCGGCGTCCGCGGCGCCGCCAAGCCGCCCCGTCGGGATCGAGCCGCGCTTCACCGCCGATGGGCCGTTCGTTGCGCAAGTCGCCGCGTTGCGTGCGGAGAGCGGCGTGGAAGGGGCCTGGCGCCGCCTGGAGCGACGCGCGCCGGGACTCATGCACGGCGCTCGGATGGACGTCGTACGCGCCGATCTCGGCCAGCGCGGCGTCTATTATCGCGTCCGCGCCGGATATTTCGAGGACCGCGCAAACGCCGCATTGTTCTGCGACCGCATTCGCATGATCGGACAGGATTGCATCGTGGTCGCGCGATGAGCGTCAGCGCCTGCGCGCTCGGCGTCCGCACGCCAGAATTGGACGCGAACTGGCGCGCCTTTGTGAAAGCGGCCCGGCCCTGGGCGTTCATTCTGTTTCGCGAAGCCTGCGTAACCCCGGCGCAGGTGCGCAGGTTGACCGACGACCTGCGCGCGGCTTCGGGACGCGACGTCATCATTTACATCGACCAGGAAGGCGGCCGGGTGGCGCGGATGCGCGCGCCGCACTGGCCAATCTGGCCGGCGGCCGCGGCCTATGGCGCGCTGTTCGCGCGTGATCCAGCGGCGGGACTGGAGGCAGCCAAACTCGGCCATCGCCTCATCGCGCACGAATTGCGCGCGGCCGGCGTCAATGGCGACTTCGCGCCGGTGCTCGATACGCCCGTCGACGGCGCCGATCTCATCATCGGCGATCGCGCCTTCGCGCAGACCTCGGAGGCGATCGTCGCGTTGGCGAAGGCCGCGCTTGAGGGGCTGCACAACGGCGGCGTCGCGGGCTGCATCAAACATATGCCCGGTCATGGCCGGGCCGCCGTGGACAGCCATCTCGCGTTGCCGCGCGTCGTCGACGGGCTCAACGAACTCGGCGCCGATTTCGCGCCGTTCCGCGCGCTTGCGGATGCGGAGATGGCCATGACGGCGCACATCGTCTTTGCCGCCGTGGACCCCGAACAGCCGGTCACCCATTCTGCGACAGTCATCCGCGACATCATCCGCGGCGCGCTGCGGTTCGATGGGCTGCTTGCCTCCGACGACCTCGACATGAAGGCACTCTCCGGCCCGCTGCGCCAGAAAGCCGAGAAGGCCTTCGCCGCGGGGTGCGACATCGTCCTCCAGTGCAACGGCGTCATCGCCGATATGGAGGAGGTGGCCGCGGTCGCCCCCGTCCTGTCGGGGGCGGCGCTTAAGCGCGCGGCCAGAGTGGAAGCGATCGCGCAGCGCGACCCCATCCCCTTCGACGCCGCGGCGGGGTGGTGGCGCTTGCGGCGGCTGATGGGCGAGGGCGTCGGCCTGCGGTTGAGCTGAGCCAGCGGCGACGGGCCCCGTTTCTTGTTCTGTTCCAGGTGCTGTATGATGTGGGTCCCGCATCATGAGTTGGACTGAATGGCGGACGCGGAAGACGAGATCGAGTTTGAGGCGACGCCGGAGGAGGGCGAGGCGCTCTCCCTGGCGCTCGACGGTTTCGAGGGGCCGCTGGCGCTGCTCCTGGACCTGGCGCGCGCGCATAAGGTCGATCTCGCGCACATCTCCGTCAGCGCCCTGGCGGACCAGTATCTCCAATACATTCAGGATCATGCCGCGCGAATGGATCTCGCCGCGGAGTATCTCGTGATGGCTGCGTGGCTGGCCTATCTCAAGTCGCGTTTGATCATCCCGCACCCGCAGATCACGCCGGACGAGCCCGACCCGCAGACGCTGGCGGCAGCGCTGAAGCTCAAGCTGATGCGACTGGAAGAGGCGCGCGCCGCAGCCAAACGGCTGATGCAGATGCCCCAGCTTGGCCGCGATGTCTTCCTTTTCGGCGATCCGAAGCCGGTGGCGGTCACCCGCGAGACCGCCTGGCGGGCCGAGCTGTTCGATCTCCTCGGCGCCTATTGCCGGGAAGCCGGCAAGCACGTCCGCCGCGAACACAAGCTCAAGCCGCGCCGCGTCTATCCGCTGACCGAAGCCCGCCGGCGGCTGGAGAGGATGCTGCCGGAGATTGAGGAATGGCGCCCGATCGAGGCGGTCACGCCGCCGCCGGAAACCGGCGCCGAGGCGCCGCCGCCGGCGTCCTATCTCGCCTCGACGTTTGGCGCAGCGCTTGAGATCGCCCGCGAAGGCAAGGCCGAGCTGAAGCAGTCGGAGGCGTTCGCCCCGCTGTTCCTGCGCGGCCGGCGCGAGCCGGAGGCGGCGTCGTGAGCGACGGCCCCCGCTCCACCAAGATCGTCTCCCGCCCGCCGGTGGCGGAAAGCATGCGACGCATCGAGGAGGCGTTCGCCGAGGCCCCCACGGATACGGGTGGCGACGACCCTCATCTGCCATCAGCGGTCGAGGAACCGCGCGCCGGCCCCTCCGAGGACGCGATCCGCGCCGCCGAAGCCCTGATCTTCGCCTCCGGCACGCCGATGACGGAAAAACAGCTGAGTGAGAAACTGGGGCCGGACGTCGACGTCGAAGCCGTGCTCTTGACGCTCAAGCGTCGCTACCAGGGCGGCGTGCTGCTGATGGAGGCGGGCGGCGCCTGGCGGTTTCAGACCGCGCCAGACCTCGCGGGGCTCTTCGCCGAGAAGCGAACCGAGCCAAAGAAGCTGCCGCGCGCAGCCCTCGAGACGCTGGCCGTCATCGCCTACCACCAGCCCGCCACGCGCGCCGAGATTGAGGATATCCGCGGCGTCTCCCTCGCCCGGGGAAGCCTCGACCTCCTGATCGAGATCGGCTGGGTGCGCCCGCGCGGACGACGCCGCAGCCCCGGACGCCCGTTGACCTTCGGGACGACCGACGCGTTTCTCGCTCACTTTGGGCTTTCCGGCCTTGATTCCCTGCCCGGCAAAGAAGATTTGAAAGCTCTGGGGCTCCTCGAAGGCCGCGCCGCGGCGGACATCGAGGTCCCGCGGCCCTCCGACGAGCCGGCCCCAGACGAAGAGCCGCTGTCCGCAGACGGCGACGGCGAAGGGTTTTTCGTGGATCATCTGTCGGACAAGGACGACTGAATCCCAGTCGAGGAGTTCCTATGCACTTCCCCGGTCTCATTCCGCTGCTGATCGTGGTGTTTCTTGCGTTTCTCCTGTTCGGACGGCCGGGGCGGCTGTCCGGCCTGATGGAGGATCTTGGCAAAGGCATACGCGGGTTCCGCAAGGGGCTCTCCGACGCCAACGCCAAGGATGAGCCTGAGACGCCGCCGGCTCAGGTCACTGCCGACAAGGCGCGCGACAGCGCCCGCGAGAGCGACCGCACCAACGCCTGAACGCGTTCGAGCGCGTTCGATTGGTCTGCGCCAAAGGGTGACACGCGATGCTGCCGCAGCTCGGCTTCACCGAGATCCTGCTCCTGTCCGTTCTCGCGCTCGTCGTGATCGGACCAAAGGACTTGCCGCTGATGGCGCGCAAGATCGGGCGGTGGATCGCGCGCATGCGCGGGCTCGCCGCCGAGTTTCGCGCCGGCTTCGATGAACTCGCGCGCCAGGCCGAACTCGACGAGTTGAAGCGCGAAGTGCAAGCGCTGCGCAACGACCAGACGCTCCGCGATCTCGATCGCGAAATCCGCACGCCGCTGCCGCACACGCCGGCGACAACGCCGGGCGCAAGCCCCGCGCTGTCGCCGCCGCCCGCAGGCGATCCACCGGAAAATGCGGAAACCCCCGCCAGCAACGATGCGTCCGACGCGCCCGCCGATCCCGCTGCGCCGCCCGCCAAAGCCACGAGCGGCGGCGCATGAGCGCGGAAGCCGCCAACGACGATGACGAGGTCGAGGCCTCGCGCGCCCCGCTGATGGATCATCTCATGGAGCTGCGCACGCGGCTCCTGTGGTCGCTCGGCGCGCTGGTGATCGCGTTCATCGGCTGCTTCACGGTCGCCAAGCCCATCTTCATGTTCCTGGTCCAGCCGTTCGTGGCGGCGATGGCGGCGGAGCACCCGGAGCGCGCCGGCCAGGCCCTTGAACTCTACAACACCCACGCCTTCGGCTTCTTCTTCGTCCAGTTGCAGGTGGCGCTGTTCGCCGCGATCATCGTCGCGTTTCCCGTCATCGCGTGGCAGGCGTACAAATTCATCGCGCCTGGCCTCTACAGGCGCGAGCGCGCGGCGGCGGCGCCATTCCTGATCGCTGCGCCCGTCATGTTCATCAGCGGCGCGGCGTTCGTATTCTACATCGTGATGCCCTTCGCCTTGCGCTTCGCGCTCGGCCAGGAAGTCACAGAAGGGCCGGTGCGGGTGGAGTATCTGCCCAAGGTCGATGAGTATCTGAGCCTCGTCACGACGCTGATGCTGGCGTTCGGCGGCTGCTTCCAGATGCCGGTGGTGCTGTCGCTCCTGGCGCGGACGGGGATGGTCGGCGCCGGCATGCTGCGCAAGGGCCGCCGCTACGCGGTCGTCGGCATCGCCGCGCTCGCCGCCTGCGTGACGCCGCCGGACGTCATCTCCATGACGATGATGGCGCTGCCGATGTACGCGCTCTACGAAGTCTCGATCTGGCTGGTGGCGTTCATCGAACGCGGCAACGCGCGCCGCGACGCCGCGCGCGCGGCGGAAGAGACGTTCGGGGGCGTCGCGCCTTAACCCCTTCTCCCCCTCGCCGCGGAGAAGGGAAACCGCTATCACCGCGCGCGCAATCACGGCGAAGGCATATGCACGACATCCGTTTCATCCGCGAAAATCCCGACGCCTTCGACGCCGGCATGGCCCGCCGCGGGCTGGCGCAGCAATCGCCGGACATCCTGAGCCTCGATTCACAAGTGCGCGCGCTGCAGACGGCGCGTCAGCAGGCCGAAGCCGCGCGCAACACCGCGTCCAAGCAGATCGGGGCGGCGAAGGCGAAGAAAGATGAAGCCGCCGCGCAAGCGCTGATGGCGGAGGTCGCGCGCGCGAAGGAAACGATGGAGCGCGTCGGCGCCGAGGAAGAGAGGCTCGCGAAACAGCTGCACGACATCCTCGCCGCGCTGCCGAACATTCCCGCGGCCGACGTGCCGGAAGGCGAAGACGAGAACGAGAACGAGGAGGTGTCGCGCTGGGAGCCCCCGACGCGGCCGCCGGGCGCTTCGCTCAACCAGCCCAAAGATCACGTCGCGCTCGGCGAAGCGCTGGGGATGATGGATTTCGAGGCGGCGGCGCGGATGAGCGGATCGCGCTTCGTGCTCCTGCGTGGGCAACTCGCCCGCATGGAACGCGCGCTCGCGGCGTTCATGACTGATCTGCATACGGAGGAAGGTCTTGAAGATCTCGGGGGCTACGTCGAATGCGCGCCGCCGCTCCTGGTGCGCAATGGCGCTGCGTTCGGTACCGGACAGCTGCCGAAATTTAAAGAGGAATTGTTTCGGTCGAGACGCGGCTTGTCGGAAGAAGATAAGCGAATGTTCGAGGCGCAGCTCGAAGAGGAAGCCAGAAAAGAGTTGATCTTCAGGCCGAACCTAGCGCCGGAAGACGCATTGAGCATGGGGTTTCCTGCCGACAAAGGGGGACCGTACCGACGCGGCTACACGGTTCGCGGCGTTCGTAGATATGACCTAATTGTGGACGAAGCGGCCGGGTTTTATTTGACGCCCACCGCAGAAGTCTCGCTCACCAATAGCGTTCGCGAGCAAATCCTCGACGCCGCCGCACTGCCGCTCCGGATGACGGCCGATACGCCGTGTTTTCGCTCCGAAGCGGGCGCGGCGGGGAAGGACACGCGCGGGATGATCCGGATGCACCAGTTCCGTAAGGTGGAGCTGGTGTCGATCGTGAAGCCCGAAGACTCCGCCGACGAACACGAGCGGATGACGAATTGCGCCGAAGAAGTGCTGCGCCGGCTTGGCCTCCCCTATCGCAAGATGCTGCTCTGCGCCGGCGACATGGGGTTCAGCGCGAAAAAGACCTACGACCTCGAAGTCTGGCTGCCGAGCCAGAACAAATACCGCGAGATCAGCTCGTGCTCGAATTGCGGGGACTTCCAGGCGCGGCGCATGAACGCGCGGTATCGGCCGAGCAACGAGAAGGGTGCAAAGCCGGAGTTCGTGCACACGCTGAACGGCTCGGGCTTGGCCGTCGGCCGGACGCTGGTGGCGGTGCTGGAAAATTATCAGCTGGCGGATGGCTCGATCGAGATTCCCGAAGCGCTGCGGCCGTACATGGGCGGCAAGGCGCGCATCGCGAACTAGCGCACGGGGCGAATACTTGATCGCGCGCTCAAGACTCGCGCTAAACTCCCGCCACGGCCGCAAAGAGCCGCGCCAAACGGGAGGAGCGCTATGCGCGTCATGGGCCACAACGTGCTGGCGATCATCGCCGGCGCCGTCGCGATCTGGCTGATCGGGTTTCTGATCTACGTCGTGCTTTTCCAGCAGCAATGGCTGGAGTGGATGGGCGTCTCCGAAGCCGACATGGAGAAGGACAACGGCCGCATGGCCTTCATGGTCGTGATGCCGTTCCTCCAGGCCGTCGGGCTTTCGCTGGCGATCAAATGGCGCAACGTGTCGGGCCTTATGGGCGGGCTGACGACGGGCGTCCTGATGGCCATCTTCCTGTCGATCGCGGCGCGCATGTACGGCTGGGTCTATTCCTTCGAGGTCAACGAGCTCTTCGCGCTCGACAGCGGTCATTTCCTGCTGACGCACGCCGTCGCCGGCGCGATCATCGGCGCCTGGAAATAGCCAGGCTGCGCGGCCGGCTTTCCTGGCGTCGAATCCAGGCTAAGACAGCCGCGCATGCGCATCCTCTGCACCAATGACGACGGCGTCCACGCGCCGGGCCTGGCCGTGCTCGAACGCATCGCCCGGCGGTTCACCGACGATGTCTGGGTCATCGCCCCGGAGAGCGAGCAATCGGGCGCCTCGCGCGCTCTGACGCTGACGGCGCCGATCCGCGTCCGCGAGGCGGGGCCCAAGCGCTTCGCCGTCACCGGCACGCCGACCGATTGCGTTCTCATCGGCGTGCAGGAGATGCTGGCCGACAAACGCCCTGACCTCGTGCTCTCCGGCGTCAATCGCGGCCAGAACATCGCCGAAGACGTCACCATGTCCGGCACCATCGCCGGCGCCATGCAGGGCATGCAGCTCGGGATCCCGGCGGTGGCGCTCTCGCAGGCGCGCGGCTTCCGCTCGCCCGACGAGCCGATCCCATGGGAGACCGCCGAGACCTACGGCCCCGGCGTGCTCAACGCGCTGCTGAAACAAGGCTGGCCCCAGGGCGTCGTCATGAACGTGAACTTCCCGGACCGCACGCCCGATGAGGTGTCCGCGGTGGAAGTCACGCGCCAGGGCTTCCGCGATCAGCATATCCTCTACGCCGACAAGCGCACCGACCTGCGCGGGCAGGCCTATTACTGGCTCGGATTCAAATCGAGGCCGTCGAGCCCTCCCGACGGGACCGATTTGAAGGCGATTTACGAAGGCCGCATCTCGGTCACGCCGCTGCACATAGATTTAACCCACTTGGAAACCATCGCCGCCTTAAAAGGTGCGCTCGGAGGCGCGCCGCCCAAAGCCGCGCCCGACTAGGACCGGCGCGCCGCGATGAACGATCTGGACGAACCCGAACGGCGCATGCGCTTTGTCCTCGACATGCGCACAGCCGGGGTGACGGACGCGCGCGTGCTGTCAGCGCTCGAGGTGACGCCGCGCGCGCATTTCGCGCCCACGCAATTCGCACAGCTCGCGCTCGACGACGTCGACCTGCCGATCGACGGCGGCCAGCTGATGACCAAGCCTTCCGTCGTCGGACGAATGCTGATGGCGCTCGGCGCCACGAGCGACGACGGCGTGCTCGAGATCGGCCTGGGCTCCGGTTTCCAGACAGCCGCCCTGGCCGCGCTGGCGCGGCGCGTCACGGCGCTCGACCGGCGCCGCGCGCTGGTCGTGGAGGCGCGCGCAAAGCTCGCCGCGCTATCGCTGCCGATCGTGCGCGCCCATGTCGGGGACGGGCGCCTCGGCTTCGCCGCCAATGCGCCCTATGAGCGGATCATTGTGAATGCTGCAGTGATCGCTGCGCCGTTGGCGCTGATCGATCAGCTGGCGCCGAACGGCGTGCTGATCGCGCCGATCGGCGAGGGCGATAAGGTGCGTCTTATGCGGTTCACGCGCGGCGCCGGTGCGCCGGAAGATCTGGGGCCGATCAAGTTCGCCCCGCTCGAAGACGGCCTGGCGGAGGAGGCATGATGCGCGCAAGCCCGATCCTGGCGGCGCAGTTCGCGGCGCTTCTGGCGGCGTCCGGCTGCGCGGCGGTGCGGACGACCGCGAACGCGACCGCCACCGCCATCGGCGCCACCGCCGATTTCGTCGAAAGCGAGATGACCAACGATCCCAGCGGCACCGCCGTGCCGCCGCCGGACTCATACGATCGCGAGACCCGCGATGGCGCCGCGCGGCGCGGCGAATACGCCGGCACAGCGCGCGATCCCTTCACCCAGCCCCAGCCCGCGCCGCGGTACGTGGCGCCCATGCCGGCCTACCAGCCTGCCGATCCCGCGCCGCCGGCGGCGTCCTATCCCCCGCTGCCGCCGGGGCCAGGCGGTCTCCGCCTCCACGTCGCACGCGCCGGCGAAACCATGAGCACGATCGCCGCCCAGCATGGCTACGCCGTCGAGGCGCTCGAACGCGTGAACGGGATTGCGCCGCCCTACGAGGTGCGCCCAGGCGACGTCGTCCTCCTTCCGAACGCGCCACCTGCTCACGCCGCCGCGACGCCGCGCCGCGACCCGCCGCTGCCGGCCGCATCGCCGACGCCGAGCCCGCCGACGGCACCCCCCGTCGTCGACACCACAGCCCCGGTTCGGCCGGGGACCGGCTTCTACGCGCGCCCCGTCCCAGGACGGATCGTCGCGCCCTTCGGCGCCCAGGCCAACGGGCGCCGGCTCGACGGCGTCGAAATTGCCGCCCGCGAGGGCGAGGCGATCGTCGCCGCCGCGGACGGCGAGGTCGTGTACGCCGGCGGCGACCTGCCGGCCTATGACCACCTCTTGCTGATCCGCCATGCCGACGGCGGCGTGACGGCCTACGGCTACGCCCGCCGCCTGCTGGTCAACGAAGGTCAACGCATCCGCCGCGGCCAGCCGGTGGCCGAGGCGGGCGGACGCGGACGGGTGCTGTTTCAGGCGCGCCGCGGCACGACCGCGATCGATCCCGCGCCGCTCCTGGGGGATTAGGCGGTTTTCCCGAGGGCGCCGGCGGCCCCGTTGAATTGGCGGGCGGCGCCCTTATAGTCCGCGCCGCTTCCGCCGCCTCCGGCGAACCGGGCGTCTGGCCGCTGGGACTTTCCGTCCGTCACCGCGCCGCGCCCGGGCTCCATTCTAGTTTCCACATCGGGGTTCCATGCTCTTTTTCACTGCGCAGGCGGCATCCGGCACGGGCGCCGGCGGCGATCCGACGATGGCGATCATCGCCCAATTCCTCCCCATCGTCCTCATCGTCATCATCTTCTACTTCCTGCTCATTCGTCCCCAGCAGCGGCGGATGAAAGCCCACCAGGCGATGATCCAGGGCCTGAAGCGCGGCGATGTCGTCGTCACCTCGGGCGGCATGATCGGCAAGGTGAAGTCGGTCGCCGACGATGAGGTGCGGGTGGAGCTGGCGCCGAACGTGGAAGTGCGCGTCGTGCGTCACACCATCTCGGAAGTGCGCGCCAAGACGGAGCCTGCGCCGGCGAACGATTCCGCCGCGAGCTGACCATGCGCCGCGCGCGCATTCCGATCCCGATCGATCGCGAGCATCTGGCCGCCGCCGCTGACGACGACGAGGTGGTTGCGAGTGCGCGCGTCGGCGCACTGCCCGCGCCGCTCGAAATTCTTGCACTGCGGGTCTACGTGAACGATCCGTTGCCCGAGCAATCCTCGAACAGCGTCCAGGAGGCGCACTGACATGCTTCAGGTCGCGCGCTGGCGCATCATCCTTGTGATCATCGTCGCCGTCGTTGGCGCGATCTTCGCTGCGCCCAACGTCCTGCCCGCCAACGTGCTGGAGCGCATGCCGGGCTTCGTGCGCGGCTCCACGATGAACCTCGGCCTCGACCTGCGCGGCGGCTCCCAGCTTCTTCTCGAAGTCGACCTCGCGACCCTGCGCCAGCAGCGGCTTGAGCAGATCGCGGACGACATGTCGCGGCAATTGCGCGAATCCGATCCGCGGATCCGCGCCGTGCGGCGCGGCATCCAGGGCGGCGTTGCGCGCGTCCGCCTGAACGACGCCAGCGAGATGGAGCGCGCGCTGGAAAGCCTGCAGGCCATCGTTTCGCCGATCCAGGTCAATCAGTTCGGCAACAGCGAGCCGGATGTCGAATTCCGCGACGCCGGCGACGGCGTCATCGAAGCGCAGGTCACAGACGTCGCGCTCACGCAGCTTGCGCGACAATCCGTGCGCCAGTCGATCGAGGTGATCCGCCGCCGCGTCGACCCGACCGGCGTGGCCGAAGTCACGATCGTGCCGCAGGGCGACGACCGCATCGTCGTCCAGGCGCCGGGCGAGAGCGATCCGGAGGTGCTGCGCGAGCGCATCGGTCAGACTGCGCTTTTGACGTTCCACCTTCCCGCACAGAACATCGACCCCCTCGACGCGCAGGAGGGCCGGCTGCCTTCAGACGCGGTGCTGTTTCCCTACGCCGACCAGGAGGCGCGTCCGGGGGGCGTCGTCGTGCGCCGCCGCCCGGAACTGACCGGCGAGTATCTCAACAACGCCCGCGCCGGCTTCGATGCGCAGACCAACGAATCCGTCGTCAACTTTCGCTTCAATGGCCGCGGCTCGCGCATTTTCTGCAACATCTCCACCGACAATGTCGGTCGCCAGTTCGCGATCGTCCTGGACGGCCAGGTGCTCACCGATCCAGTGTTCAACGAGCCGATCTGCGGCGGATCAGGGCAGATCAGCGGCTCGTTCACGCCGCAGAGCGCGCAGGAATTGGCGCTGCTTCTGAACGCGGGCGCCTTGCCCGTCCCGCTGACTGTGATTGAGGAACGCACCGTCGGCGCGGAGCTTGGGCAGGACGCCATTAATTCCGGCGCCCTTGCCGGGATCATCGGCGCGATCGCGACGCTGGTATTCATGGCGCTTGCTTACGGCCTGTTCGGGCTCATCGCGTGCCTCGCGCTGATCATCAACGGCGTTCTCATCGTGGCGGCGATGTCGCTTGTGGGCGCGGCGCTGACGCTGCCGGGCATCGCCGGCCTCATCCTCACCATCGCTATGGCGGTCGACGCCAACGTACTGATCTATGAGCGCATGCGCGAGGAGCAGGCCCAGGGGCGCGGTCCGGCGCTCGCCATCGACGCCGGCTTTTCCCGCGCGATGGTCACCATCATCGACGCGAACCTGACCACCATCCTCGCCGCGCTCATTCTCTTCCAGTTCGGCATCGGCCCGGTGCGCGGCTTTGCGTGGACCTTGTCGATCGGCGTCATCACCTCGGTCTTCACCGCGGTGCTCGTGACGCAAATCCTGCTCGCACTCTGGTATCGCGCCGCGCGCCCGAAGAAACTGCCGATCTATTGACCCTCCTGAGTTCTCGGGGACCACGCCGATGAAATGGCCGCTGATCAGAAATCTGCCCAACCAGACGCGCTTCACCTATGTGCGCTTCGCCGGAATCGCTGCGATCTTTTCCTTTGTCGCCATCGCTGCGACGTTCGTCTCCGTCTTTACCGGTGGATTCCGCGAGAACCCCGTCGCGATCTACCAGGCCGCGGAAGGATCGCCGCTCGACAGGACAGGCGCGGTTCTTGCCCGCGGCTTCAATCTCGGGATCGACTTCAAGGGCGGCACCTCGATGATCGTCGCCGCCCCGCAGCCGATCGACCTTGAAGCGCTCCGAGGCGCGTTGAACGCCCTGCAACTTGGCGACGTGCAGGTCCAAGAGACGACAGGGCCGCGCGACGAGACCAGCGACCTGCACTATGCCGTCCTGCGCTACGAGAGCCCGTCCGATGCGGAAGCCGCCAACGTCGCTCAGCAGGTCGAAGACAACGTCGAGGCGTTGATCCCGAGCGGCGAGGTGCGAGATCGCCAAGTCGTCGGTCCGAAGGTGTCAGGCGAGCTCTTCTCCTCCGGCCTCATTGCGCTCGGTCTCGCGATCGTCCTGATGCTGATCTACATCTGGTTTCGCTTCGAGTGGCAGTTTGGTTTGGGTGCGGTGCTGGCGCTTTTTCACGACGTCATCCTGACGCTCGGCCTGTTCTCGATCTTCCGTCTTGAATTCACGCTCACCATCATCGCCGCGCTCTTGACCATCATCGGCTATTCCATGAACGACACGGTGGTGGTGTTCGACCGCATGCGCGAGAACTTGCGCAAGTTCAAGAAAATGCCGCTTGGCGAAGTGGTCGACCTCTCGCTCAACCAGACGCTCTCGCGCACCATCATCACCGGCTGCACCGCGCTTCTCGCCCTCGGCGGGCTCCTGGCCATCGGCGGCGCGGCGCTGTCCGGCTTCGCCATCGCCATGATCTTCGGGATCGTCATCGGCACGTACTCGTCTCTCTATGTCGCGGCGCCGGCGATTCTCATTTGGGGCGTACGCCGGGGGGGCGAAGGCGACCCCCCACAAAGGAGTCGGGCTGACCTCGTCGAAAATCGGCCTTAAGCTCGGTTCGGATCATCTGCCTGCGGAGGGCCGCTCAAGCGCCCGTCGTACGAACTCGGGAGGGGCCAATGGGCGCGTTTCTCGCCAACATCCGTTACGTCGCCTGGACGGCGCTCGCCGTCGGACTGGCCTTTCTGCTTTACGTAGCGGCGCAGGTGGCGAACCAGCCCCCGCCATCGCCAATTTTCTGGGAAGCGCTGTTCCGCTGGTCGCACGTCCTCTCGGGGATCATGTGGATCGGGCTGCTCTACTATTTCAACTTCGTGCAGATCCCCAACGTCCCGAAGATTCCGGAAGAACATCGCGGCCCCGCGATCAGCAAGGTGATCGCGCCCGCGGCGCTCTTCTGGTTCCGCTGGGGCGCGATGGCGACATTGGTCACCGGCCTGCTCCTCGCCTGGAATCAGAATTATCTCTGGCAGGCGCTGACGCTCGGCGCAGCCGACGGTTTCGCCGTCCCGCGTCACATCTTCATCGGCGTAGGCATGTGGCTCGCGGTGATCATGTGGTTCAACGTGTGGTTTGTGATTTGGCCGAACCAGCAGAAGGCGCTCGGCATCGGCGAGGTCAACGCTGCGCTGCCGCCTGACGTGAAGGCCCGTTCGGCGCGCACGGCGATGCTGTTCTCGCGGACCAACACGTTTCTGTCCGTGCCGATGCTCGTCGCCATGACAGGCGCCAGCACGCTCTTCTGAACGCGGGCGGATGCATGAGCGTGGTCCCGCCGCACCAGCGCAAGCTCGACGCGCGCATTAAGCGACGCGATCTCGATCGCTGGCTTGCGTCCCGGTTCGCGCCGCCGGCCGAACGTGCAAGATTGATTGCGGTTTATGCGGCGGTCTACGAGATCGCCAAGACAGCGGAGAAGACGCAGGAGGCGCGCGTTGGCGCCATCCGCCTGGCGTGGTGGCGTGAAACGATTGCGGGCATCGCAGCAGGGCGCACCCGCGCGCACCCGGCCGCCGAAGCGCTCGCTGCGGCCCACGCCGAGGCCGCGCTGCCGCTCGCCGTCTTCGACGCCATGATCGATGCCCGCGTACAGGATTTCGAGGCGGCCCCGTTTCAAAGCTGGGCCGAACAGACCGCCTATGTCGACGCGACCGCAGGCGGCGCCTTTCGGCTCGCGCTCGCAGCGCTGGACGTGGCGCCTGCGGACGCCTTCATCCGCGACGCCGGGCGCGCATGGGGGCTCACGGGGCTGCTCCGTGCACGGCGCTATTGGGCGGAGCGGGGGCGGCGCCTCTTTCCAGTCGAAGCGCGCGACGCGGACGCCGCTTTGCGGTTGATGACCAACACCGCCCATGCGGCATATGCGCAAGCGCGCACCCACGCACGCGCACTGCCGACGAAGGCGATGGCGGGGATCGGCTATCTCGCCCTTGTGCCGCGCTTTCTCAGCGCGGAGCGGCCTCCCTCGCTGCTGTCGCGCCAGCTCCGCATTCTGGCCGCCAATCTGAGCGGACGGATCTGACGTCTACGCACGCTCGGCGCTGCGCCACGCATCGAGATCGCGCAACGCACGCGCGGCGAGCGCCGCCTTGCGCGCGCGGGCGCGATCCTTGCCGCGCACTGGCGGCGCCGGCGGATCGATCGGCGGGAAGAGACCGAAATTGACGTTCATCGGCTGATACGTTTGGGCGCCGCCATTGAGATGCCCGCCGGTGACGTGCGCCAGGAGCGCGCCGAGCGCCGTGGTGATCGGCGGCGGCGCAAGGAACCTGCCGGCGCGTTCCGCCGCCGCGAAACGGCCGGCGAGGATGCCCATGGCCGCGCTCTCGACATACCCTTCCACGCCCGTGATCTGTCCAGCGAACCGCAGCCGCGGCGCCGTCTTCAAGCGGAGCGCGCCGTCGAGCAGCGCGGGCGCGTTGATGAATGTGTTGCGATGAACGCCGCCAAGCCGCGCAAAAACCGCGCTCTCAAGGCCGGGAATCGTCCGGAAGATCTCCTGTTGAGCGCCGTGTTTCAGCTTGGTCTGGAATCCGACGATGTTGAAGAGCGTGCCGAGCGTGTTGTCCTGGCGCAATTGCACCACGGCCCACGGCCGCTTGCCCGTGCGCGGATCGCGCAGCCCGACCGGCTTCATCGGCCCATGCCGCAGCGTCTCCACGCCGCGCTCGGCCATCACCTCGATCGGCAGGCAGCCTTCGAAATAAGGCGTGTCCTTTTCCCAGTCCCGGAACTCCGCCTTTGGCGCATCGAGCAGCGCCTGAACGAACGCGTCGTACTGCGCCTTCTCCATCGGGCAATTGACGTAGGCCGCCTTGTCGCCGCCTGGTCCTTCCTTGTCGTAGCGTGACTGCCGCCACGCGATCGAGAAGTCGATCGAGTCTGCATGCACGATCGGCGCAATCGCATCGAAGAACGCGAGCGCGGCCGCGTCCGTCTGGCCGCGGATCGTCTCGGCCAGCGCATCCGACGTCAGCGGTCCGGTGGCGATGATCACGCTGTCCCAATCATCCGGCGGCGCGGCCACTTCTTCGCGCGCGATGCGAATCAGGGGATGCGCCTCAAGCTTGGCGGTCACGGCGGCGGCGAACATATCGCGGTCCACGGCCAGCGCGGCGCCCGCCGGCACCTGCGCCGGTTCTGCGCACGCCATCACCAGCGAACCCAGCCGACGCATCTCCTCGTGAAGAAGCCCCACTGCGTTTGCGGTTTGGTCGTCGCTTCTGAAAGAGTTGGAGCACACGAGTTCTGCGCAGAGCCCGGTCTTGTGCGCCGGCGTCATCTGCACGGGCCGCATCTCGTGCAGCACGACGGGCGCGCCCGCTTCCGCCAGCGCCCAGGCCGCTTCCGACCCAGCCAGGCCTGCGCCGATCACATGCACGTCTTTCATCGCTTCCCTCTCTCGCACGCGATGGCGATCTGGCAAGGGATGGCGCACAAAGGCGGCGGAGGCAGCATGACGATTCCGGCCGGCAAGGCGCCGATCCTACAGAGCGTGCGCGCCGCGATCGCGCTTTGGCGGACGGCGGTCCCCAGGCTGGCGCCGCTGTGCGCCGCAGGAGGCGCGCTCAGCGTTCTAGTCCAGCTCTTGGCGCAGGGCGGCGGCCAGGCCATCGCCGCGCCGTTGGCGCTCGTCGTGCTGCCGCTCATCATCGTGTTCGTCTACACCTCGTTCCTGCGTCACGCGCTCGATCTGCCCACAGATTTTCCCGCGCGCGCTCGCGCGGCGGTGTCGGTGGCGGGCGCGATGGCGCTGATCGGCGCATTTCTATTCCTGGTCTTCCTCGTCGCCGGCATGCCAGGCGCGAACATCTTCCTCACCGGCGCCGGCGTCGACATCCAGAGCGTGCCGGAGGATGACGTTGAGGCGGCGATGCGGGTGATGGAGCAGGCGCTCTACGCCAATCCGCTGCTCGCCGCGATCATCTTCGGCGGATACGCCGTCATCTGGTTCTTCCTTACGTCCCGGCTCTATATCGCAGCGCCCGCGAGCGCCGCGGAGAACCGCGTCCGCACCTTTGAGACCTGGGCCTGGACGAAGGACAACATGTTGAGGATCACGGCCGCGCGCCTGATCCTGGTGGTGCCGGCTTTCCTGTTTTTCAATCTACTTGGGCCGCGCGTCCTGATGCTGCTGGCGAGCGCGTCGCCCGTGCTCGCGATAGGCGTGCAGGTTGTGATCGAGGCGGCGGTCCTGGCGGTGGCCTGGGGGCTGGAGGCATGCCTCAGCGCGTATCTCTACAAGGGTCTCAGGCCGCCTGCGCGATAAGCGACGGACGCCGCTCTCCCCACGGCGCATGCGCTTCAAGCTGCGCGGCGAGGCGAAAGAGCGTCGCTTCGTCGGCGTAGCGGCCGGTGAACATCATGCCGATCGGCAGGCCCGCCTTCGACATGCCGAGCGGTAGGGACACCGACGGCTGTCCGGTGAAATTGAACGGCGGGGTAAAGCCGAACACGCGGCCCTGGCGCTTGTTGAGCTCCTTCGGCGGAACGGTCTTCGGATCGAGGAAGCCAAGTTCCGGCGGCGGTGTGATCATCACCGGGCACAGGAACACGTCGAAGTCCCGCCATTGCTCTGTGATCGCCCAGCACAGCGCCTTCGCGGTCGCTGCAGCATCGAAGGCCTCACCGGCGCTGAGGCGCTTGGAAGACGCCCAGATCGCGCGCGTCATCGGCTCAAGATCGCCCTCGCCGGGCTCCGCGCCGACATCCTCGATCTCGCGCTGCATGTTCTTGGCGAAATCGCCGGCGCCGGCGGCGTTGATGGCGCGATAGAACGCCCGCCAATCCATCTCGATCGCGCGCTCGAACACGTCATGTCCGAGCGACGTGAGCATCGCGCCGGTCTCCTCCAGCGTCTTCTCGACATCCGGGTGGAGATCGACGCCGCTGGGGGTCTGCGCCGACCAGGCGATCTTCAGACGCCCCGGCTTCTCCGCGATCTCGTCCGTATACGGACGCGCCTGCCCCGGCAGCGCGAACGGCGCCTCGCTGCGCGCGGCCCCCATCCAGTCGAGCATCGCGGCGCTGTCGCGCACGCTCCGTGAAACGACATGGCCGATCGTGTTGGCGTTGACGATGATCCGGCGCCGCCACGACGGCGTCCGATCGCGCGTCGGCTTCATCCCGACGAGCCCGCAGCACGCGGCCGGGATGCGGATGGAGCCGAGCCCATCGGTCGCGTGCGCCATCGGCGTGATGCGCGCGGCGACCGCTGCGGCGGCGCCGCCGGAAGAGCCGCCGGAGGAATGATTGGTGTTCCAGGGCGAACGGCATGTTCCGAGCGCCTGGCCTTCCGTGGTGCCGCCGATCCCGTATTCGGGCGTATTGGTCTTGCCGAGGATCACGAGCCCGGCCGCGCGGCAGCGCGCCACGTACTCATCATCTTCGTCCATGACGCGGCTTGCGCCGAACCGTGAGCCGTTGCTCATCGGCCAGCCGCGCACCGGCGCATGCAGATCCTTGATCAGGAACGGCACGCCACGGAACGGCCCCTCCGGCAGGGGCCCTTCGCTGACGCGCCGGGCTTCCTCGGGCGCGACATGCACGACGGCGTTCAGCGGGGGATTGCGCGAAGCAATCCGCGTCAGCGCCTCTTCGACCAGCTCGCGGGGCGTGGCCTTGCCCTGCCGCACCAGCGCGG
>WGOB01000084.1 GCA_016124255.1 Alphaproteobacteria bacterium | reverse complement strand
GCGCGAGCCGCTGAACCGCCGCACGGCGATGACCATCACCTTCCGCTAAGGCCTCGCCCCGGCCAAGCCCGGGGCAGCCAAAGCAAACCCTTCGCGGCCGGCCCCAAAAGGGCCGGCCGCTTCGCTTTGCGCGCGCCCGAATGCACGCGCAGGGCGCCTCGGCTGGACGGGCGCCGGACGGACTGGCAGAAGGGCGCATGTCCTTTGCAGCCAGGAGCGCCGATCTCGCCGCTCCGACCCGGCGCGCCCTCGACGACCTCGGCGCGGGCGTAGACGCGCTCGTCGCCCGGACGATGGCGTGGTCAGACGTCAATTCCGGCTCGCGCCACCTGGCCGGGCTCGCCCGCATGGCCGACATCCTGGCCGATGCGTTTGCGGCGCTGCCCGGCCCGGTCGAGCGCATTCCGCTCGCGCCGACTGAGCGGGTGACCGCCGCCGGCGAGATCGCCGCCCAAGAGCATGGAGAGGCGCTGCGTATCCGCGTGCGGCCGGCGGCGCCGATCCAGATCGCGCTCACCGGCCATTACGACACCGTGTTCCCGGCCGACCATCCGTTCCAGACAGCCGCGCGCCGCGCCGACGGGGCCCTGCACGGTCCGGGCGTCGCCGACATGAAGGGCGGCCTGAACCTGATGCTCGCCGCGCTGACGGCTTTCGAGACGCTGCCGGAGGCGCAAGCGCTGGGCTACGAGGTGCTGCTCAGTCCCGATGAGGAGATCGGCTCGCCCGCATCGACGCCCTTGCTGGCGGCGCTGGGCGCGCGCGCCCATGCCGGCATGACCTATGAGCCCGCGCTGCCCGACGGCGCGCTCGTCAGCGCGCGCAAGGGCTCAGGCAATTTCAGTCTCGTCCTGCGCGGGCGCGCGGCGCATGTCGGGCGCGCATTCGACGATGGACGAAGCGCTATCGTCGCGGCCGCCGACGCGGCGCTGCGCCTCCATGCGCTCAACGGCCAGCATGAGGGCGTGACCGTCAATGTCGGCGCCATCGACGGCGGCGGCCCCACCAATATCGTGCCCGATCGCGCCGTGGTGCGGTTCAACATCCGTGCGCCGGACGCCGAAGCGGAAGCCTGGGCGCGCGCCGGCCTCGATGCGCTGATGCGCGCTCTGAGCGGCGCGGAGGGGATCGCGGCGCGCTTGCACGGGGGTTTCAGCCGTCCGCCGAAACCGCTCGCACCGCCGTTGGAACGGCTCGTCGCCTACGTCGCCGAGGCGGGCGCAGCGCTCGGGCTGGCGCTCGCCTTTCGGCCCTCCGGCGGGGTCTGCGAGGGGAACAACCTCACCGCCGCCGGCTGCCCGACGATCGACACGCTGGGGCCATGCGGCGGGGCGCTGCACAGCGAGGAAGAATTCGCGCTCGCGGACTCATTTGCGGCGCGCGCGCAGCTGAGCCTCATCTTGCTGCACGGTTTCGCGTCCGGCCGGTTCGATGCGCGGGCGCTACGCGCATGAGCGCGGCGCCGCTCGTTCCAGATTACGTCATCCGCGCCGCGCGCGCCGACGACATGGCCGCGTTCGCGGCGCTCCGCACGCTGGCGGGGCCGGGCTTCACGTCGCTCATGATCGGGGACGAAGCGCTTGCGGCGCGGCTTGCGCTGTCGGAACGCAGCTTCGCTGCAGCGATCGCTGCGCCGGGCGATGAGCGCTACGTGCTCGCGCTTGAACATATCCCAAGCGGCGCACTTGTCGGCACCGCCGCGCTCAAAGCGACGGTGGGTTCGGATCCGCCGTTCTTCAATTTTCGCCAGCTGCGCATCGCGCAGGCCTCGCACGCCGCCGACCGCCGGTTCGACATGGACGTGCTTATTCTGGTCAACGAATTCACCGGCTGCAGCGAAGTCGGGTCGCTGTTCCTGCGCGAAGAGCATCGCGCCGGCGGCGTCGGGCGCGCGCTTGCGCAATCGCGCTATCTGCTGATCGCCGCCGATCGTGCGCGTTTCAACGAGCGCGTCGTCTCTGAATTGCGCGGCGTGGTCTCGTCCGACGGACGCTCGCCGTTCTGGGACGCGCTTGGGCGCCACTTCTTCCGCATGGAATTTCGCGAGGCGGACCGGCTGAGCGCAACCACGGACAATCAGTTCATTCTCGATCTGATGCCGAAATACCCCATCTATGTTGATCTCCTGCCGGACGCGGCGCGCGCGGTGATCGGCGAAACCCACCCTGACGGCGCCGGCGCGCGGCGCCTGCTCGAATGGGAGGGCTTCCGTTTCGACAACGTCGTCGACATCTTCGAGGGGGGACCACTGGTGTCAGCGCCGCGCGACACGATCCGCACCGTGCGCGAGGCCAAGCGGCTCAGCGCGCACGCGGACGAACGGATGAAGAGCCCCGCGCCGGTTCTCGCCGCCAACGCCAAGGTGGCCGGTTTCCGGTGTGCACGGTTTGGCGGGCGCGTCGAGGGCGGCGCATTGCACGCTCATCCCAGTGCGCTGTCCGCGATCGGCGTTCGGGACGGCGGCGCGCTGCTCGTCTGGAGCGCGGAAGGCTGAGCCATGACGAACACCGACCTCAAACCGCAGCTCTGGATCGGCGGCGCCTGGCGCATGGGGGGCGGCGACGCGTTCGCGTCCCGCGATCCTGCGCACGGCGACGTGGTCTGGCGCGGGGCTGCCGCAAACGCAGACGACGTCGACGCTGCGATGACGGCCGCGCGCGCGGCCTTCCCGGCCTGGGCGCGGCTGCCGCTCGAAGAGCGCATCGCGATCGCGCGCGCGTTCGCCGCCCGTCTCACCGCGCACGGCGACGCGTTCGTGCGCACGATTGCGCGCGAGACCGGCAAGCCGCTGTGGGACGCCAAGGGCGAGCACGCAGCGATGGTCGGCAAGATCGAGATCTCCATTCGCGCGCAAGCCGAGCGTGCCGGCGCGCGCGCGGAAGCGGCTGCATTCGGCGCGGCCGAGCTCGCACATCGCCCGCACGGCGTTCTCTCCGTGTTCGGACCGTTCAACTTTCCGGGGCATCTGCCCAACGGCCACATCGTGCCGGCGCTGCTGGCGGGCAACGTCGTCGTTTTCAAGCCGAGCGAATTGACGCCCGGGGTCGCGGCGCTGATGTGCGCGGCGTGGGAGGAGGCGGGGCTTCCTGCCGGCGTGATCAACCTAGTGCAGGGCGGGCGCGAGACGGGCGCTGCGCTCCTCGCGCACGATGCGCTGTCGGGCGTCCTGTTCACCGGTTCGGCGACGACCGGCGCCTACATCCACAAGCTCTTCGCGGGACGGCCGGACGTGCTCTTGGCGCTGGAGATGGGCGGCAACAATCCGTTGATCGTGTGGCCAGGCGCAGCGCCGGGGATCGCCGCCAATCTCGCCGCGCATTCGGCCTATTCTTCGAGCGGCCAGCGCTGCACCTGCGCGCGGCGGCTGATCGTGCCGGACGACGCGTTCGGCGAAGCGGTCATCACAGAGCTCGTCGCGATCGCCCGTCGCATCGTCGTTGGGCCGTGGGACGCGACCCCTGAGCCGTTCATGGGCCCGCTCGTGCGCGAAGACGCGGCGCGGCGCGCAGAGGTTTTCGCCGCTGATCTCGTCGCCCGTGGCGGCCGGGTGATCGAACCGCTGGCGCGGGAGGGCGCATTCGTCCGCCCCGGCCTCATCGACATGACGGGGGCGGAGGCTGCGGACGAGGAATTGTTCGGCCCGCTCCTGCAGGTGTTCCGGGTGCGGACAATCGATGATGCGATCGCGCGCGCGAACGCAACGCGCTTCGGGCTTTCCGCGGGACTCATATCTGACGATGCGGCGCTTTGGGAACGGGTGCGGATCGAGGTGCGCGCCGGCGTCCTCAACTGGAACCGGCCGACGCCCGGCGCGTCGAGCGCGATGCCGTTCGGCGGCCCGGGGCTCTCCGGCAATCTGCGCCCGAGCGCGTATTATGCGGCCGACTACGTCGCCTATCCGGTGGCGTCGCAGATTGCGACGGCGCCGGCGCCGCTCACCGCGCCGGGCTTTCCAGCGTGAGCGCCGTTGAGCTCAATCTCGACGGCATCGTCGGGCCCACGCACAATTACGCCGGCCTCTCGTGGGGCAATCTCGCGTCGGCGCGCAACAAGGACGCGGTCGCGCGGCCGCGCGCGGCCGCGTTGCAGGGGATCGCCAAGGCGCGCGCGTTGATGGCGCTCGGCGTCCCGCAGGGCGTGCTGCCGCCGCAGGAGCGGCCGAACATCGCGTTTCTGCGCAGCGTGGGCTTTTCCGGCGACGATCGGGCGATCTGGGACGCGGCGTGGAGAACCGCGCCCGATCTCGCGCGCGCCGCGAGCGCGGCGTCTTCGATGTGGGCGGCCAACGCCGCGACCGTCTCCCCCGCGTTCGACTGCGCCGATGCGCGCACGCACATCACGACCGCGAACCTGAACACGATGCTGCATCGGGCGCTTGAAGCGGAGAGCACGGCGCGCGCGCTGGCGCGTGTGTTTCCCGATGCGGCGCGTTTCGCCCTGCATCCCCCGCTGCTTGGCCAGTCCGCGTTCGCCGACGAGGGTGCGGCCAATCACATGCGCCTCTGCGCCGAACACGGCGCGCCGGGGATAGAGCTCTTCGTGTACGGACGGAGCGCGGGCGAGCAGGCTGGCGTCGGCTTTCCCGGCCGGCAGACCCGCGAGGCGTTCGAAGCGATCGCACGGCGCCACCAGCTGGCGCCGGCGCGCGTCATCTTCGTGCGCCAGTCAAAGCGCGCGATCGATGCGGGCGCGTTTCACAACGACGTCGTGGCCGTCGCCAATGAGCGTGCGCTCTTCTTCCACGAGCATGCGTTCGAGGATAAGGCGGCGACGCTTGATGAGATCCGGCGTAAGGCTGACGGTCTGTTCGATCCGATCTTCATCGAAGTGCGCGAGTCCGCGGTGTCGCTCGGCGACGCGGTCACGTCGTACCTGTTCAATTCACAGCTCATCACCCAGGGCGGGCGACCGTACCTGATCGCGCCGACGGAGGTGCGTGAGAACAATGCGGCGGCGGGCCACGTGCGCGATCTCGTCGAGTCCGGCGCGCTTGGCGGCGTCGCCTATGTCGAAGTGCGTGAAAGCATGCGCAACGGGGGAGGCCCCGCGTGCCTGCGTCTGCGTGTTGCGCTGTCGCAAGCGGACCTTGCGGCCGCGGCGCAGGGCTTCCTGTTGACCGAAACGGTGGCGGATGCGCTCGAAGACTGGATCGCGCGCACCTATCGCGAGACGCTTGCGCCAGAGGATCTTGCCGATCCTGCGCTGGTCGCAGAGACGCAGCGCGCGCTTGACGAGCTGACCGCGATCCTGCCGCTCGGCGGCGATTTCTATGGCTTTCAGCGGGACGGGTGAACGCTCAGTTCAGCGTTGACGTCCGCATCCGATACCGCCCGTCGTCGGTCAGCTCGAACAATTGCGCGGCTTGCGGGTGTGCGATCGGTTCGCCGGACTCATCAATGAGCAGGTTCTGCTCCGAGACATACGCCACGTAATGGCTCTCAGAGTTCTCGGCGAGGAGATGGTAAAAGGGTTGATCCTTGCGCGGACGGATCGCTTCCGGGATCGAGGTCCACCATTCTTCCGTGTTGTTGAACTCCGCGTCGACATCAAAGATGACGCCGCGAAACGGGAAGTAACGGTGCCGCACCACTTGGCCGATGGAGAATTTAGCTGAGTGCATCTTCTCCTCCTTCTACTCCTTACTCCCTCGCGTTAGGTTCTCGCTTGAAGCAAGGTAGGGGCCGGCCCGAGCGCGCGCAAGGCGGCGCCCCTCACGAGGGCGGCGGGCGCGGGACGGAACGAGGAGCGGCGATGGCGCATGGCCGGTCTGCCAAGCGCGGCGGCGGCGATCCCTGGCGCGGCGGGCGCCGCCCGCGCCAGCCCGCGTTCGCGGCCATTGATCTGGGGACGAACAATTGCCGCCTGCTGATCGCGGAGCCCGCCCGCGAGGGATTCCGGGTGGTGAGCGGCTATTCGCAGATCGTTCGTCTCGGCGAGGGCCTGGCCGCCACCGGGCGCCTCAGCGACGCCGCCATGGAGCGCACGATGGCCGCGCTTTGCGCGTGTGCAGAGCGGCTGGCGGCCAGACCGGTGACCGCCTCGCGCTGCATGGCGACCCAGGCGTGCCGCGCCGCCGCCAACGGCCTTGAGTTCCTGGCCCGCGTCGAGCGCGAGCTCGGCCTCGCGTTCGCGATCATCGAGCCGGAGGAAGAAGCGCGTCTGGCGGTGCTGGGCTGCGCCAGCCTTATCGACCCCGCGGTGGAGGCCGCGCTGATCGTCGACATCGGCGGCGGCTCGACCGAGCTCTCCTGGGTGGAGCCGTCCGGCGCCGGCGCCACGATGATCCGGGCGTGGGCGTCGCTGCCGATCGGCGTGGTGACACTGGCGGAGCGGTGGCCGGAACCGACGCCGGACGCCGCGGACGGCGTCCAGCGGCCCGGTTGGTTCGATTCCATGAAACGAGACGCCGCCGACGCGATGGACACCGCGTTTGCGGACGCCGCGGCGCTCGCCCATCTGATGCGCATGCGCAAAGCGCACATCATCGGCACATCCGGCGCGGTCACCAGCCTGGCGGGCGTGCACCTGGAGCTTGAACGCTACCGCCGGTCGCTGATCGACGGCGTCTGGTTGGGTGCGAACGAGTGCGCGGCCGCGACGCGGCGCCTGTTTGAAATGGCGCTGGGCGATCGCGCGCGGCACCCTTGCATCGGCCCGGCGCGGGCGGATCTGGTGCTGGCGGGCTGCGCCATCCTGGAAGCGGTGCTCGATCGATGGCCGAGCGATCGCGTCCGGGTCGCTGACCGCGGCTTGCGCGAAGGCGCGCTGATCACCCTCATCGCCGCACATCAGGCGGGCCGCGCGTGAGCGATGATGAGAAGCGGCGGTGGCGCGGGCCCGGCGCCGATCAGCGCGCGGCGCGCCCGCTGAGCGAGCGCGTCCGCGACAAGCGCAAATCGCCGTCATCGCGGGCCTGGATCGAGCGCCAGCTGAACGATCCCTACGTTCATCGCGCCAAGGATGAAGGCTGGCGCGCCCGCGCGGCGTTCAAGCTGATCGAACTCGACGATCGGTTTGGCTTCATCAGGAAGGGCGCACGTGTGCTCGATCTTGGCGCGGCGCCCGGCGGCTGGGCGCAGGTCGCGCTCGCGCGCGGCGCCAGCACGGTCGTGGGGGTCGATCTTTTGCCCATAGAGCCGCTTGCCGGCGCGGTCTTTCTCGAGCTCGATTTCCTGTCGCCGGAAGCGCCCGCCGCGATCGAAGCCGCGCTCGGCGGCGCCCCCGATCTCATCCTCTCCGACATGGCGGCCAACACCACAGGCCATCAGCGTACGGATCAAATCCGCACCGGCGCGCTGGCCGAGGCGGCGGCCGAATATGCGCTCACACAGCTTGCGCCCGGGGGAACGTTCGTCACCAAAGCCTTCCAGGGCGGACTTGACCCGGCGCTGCTCACGCGGCTGAAGCAGTCGTTCGCCCAGGTCCGCCACGCCAAGCCCCCCGCCAGCCGCGCCGAGAGCGCGGAAATCTACGTCGTCGCCACCGGCTTCAGGGGCAGTTCATGACGCTTTATGATTTTAGAGCGCTGACGCTTGCCGGCGCGGAAGAGTCGCTCTCCGCCTACCGAGGCAAGGTGCTCCTGATTGTGAACACCGCCAGCCAATGCGGCTTCACGCCTCAATACAATGGCCTTGAGGCGCTGCATCGCGCCTATGCGGATCGCGGCTTTGACGTGCTGGGCTTTCCCTGCAACCAATTCGGCCATCAGGAGCCGGGGGACGCCGAGGAGATCAAGAATTTCTGCTCGCTCACCTACGACGTGACGTTCCCGATGTTCGCCAAGATCGACGTCAACGGCGCCGGCGCCCATCCGCTCTACCGCTATCTCACGGCCGAGAAGCCGGGCCTCCTGGGCTCCAAATCGATCAAGTGGAATTTCACAAAATTTCTCGTCGATCGCGAGGGGGGCGTGCGCAAGCGCTATCCGCCGAACGCGAAACCGGAAAGCCTCACCCGTGACATCGAACAGCTTCTGTAGCTGAAACGTCACCCGGAGCGCTTGCCAAAGCCGCATAGAATCTCTACCAGCCGTCCATGGAAATCCGTGATGCGCTGACCTTTGATGACGTGCTACTTGAGCCCGGCGCGTCGGAGGTCCTGCCAGGCGAAGCCGACACCCGCACCCGCCTGACGCGCTCGCTCTCGCTGAACATCCCGCTCATTTCCGCCGCCATGGACACGGTGACGGAGGCCCATCTCGCCATCGCGATGGCGCAGGCCGGCGGTTTGGGCGTCATCCATCGCAATCTCGAACCGGCCCAGCAGGCCGACGAGGTGCGCATGGTGAAGAAATTCGAGGCCGGCATGGTGATCGACCCGATCACCGTGCACGCGGACCAGACCATTGGCGAGATTCTCGAAATCAAGGAGAAGCGGAAAGTCTCGGGCTTTCCGGTTGTGGAGCGCGGCACCAATCGCCTCGTCGGCATCCTCACCAATCGCGACGTGCGGTTCGCCGCGCGCGAGGAGATGGTCGCCGATCTCATGACCAAGGACGATCTCGTCACCGTGCGCGAGGGCATGGGCGAGGCGGAGGCCAAGCAGCTCCTGCACAAGCACCGCATCGAGCGCGTGATCGTGGTGGACGGCGACAATCGCTGCGTCGGCCTCATCACTGTGAAGGATTTCGAGAAGACGCTCTCACACCCGCATGCGGCAAAAGATGAAAAGGGCCGCCTGCGCGTGGGCGCCGCCTCCACTATCGGCGACGCCGGTTTCGAGCGCTCGCTCGCGCTGATCGAAGCCGGCGTCGACGTGCTCGTGATCGACACCGCGCACGGGCACTCCCTGGGCGTGCTTCAGGCGGTCGATCGCGTGAAGCGGCATTCCAACAGCGTGCAGGTCATCGCCGGCAATGTCGCAACCGAATCCGGCGCCAAGGCGCTGATCGATGCGGGCGCAGACGGGGTCAAGGTCGGCATCGGCCCGGGCTCGATCTGCACCACGCGCATCGTCGCCGGCGTCGGCGTGCCGCAGCTCACCGCGATCCTCGATGCGGTCGCGGCCGCGCGGAAAGCGGATGTGCCCGTGATCGCCGATGGCGGGATCAAGTTCTCCGGCGATCTCGCCAAGGCGCTCGCCGCGGGCGCTGAAACGGCGATGATCGGCTCGCTGCTTGCGGGCACGGAGGAGGCGCCGGGCGAAGTCGTGCTCTATCAGGGCCGCTCGTACAAATCCTATCGCGGCATGGGCTCGCTCGGCGCGATGACGCGCGGTTCCGCGGACCGCTACTTCCAGAAGGAAGTCACCGACCAGATGAAGCTCGTGCCCGAAGGCATCGAAGGCCGCGTTCCGTTCAAGGGCCCGGCGGCGAACATCGTGCATCAACTCGTCGGCGGCTTGCGCGCGGCGATGGGCTATACCGGCGCGAAGACGCTCGCCGACTTCCGCAAGAATGCGCGGTTCGTGCGCATCTCAGCGGCGGGCCTGCGCGAAAGCCACGTGCACGACGTCTCCATCACGCGTGAGGCGCCGAACTATCCCCTCGGCAGCTGAGTTCCGACATGACAGTTTGATGTCTGCATTCCGGGTTGACTCGCTATGCGAACGCCGTTGACGTCGCGCGTACATGAGGGGGATCATGCTCAGATCGGCGTTGCTTGGATTTGCATTTATCGCTTTCGGAGTAGGCGTCGCGCCTGCGCAGCAACCGGGCGCAGACGCGCTTGCGATCGCGCCCGCGGCGGGGCCGTGCACGCCCAGCGAGCCGGTTGAAGGGGCGCGGCTGCGCGACGGATGGTGCCCGGATCTCGTCGTTGCGCATCTACGCGCCAACAATCTCAGCAGCCAGCATTTCTATCTTCTGCCGCAGGCGCCGGTCGATGGACGCGACGTCTCCGACGAGCGCATCGCCTATTACAACGCCGTCGTGCGTCAGCGCCGCGGCGGCGGGGAATATATCGAGCTGCGTACGGTTGCGACCGTGGCGGCGCTGGGGGCCTGTCCGGTCCGCCATGTGGTGCGTGTGCGCAACGGCGTCGCGTTTGTCGTGCGCGAGGAGAATTGTCCGACCGCAGGCGCGCCAGATACGGTTGGCGGCGCTGCGCCGACTCCGTCTGCGTCGGGAGAGCGCACGCAGCGCGCTGCCGCTTCGTCCGCCGCGTCGACGCCGCCAACCGCCAGCGAGCGGCCGCGCATGCGCTACGTCGAGCGCCGGGTGCGCGACCCCTACAACAATCTGTGGACGGAGTTCGTGTGTCCGGACGGCAGCGGCGGCTTCCTTACAAGCGTGGGCGACACCAACCAGGACGGCGCCATCAATTGCGGCGACCACGCCGTCGGGATGGGGCCGGTCGGCGCGTCGCTGGGCATCATCCGCAACACCTTCGCCAATCCGCGCGCGCCGCGGGCGTGGAACACATTCGCGCCTGAGGCCAACGAGCCGATCGGGCAGACGCCGTATCGGCTGACGCTCTATCGCGCCTCGGTGGGCCATTGCATCGCCGTTGTCAGCCGCAATGGCGAGGGCGCCGTCGATTTCGCGGAGGCGGACCCCGTCAATCTCGACGCCGCCGATCCCGCTTCGGAAGAATCCGCGGCGCTCCTGGTTTCTGCGGCGCTGCAGACGCGCCAGTCGCGATGCAGCGTCCAGATGGTGACCGGCTGGGGTCGCGCCGGGGCGGTGGCCGCGCGCGCGGCGCAGCATGCGCGGTTCTCCGAGGCTGGGTGGAACGGCATGGGCGTCGTTTTCGCCGCGCCGTTCGTCGCCATCACGAGCAACGCCAATCTGCCATTCCTTTGGGCGGTAAATCGCGGCGCCCCGCCGACGCTCGCGCAGCGGCTGGGCACGCCGCGCTTCAATCTCAATATGGACGCGGACGAGACCGGCATCGACGGATACGCCGCCGCGTTGGCGCGCGCCGGGAGACCGTGAGGGCGCGTAAACGCCGCGGCCCAATGCGCTAGGCGCGGGGGACGCAATCTCCTATCGGGCTTCTGAGGAAGGCCTCAGATGCGACCTGGCGCGCGCGCAGCGGCGGCGATGGAAATCCTGGCGGACATGGAGGCGCGCAAGCGCCCCGCCGCGGACGCGATCAAGGATTGGGCGCTCTCGCATCGTTTCGCGGGATCGAAGGACCGCAGCGCCATCGGCGACCTGGTCTTCGGCGCGCTGCGCTGGCGGGCGTCGAGCGCGTGGCGCATGGGCGATGACGCGCCGCGCGCCCTGATCTGGGGCGCAAAGCGCTGGGGCTTCGGTGAAAGCGCTGAAGCGATCGCCGCCGAAGCCGAGGGCGATCCGCACGCGTTGGCGCCCAGCGCGGTCGAGATCGCGCACCTGACAAGCGCGACGCTTGAAGGCGCCCCGCCCCATGTGCGCGGCGATTATCCCGAGTGGCTCGATCCGAGCCTCGCGCGCATCTTCGGCGAGGGTCGCGCAGAGGAGGGCGCCGCGATGGCTGCGCCCGCGCCGCTCGATCTCCGCGCCAATGCGCTGAAGACGACGCGCGAGAAGCTGATCGCGGCGCTGAGCGACAGTACCCGGCTCGCGGAGCCGCCATCGCTCACGCCCTACGCGCCCGGCGGCGTGCGCATTCCCTGGCGTCTCGGGCGGAGCTTTCCTTGGGCGAGCGAGCAGGCGCACGTCAAAGGCTGGTTCGAGGTGCAGGACGAAGGCAGCCAGCTCGCGGCGTTATTGTGCGGCGCTGCGCCGGGGATGCAGGTCGCGGACGTGTGCGCGGGCGGCGGCGGCAAGACGCTCGCGCTCGCCGCGGCGATGGAAAACAAAGGCCAGATCTACGCGTTCGACGTCGACGCCCGCCGCCTCGCGCCCCTGAAGGATCGCGCCGACCGCGCCGGCGCGCACAACATCCAGATCCGCGCCCCGATCAGATCGCGCGATGCGCTTGCCGATTTGCACGGACGGATGGACGTCGTGCTCGTGGATGCGCCGTGCAGCGGCTCAGGCACATGGCGGCGCGCGCCGGATACGAAATGGCGCTTGCGTGAAAATGCGCTCGCTGTGCGCCGGGGCGAGCAGCAGGAGGCGCTTTCGCTCGCTGCGCCGCTGGTGAAGCCCGGCGGGCGCCTCGTCTATGTGACGTGCTCGGTGCTGCCGGAAGAGAATGAAGACGCTATCGCTGCGTTTCTCGCGGCGCATCCGGCGTTTGCGCCGGCGCAGCTTGAAGGCCTTGATGCAGTCCCCGCCCGTCGCCGCGGCCACGCCATCCAATTCAGCCCGCTGCAAACCGGCTGCGACGGCTTCTTCGTCGCGGCGTTGCGGCGTTCTTCAGGGTAGCCCGGCGAGGAGGAGAAGGAAGCGCCGCTGGAGCGGCGCAAGTCGGCGCTTCCAAGACCGTGCGCGACGAGCGCCCAATATCGTAGTCCGCCGGCCAACGGTTCATCGCGATAGCGAAGAAGCTCTCGCTATTCCGCGCCCGCACCATTTGTCCACAGGTCCCGGCGCTTGCGGCGACCTGACGGCTTTTTCATCCGGCGCCGGCCCCCCGGGGGCTGAATGAGCGGGCGCTTTTCGCTAGACGCGCCGATGGAGGGAACCCAATGGCCGAGAAGCCGCTCATCTTCGTGTCGCACGCCACCGTCGAGGCGGAGATGGCCGAGGCCGTCCGCGCGTATCTGGACGGCGTCACTGAGCAGCGGCTCGACTGGTTCGTGTCGTCTGACGGCGAGACGCTGGGGCTCGGCGAGCGCTGGCTCGACCGCATCGTGGACGGCCTGAAGCGCGCGCGCCTGCTGATCGTGCTGGCGAGCCCCCGCTCGCTTGACTCGCCCTGGATCCATTTTGAAGCCGGCGCCGCCTGGATTCGCGATTGCCCGGTCGTGCCGCTCTGCCATTCGGGCATGCGCAAGGACCTGCTCGAGCGCCCGCTGCTCGATCTGCAGGGCGTCGATCTGCTCAGCGTGCACGATTGGAACATGCTTGTGCGGATGACCTGCGAAGCGGCGGGCATGGCGACGCCGCCGGTGCGCTATGACGAGCTCTTCGCCGACATCAAGCGCATCCAGGATGGCTACATGTTCTGGGACAATCTCAACCGCTACACGGGAGAAGGTTTGCGCGGGCAGGGGGCGGAGTTCGCGTATCTTGCGCGCAAGGGCGCGATCGGTGCGGCGGAGAACACCGCGCGCGTCACCGTCGGCGAACCGAACGGGCTCGATCCCGATCTGGGCCTGCGCGTGCCGTCGTCACGCGAGACAATGGTCGACGAGATGATCGAGTTCTTCGCCGCGTACGACATCCTGCGGCTGGAGCGGATCGGCATGCTGACCTATGGGGGGCGCGACTTCGTTTCGCTGCGCGCAGCAAAAGGCGATCAGTTCGACGTGCTCCGCGATCCGGCCTGCGCCATCGCCGCGGATATCGAGGCGGCGGAGAAGCGCTAAAGCAATAGACTTTAAATTCGACGCACCTTTGTGGCGGGCCGGGATCGAATTTAAAGTCCAAACTTGCTTTACACACTTTAGAATCTAAAGCGTCTTTGTGCGTTAAATGCGACCCTCAGGTCGACCCAAAGCGTGAGTCGCATTTTAGGCGCCGTCCGCCGCAGGCAGTTGGATGCGCACGGCGAGTCCGCGCGGCGTGCGGTTTTCGATCGTCAGCCTTCCGCCATGGCCGTCCGCGATCGCCTGGGCGATGGCGAGGCCGAGGCCGACGCCGCCGGCGCGGGCCTCATCGGCGCGGAAGAAAGGTTGCGTCAGCCGCTCCAGCAGCGCCTCCGGCACGCCCGGGCCCTCGTCGAGCGCCTCGATGGTCGCCCCGCCATTGTTCGCCGCGCGCACGCGCAGGACGCCCCCGCCGCCGTGCTTGGACGCGTTCTCCGCGATATTGCGCATGGCGCGCGCGATCTCGTTCGGCCGGCAGGAGACCAGGACCGCGTCCGGCGCGTCGGCCGTGATCGACACGCCAAGTTCGCGCAATTCACCGGTCAGCGTCCGCGCCATGTCGGCGATGTCGACGCATGTGCGCGGTTCGTCGCTGGCGCCGGCGCGCGCCAGAGACAGCGCCTGTTCCGCCAGCGTCTCCATGTCGGCGAGCGGGGCGAGGATGCGTTCGCGCGCAGCGGGATCGTCGATCAGTTCGGCCCGCAGCCGCAGCGCCGTCATCGGCGTGCGCAGATCGTGGGACAGCGCCCAGAGCATCTGCCGCTGCCGCGAGAGCTGGCGGCGCAGACGCTCGGCCATGCCGTTGAACGCGTTCGAGGCGCGGCGCACGTCGTCAGGCCCGCGCACCGGCGTCATCACGTTGGCGTCGCCGCGGCCGAGCCTGTCGGCGGCGGCGGCGAGATCGGCCAGCGGGCGCCCGATCTGGCGCGCGAGGAAGAACGCGCCGATGCTCATCGCCAGGATCGATCCGAATGCGGTGTAAATCACATACCGTGGGAGCGGGCGCCCGCGGATGATGCGCGTTTGCACGTTCAGCCAGGAAGCGGGCCCCATCTGGACGGCCACCTGCAACAGGCTTTCGCTTGGACCGGCGCCCCTGGGCGGGCGTGGCTCAGCCTCGTCCGGCGTCGGCAGGCGTTCGATCGCGAGGCCTTCGCGGCGCCGGCCTTCGCCGCGTGCGAACACCCGCCGCATCGCGCGCTCGCGCGCGATCCACTCGTCGCGCTCTGCGCCGGAAAGGGCGCGCAACCGCGCGCGGACCGTCGCGCCGTCGAGCTGCTGGGACACAGCGCGCGCGACGCGGTTGGGAATGCCGCCGGCGGCGTTCGACGTCACAATCGGCGTCGATGCGACATTGAACTCAAGATTGGGCCCGAAGGCGATGTCGAGCGCGCCGGCGCGGGGCTGGGGATCGACGCGCACCTGGCGCGCGAGATCGGCGATGCGCTGCGCGGTGGACGTCTCCACGATGCGGCGCACCGCGGCGCCGCGTTCCTGCACCAGGAGCACGAAGGCGAGCGTATGCGAGAGCCCGATGGCGGCCACCGTGAGGAGGATGAGCCGCCCGGATAGCGTGCGCAGCGGATTCCACATCGCAGCCCTCAGCCCTTCGTCACCGAGGCGGCGAACACGTAGCCCGCGCCCCATACGGTCTTGATCAGTTTAGGATCCTGCGGATCGGTCTCGATCTTGCGCCGCAGGCGGCTGACTTGCGTGTCCACCGCGCGGTCGAACACGTCGGAGCCTCGGTCGAAGGCGAGATCGAGCAATTGATCGCGCGAGAGCACGGCGCGCGGATGCTGCAGGAACGTCAGCAGAAGGCGGAATTCTCCGGTGCTCAATTCGTGGCTCGCGCCATGCTCGTCCACGAGATCGCGTTCGGGCACGCGCAGCGTCCAGCGATCGAACTTGAGCGCCTCGCCGGTGGCGGCTTCGCCGCTGCGCGGCGCTGCGTTCACGCGGCGGAGCACCGCATCGATGCGCGCCAACAATTCGCGCGGGCTGAACGGCTTGATGACGTAATCGTCCGCGCCAAGCTCAAGCCCGATGATGCGATCCACTTCCTCGCCGCGCGCGGTCAAGAGGATGATGGGGGTGCCGCTTGTCTCGCGGATGTGACGGCAGAGGCTCAGGCCGTCTTCGCCGGGCATCATGATGTCGAGCGTGACGAGATCGATGGTTTCGTCGCGCAGGATGCGCCGCGCGGCTTCCGCGTTCTCCGCCGCGCTCGCGCGCCGCCCGTTCTTCTCCAGGAATTGCACAAGCGAATCGCGAATGTCGCGGTGATCGTCGACGACGAGAATATGCGGCGTTTCAGCGGCCATGGCGCGTATTAGATGCGCATTCGCGCGCCAAAGCCAATGGCGAAACCGGCGGTGACATAGTCTGACACACTCTCTTGCAGATGCGACAAAGTCCTGGCGCCGCGCGCCGCCACCAGAGGTCGCGAGCGAGGTGACATCATGAATACATCTGCAAGAGCTGTGCTGGTTCTGATCCCGGCCCTGGTTGTGGGCGCTTGCGCGGGGCGTCCCCAGGGGCCGCCGCGCGCCCCTGGCGCCGCGGAGGCCGAACGCGCAATGGCCGCGCCCAACGCGCTCCTGCTGACGAGCTTCGACGCAGACAGCGATCTTGAGATCGACGGCGGTGAGCTGGACGCCGGCGCCGTCCGCGAGTTCGCCCGCGCCGACGATGACGGCGACGGCGCGCTTTCGCCGTTTGAGTACAACGCCTGGGCCGAAGCGGCGCTCGGCGGTCTGCACGTCCCGCGCCGGCTCGAATTCGATTCCAACGTCGACAATTCGATCACGCGGGCGGAGTTTGAGGCTGCGCTCCGGGCGTTGATGCAGGCCTACGACGCCGACGGCGACGGCCGGATCGTTCGTGCGGAACTCATCCGCGAGCGGCCGCGGATGATGGCGGCGCCGGAAGGGATGCGCCGCCCGCCGCGCATGCCGCCGGGCGGGGGGCGGCGCCCGCCCATGGCCGCCCCGCTGTCGCCTTGACGCGTCCAGGCCCGCGGCTCACGCTGGCGCCCGAGAGCCCAGCGAAGCCGGGGGAGACGCCATGGAGCGCGCGTACGACATCGTCATCCGCAACGGCCTGGTGTTCGATGGCGACGGCGGGGCGGGGCGCGAGGCGGACATAGCCATCGCCGACGGCGCCATCGCCGGGATCGGCGTCATCGCCGGGCGCGGGCGCGAAGAGATCGACGCGAAAGGCCAGATCGTCACGCCCGGCTTCGTCGACATCCACACGCATTATGACGGCCAGGCGACCTGGGACAGCCGCATGCAGCCGTCGTCGTGGCACGGCGTCACCACCGTGGTGATGGGCAATTGCGGCGTCGGATTCGCGCCCTGCCGGCGCGCGGATCACGAGCGCCTGATCAGATTGATGGAAGGCGTGGAGGACATTCCGTTTCCGGTTCTCGCAGAGGGCCTCAAATGGAATTGGGAGAGCTATCCCGATTATCTCGATGCGCTGTCGCAGCGCCGCTTCGATGTCGATATCGGCGCGCAACTCCCGCATGCGGCGCTGCGCGTCTATGTGATGGGTGAGCGCGGCGCCGAGCGCGAACCTGCAACGCACGACGACATCGCCGCCATGCGGCGCATCGCGCGCGAGGCGATGGACGCCGGCGCGCTCGGCTTCTCCACCTCGCGCACGCTCAATCACCGCACATCCGACGGCAAGCCGACGCCGACGCTGACCGCAGCGGAAGACGAACTCACCGGCATCGCCATGGGTCTCGCCGACGCTGCGCGCGGCGTCCTGCAAGTGGTCTCAGACTTCACCGACCTCGAAGGCGAGTTCGCGATGCTCCGCCGCATCGTGGAGGCGAGCCGGCGGCCGCTCTCGTTCTCGCTGCTTCAGAGCCCGCTTGACCCCGCCGCGTGGCGCCGGCAGCTCGCGCTGCTGGAAGAGGCCAATCGTGCGGGTCTTCAGATGAAGGCGCAGGTGTGCGGACGTCCCGTCGGGCTGCTGTTCGGGTTCGAGCTGACAATGAACCCGTTCTCGCTCTACCCGACCTGGCAGGCGCTGGCGGATCGTCCGTTTGCGGAGCGTATCGCGGCGCTGCGCGATCCTTCGGTGCGCGCGCGGCTCTTGGCGGAGGAGCCGAACGAATCCGGCTGGGCCCGGCGCGTGAATGCGTGGGAGCGCCTCATCCTGATGGCGGCGACACCCGATTATGAGCCGGTCCCGGACCAGAGCGTCGCCGCTGAGGCCGCGCGCCGCGGCGTCTCTCCAGAAGAGGTCGCGCTTGACCACATGCTCGCGGATGGCGGCCGCGGCATGCTCTATCTGCCGTTCCTCAATTACGCGGAAGGCTCGCTCGATCCTGCTTACGCAATGCTGCTGCATCCGCACACGGTGCCGGGACTATCCGACGGCGGCGCCCATGTCGGCATGATCTGCGACGGTTCGTTCCCGACCTCGAACCTCACGCTGATGACGCGCGACCGTACGCGGGGGCCGCGCATCGATCTTGGCCGTATGATTAGAATGCAGACGCGCGACACGGCCGAGGCGCTTGGTCTCTTCGATCGCGGGCGCATCGCTGTCGGCCTGCGCGCTGATCTCAACGTCATCGATTATGACAAGCTGCATCTGCATGCGCCGCAGGTCGCCTACGACCTGCCGGCAGGCGGACGCCGCCTCATCCAACGGGCCGACGGCTACAGCGCCACCATTCTCGCAGGCGCGATCACCTACCGCGACGGCGAACCCACCGGCGCGCTGCCCGGCCGTCTCCTCCGCGGCGCACAGCCCGCGCCGATGGCGATCGCAGCGGAATAGACTCCGCGACCAGCGCACGGTTGCAGCGCCGCCGCCGCTCTGCCACGGTTGCGTTGTCGCATCTGCAAGCCGAGGGGAACGATGCGGATCTTCTGGATCATCGCCGGCCTCGTTGTCGTGTTTGTCCTGCTCCCGACGGCCGGCGTCGGCGCTTATTTCTGGCGCTTCTACGGTCCGGTTCCGCAAGCGGACTATCCCGCGCCGAAAGACGCCGCCGATGCGCGGCGTCAGGACCTCGACTTTCTTTTGCGTCTGCCCGACGTCGATCACAGCTTCTCAGCGGAGGAGGAGGCGCGGTTTCGCGCGCATGTCGCCGCGATGACCGACGATGCGGACACGATGTCTGACGCGGCGTTTGCGATGGGCGTCGCCGCCGCCGTCGCGATCACGCAGAATGGCCATACGAATGTCCGCCGGCGGCGCTTGGTCGAGATGCTCAATAGTCTGCCGGTGCGATTCTTCTGGTTCGACGACGGCCTCTACATTGTGCGCGCGCGCGAGGAGCATGCGGACCTCATCGGCCTGCGCGTGCTCGCCTATGACGGCGCACGCCCGGAGGATCTGGCGGCGCGCCTTGATCCCTATATCGGGGGCAACGCGCCTTTCCAGCGCTTCGAGAGCCCGTATTTCTTCGCGGCGCCGGCCGGCATGCATGCCGTTGGCCTCGCCGCCGCACCGGAGCGGGTGACGCTGACGCTCGCCGACGCGGCGATGACCACGCGCGCGGTCGTGCTCGACGTGGAGGAGATCGCCACCGCGCCGATGGCGGTCAGCGATCACGCGTTGGCGACGGCGTCGGCGCAGGAGACTGAGAGCGGTCATGCATGGCGGTTCCTGAACGCCGATGCGATCTCGGGGGCGCATTACGCGCGCAATCCCGAAAGGATTCTTTGGTCTGCGCCGCTGCCGGACGGTGGGTTCTATCTGCGCCTGCGCGAGATCGGCGATGATCCCGAGACGCCGCTCCGGGATTGGCTGAGCGATGTGCGCCGGCGATTGCGCGCGGCGCCGGCCAGCTTTCTTGTGCTCGACCTGCGCTCAAATGGCGGCGGCGATCTCACACGCACGATGGGTTTTGCGCGCAACATTACCGATCTCGTGGCGCCGGAGGGGCGCATCTACATCCTGACGGACGGCGGCACGTTTTCCGCGGCGATCGTCACCGCGGCCTACGCGCTGCACGACGCGGGCGATCGCGGCGTCGTCGTTGGACGCCATGTCGGCGATGACGAGCGCTTCTGGGCCGAGGGCGGCGGCGCGCTGCAACTGCCGAATTCCGCACTCCGGATCGGCATCGCCACGGGCTATCACGATTGGGAGAACGGCTGCAGAAACTTTGCGCGCTGCTACTGGCTGAGCGCCGCGATGGGCGTCGCCGCCGGCCCGCTCGATCCGGACATCGATGCGCCCTTGCGCTACGCCGATTACGCCCGCGGCGGCGACACCACGCTCCAGGCCGTGCTGCATGCAGAGGCGCAGCGCTGACGCTCTCGCGTCGCGCCGGCCGTCATGGCGTTGGCGTCTCAGCCGCTTCGCCGAATGGATCGCAGGCTTTGAGCGCGCCCAACGCGGAGATCTGATCCCACCACGCCTGCAGAGACGGGTGCTCCTTGAGCGCGGCCGCGCCCGGCGCGGCTCTGACGAAATAATCCATCATGGGCGCCAGGTGACAATCCGCCAGCGTCACCTCGCGACCATTCATAACGTGGCCTTCAGCCGCCACGCGATCCAAGAAGCTTAACGCCTTGCGCGACGCGCTCAGGCCGGCGGCGATCTCGTCGGCGTCGGATGGCTCGCCCGTCAGCGGGCGGAAGTATGCATGCGACGCCACTTGGCGGACCATCGGCCAATAGGCGTACGCGTCGATGACGGCGATCACCTGGTCCATTCTGGCCAACGCCGCGACGCTCTCCGGCTGCAATCGCGGGCCATCGAACATCCGATCGACATAGCGCGTGATCGCGCCTGTTTCGAAGAGCGCAAACCCTGCGTGAACGAGTGTAGGAACCTTGCCGAACGGGTGAAGCGCCCGATACGCGTCGGAGATGTCCGAGAACGGGTCCACCTCGATCCGGTCGTACGCAACGCCCTTCAGGATCAAGGCCAAGCGGGCGGCGCGGTTGTAGACGCTGTATCGGTATCCATGAAGGATCACATCCGCCATCGTCGCCTCCACACGGTCTTGCCGAAGCGTACGGCATTTAACGTCCAACGCCCACCGCCTGGCTCAGGCGGCGCTTTGCGCGGCGATGACGGGGTCGAAATAGAAGGGCCGGCATTCGGTCGCCTGCGCGCCCTCCACCTTCCAGAACTCGATCATGGTCTGATCCAAGACCGCAGCGGCGGCGGGGTCGCCGCCTTTCACCCGCGTGAGCACCAGCACGACGTCGCCAGCTTGAGCGAAAGCCAACGGTTCGACGGTGAAGTTTGGCCACGCGCGAAAAATTGCGGCGCCCATCCTCTGGAAGCCGTCATGTCCGCGCCACACCCCCGCGAACGGGAGGGCGGACGATTGCTCGCAGAGCACATCCGCGTGAAGCCGGGCCAGGACGCCATCCCAATCCGAGCGGGCCACAGCGTCATAGATCCCGCGCACGACCGCGACGGCTGCGCTTTCCTCGGCGGCGTCCGCGCGGAACAGGGCTTCAAGCGGCGTCCATGCGCCCTGCCGAACGAGTTCAACGTGAAAAAGACCAGCGCGCACCATCGGCAACGCGTGCAGCGCCGCCTCGACGTCTGTTTGGGCGTCGACCTCAAAGACCAACGTCGCGAGGAGCTTGGCGGAGTCGAAATGCATCTCGCGCAGGACGCCATCGCGATACATCGGCCAGAGCGCGCGCTCCTCGTCGACAATGAGCGGCGCAAAGTCCTGCGGCGATGTCCCGGGCGCGGGCTTCAGGAGTGCGAGAAATCTCAAGAGGCCGCCCCTTCCGCCTGGCGGACGCGCTGCACAAGGACGGCCGCGCCAAAACCGGCTGCGAGGAGCGCCATGCTCGTCGCGAGAAAGCCGATCGCATAGAGTGTGCTGTCGATGTTTGGCGCCATCTCCGCGCCATGCGCATATCCATGGAGCGCGCCGAACGCCCCGATGAGCGCGGTGGTCATCGCCATGGGCGGGCGCAGGCGCGCGAACAGCATGGCGCCCGCGATCAACACCGAGGCCGTGACGCCGGCTTCGACAAAAGGCAGCGGATGCATCACGCCGGCGGCTGCGGCGCCGGCGAGCATCATGGCGAGAAAGGCAAGCGGGACGCCCCAGCGCGCGCGTCCGCCCGAAAGCGCCGCAACCGCGCCGATGAACGCCATCGCCAGAATATGGTCGAGGCCAGTCAGGGGATGCATGGCGCCGCGCCACAGACTCGCTGTCTCGCTGTGTCCGGTGTGCGCCAGAGCGTCGCCCGGCGCCGCGCAGGCGATCGCCGCGAGGAGAAGCGACACGCAAAGCCGTCGATGTGTTTGTTGCGTCATGTGATGCATCCCTGTGAGCGTTCAGGCGTTGCGCGGCGGCACAGCCACGCCAGGCCCGGCAGGCAGCGGCCGCGGCGCCGGCAGATAAGGCCAATCATCGCGCAGATCGGCCAGCGGCGCGAGCGCGGTGCGGATCGGGTGATTGAACACCGCCGAATAGACGACCGCCCCGAAATCGTCGCGGAGGCCGCGTCCGTTGACGCCGGCGAAGCCGAAGCTTGCGGCGTGATCAACATCGAACGGGATGACGTCTGGCAGCAACGTGCGCGCAACCAGAGCGCCATAGCCTGCTGGATCGCGCGCGGTTCCGGCGCGGCGCACCAATTGCGCCGTAGCGTCGGCGACGAGCGCGCCAAAATTCGCAAGGTCGGCGTCGGGATCGCTGGTGTTGTAGAGCAGCGAATTCTTGGGGTCATCGAGGAACGTGGCCGCGAGGTTGGGCCGGCCGCAGCGTTGCACCTGCGTCCAATGACCGTGATCGTCGGCGGACACGGTGGTGAAGAAGCCGATATGCCCCGCGCCTGGTTGCGCCTTGCCTGCACCAAAAAGTCCGCGCTTGTGCGGCGCCAGGCGATCGGCGGCGATCTCAACGACGATGGCGATGACGTTGGTTGCGCCTGTCGTCGGCGATCCCGTGCTGAAGGCATCAGGCTGGAACGGGCCGCCGGCCAACAGTGTATCGATGAAGGTCTTGGCGGCGACGGCGTCGAGCCAGAAGGGATCGCCGGCGTCGCCCACCCAGGCGCGCCCGACATTGGGCAGCGCGACGGTTTGTTCACCGACCCCGCTGCCGATCAATGATCCCTTGCCGTGATGATCGCGGGCCTCGTCGCCCTCGATCCAGAATGCGCGCCAGGTTTGCGGCGCGTCGTCTCCGTCGAAGATGAAACGGAGGATGCAGTCGACCCTGAGATCGCCGTCAGTGTCGAAGCGGAAATCGTAAGCGCAGCCCGGCCTGAAGGTGCGCGCCTGCGGCGTCCCCGTGAACGGCGAGGGCAGGCCCGCCAGCGGGCTCACGCACATGATGGCGATAAGGTTGCCGGGGGTCGGGGCGTGGAAGAGGTAATTGTCGGTGATGTTGATCCGGCTGTCGGCGCGCGATTCCGGCGAGTCGAAGTGATGGCCCATGCGTGTGCGGTCCCCGTTGGTTGTCGTGAACGGGTGCAGACACTCGCTCGCGACCAGCGTAGAGAAACCGCACGGCCGAAATCTTTCAGAAAACGGCCGCATCGAGGAGCCTGTCCACGATGCTCGCCGCCTCATGATCTCGCCGAACTACGCAAGCTATCTCGATTTCTTCGCCGCAAGCGCAATGTCGCGCTTTCGTCATGAATCCCGGCTCGGCGGGCGGCTGCCGGTCCGTCTGCTCAAGGTCCGCCAGGACGCGCACGAAGACGAAGACCCCGCGGTCGACGAATTGCTGGTGGGGCTTGTGCTGGGCGGCGCCTCAAAGGCGCGGTGGCGGTGGGGCGGCGGCGCGTGGAATCAGACCGCGGCGCGGCTGCCCGGCGACATCGGCGTGTCGCCGCACCGCGCCACAGGGCTCTTTCAGGTCGACGGCCCAAGTCAGATGCTGGTCATCGGCTTGCCCGTCGCCCGTCTGGCGGAGGCGTTCGGCAGCGACGTGCCGCTGGATTTCGGCCGCCTCCATGATCGCTACGCCCACAGCCCGACCGCCACGCGCCTGGCTCTCGGCATGTGGCGCGCGGCGGGATTGCCGGGCGCGGTTTCAGACGATGCGATCGAGGCGGCGGCGCTCGCGTTGATCGAAGGCTTGCGCGCGCTCAGCGGCATACCGGAGAAGTCCGCGGCGGCGCCGGCGCTCTCATCGCGCGACATCGCGATCGTGGACGCGCGGATCAGCGCGTTGGGCGCTGAGCACGCCAGCGTCAAAGACATGGCCGATGCGCTCGCCATGCCGGTGAAAAGATTTCGCACGGCGTTCCGACGCGCTCTCGGCAGGCGGCCGCACGCCTACCTGCTGGAGCGCCGCATCCGGCGCGGCATGAGCTGGCTTGAGGATCCCACGCGCGGGATTGCCGAGATCGCGCTCGAATTGGGGTTCGCCAATCAGCCGCACTTCACGGCGGCGTTCACGCAACAGCTTGGATTGTCGCCGCTCAAATACCGGCGGCTCCTCGTTGAATAGCGTCGTCAGCCCGCCTTCAGTCGGATCGGTCATTATGTAGCGGAGCGCAGCCGCCCGCCCGTTCTCAACCGGCCCAATCTGCACTAGAGCTGGTCTTCCGCAGAAAACGTCAGATGATCGATTACGTCAGTCATAAGCTCGCCGTCGCTCCCATGATGGATTGGACGGATCGGCATTGCCGGGCGTTTCATCGGGCGCTGACGCGGCGGGCGCTGCTCTACACCGAAATGGTCACGGCCGACGCGGTGCTGCACGGCGACCGCGACCGGCTGATCGGCTTTTCGCCGGTCGAGCATCCGGTCGCGCTGCAATTGGGCGGCGCCGAGCCCGAGCGCCTTGCGCGCGCCGCCGCGATCGGCGCGCGTGCGGGCTATGACGAGATCAATCTCAATGTCGGCTGCCCGTCGGACCGTGTTCAATCCGGCCGCTTCGGCGCGTGCCTCATGCGCGAGCCGGCGCTCGTTGCGTCGCTCTGGAGCGCGATGGCGGGGGCTGCGCCAGATATCCCCGTCACCGTCAAGCACCGCCTCGGCGTCGATGATCAGGACCCGGAGCAATCGCTGTTCGCCTTTGTTGAGGCGGTGGCGAACGCCGGCTGCACGACGTTCATCGTGCATGCGCGCAAGGCGTGGCTTGAGGGCCTTTCACCGAAAGAGAACCGCGAAATCCCGCCGCTCGATTACGCGCTCGTGCATCGCCTGAAGCGCGCGCGGCCGGATTTGACGATCGTGCTCAACGGGGGGCTGCGCGACGTCGCCGACGCGCGCGATCACGGCGCCGGCCTCGACGGCGCGATGCTCGGACGCGCCGCCTATCAGCGGCCCGCCGTGCTGATGGACGTCGATCCACTCGTCTTCGGCGAAGCGGCCCCAAGCGCCTCCCTTATCGAGGCGGTCGAACGCCATCTGCCTTACCTCGCGCGGGGCCTCGCTGCGGGGACGCCGCTCCATGCGATGGCGCGGCCGATGCTCGGGCTCTTTCACGGCTTGCCGGGGGGGCGGCTTTGGCGGCGGCGGATCTCGGAAGACGCGCCGCGGCGGGGCGCCGGGCTCGAGGTCATCCATGCAGCCCTGGCCGAGATGGGCGCCGCGACCCGCGCGCCGGCGACGGTCGGTTAGCCGCCGTCCTGAGCCGCCTCCAGGCGGCCGGGCAGGGCGCGCATGATCTCGAGGCGCTCGGCCTCAGACAAAGCGCCCCAGCCGCCGATTTCTTTCAATGTCCGCCCGCAACCGATGCACAGCCCATGGCGCGCGCTCACGGCGCAGATGCGGATGCAAGGCGTCGAAACGGTCGGCGGCGCGGACATGCTGCTGTCTTTACCTGCACCCAGGCCCCCAGGATGCATTGAAAAGCAATAAGGCCATATTGAAAAACGATGCGAGTTATCGTATATCGATATCGTCCTGCTCCGAGGGAGATGCATCCAGCCCCGCCCGGCGGTGCATCTCCCAAGGAGCGGCGACCGGACCCGAGAGGGACGGTCAGCATCCGAGGGAGATTGATATGCGTTTCGCCGCCATCGCCACATTCGCCGTCGCCGCCATTGCCGCGCCGTTCGCGCTCAGCGCAACCGCCCCGAGCATGAACGAGACCGAGTTCGTCAACGCGGTCCAATGCGTGGCGCTGGACCAGGCCGTTTCCAATGGCCGTGACGCCGCCGCCGTCCGCGGCCGGCTCGCGTTCGCTCAGCACGACCAGTCCGACGGCGCGATCGCCCGCGCCCGCGCCGAAATCGGGGAAGTCGCCGCGCTCGCCCGCACCAGCGACCGCGACCGCCTGCGCCCCGCCCGCGACGCCGTGTGCGGCTTCGGCGACGTGGCTCACGGGAATGGGAACGGCGGTCCAGCTTGACCGTGTCGAAGCGCCGGCTGATCCTTCGGGGTTGCGCGGCGCAATCAAGCGGCGCCTGAGGCGCTGCGCAGAGGGAGGAATGTGATGCGCTGGCTCGCTGTGTCGATCACGGCCATGGCCGTCTGGACGGCCGCCGCCGCAGGCGCGCAGGCCCGCACTGGGCTTGAAGAACCGCTTGGCGTCGACGGCGCAGGCGCGCCGGCCTCCGCCGTTCACGCCAGCGCGCGCCGCGCCGCGCCCGAACCGATCCTGGAGGCGGAGCGGCCGGGCGCCGCTCCCCGCGAAGAGCGCGTCGCCCGCGAGGAGCCCGAAGCCGATCGCGCGATGGCCTGCATGGGCCGCGAAGCCTGCGTGCGCCGCCGCAGCGGCGCGACCGCCGACGCCATCCCCGACCGCGCCTTGATGCGCCAGCGCGCCATTCTATAGTCGCGCTTCGAGGCGCCGGTACGGTCCTGAGCGCTTCGCCAGCGACCGAGGATGCGCCATGAATCTGGAATTCACCCCCGAGGAGCTCGCCTTCCGCGACGAAGTGCGCGCGTTCATCCGCGACAGCTTCCCCGCCTATCTCCGCGAGAAGACGTCGCGCGACCAGATGGCGAAAGAGGACTTCCTCGCCTGGCACAAGATTCTTGCAGAGAAGGGCTGGGTGGCGCCGTCCTGGCCGACGGAGTGGGGCGGCCCCGGCTGGACGCCGACGCAGAAATACATCTGGAACGAGGAATGCGCGCGTGCGGAGACGACGCCGATTCTGCCGTTCGGGATCGCGATGGTCGCGCCCGTCATCATGGCGTTCGGCACGCAGGCGCAGAAGGAGCGCTTCCTCCCGCGCATCTACAACGGCGATGATTGGTGGTGCCAGGGCTACAGCGAGCCGGGCGCGGGCTCCGACCTCGCGGGCCTGCGCACGAGCGCCGTGCGCCAAGGGGACAAATACATCGTCAACGGCCAAAAGACCTGGACGACGCTGGCGCAATTCGCCGATTGGGGATTCTTCCTTGTACGGACCGATCCGGCGGCGAAGAAGCAGGAAGGCATCTCCTTCCTGCTGATCGACATGAGATCGCCCGGCGTCACGGTGCGCCCGATCATTATGCTCGATGGCGGCCACGAAGTGAACGACGTCTTCCTCGACAATGTCGAAGTGCCGGTCGAAAACCTCGTCGGCGAGGAGAACAAGGGCTGGACCTGCGCTAAATATCTGCTGGTGCACGAGCGCTCCGGCATCGCCGGCGTCGCGCGTTCCAAGAATGCGGTCAACCGCCTCAAAACCATCGCCAACACCGAACTCGGCGACGACGGCAAGCCGCTGCTGCAAGACAGCGAGTTCAAGCGCAAGGTGGCGGAACTCGAGATCGATCTGACGGCGCTGGAGTACACCGAGCTGCGCACACTCGCGAGCGAGCAGGCGGGCAAGGGACCGGGCGTGGAATCCTCGCTGCTCAAGATCAAGGGCACCGAGATCCAGCAGCGCCTGACCGAGCTCACTTTGGAGGCCGTGAACCATTACGCGGCGCCGTATTTCCGCGGCTTTCCGCAGGACGGGGGCAACGAATTCGGGATCGGCCCCGACTACGCCCACCACGCCGCGCCGAACTATTTCAACATGCGCAAGACATCGATTTATGGCGGCTCCAACGAGATCCAGCGCAACATCATCGCCAAGATGGTGCTCGGCCTCTGAGGTGGCTTGGACGCGCCCAATGAGGTAAGCTCCAGGCCATGGCAGACGACGCGCGTCCCACTTTGAGGAGGCAGGAGGCGACGGATTTTCCCGCGCGCGAAAAGCGACTGACCGTCGCTGAGTTCGACCGTATGGCCGAAGCGGGCCTGCTCAACGAGCCCGGCAAGCATGAACTCTGGGACGGGAGGATCATGATGACGCCGCCTCCGGGAGCGCCGCACATCGATGCGGAATCTCGCATCAACGAATTGCTGGTTCTAGGCCTCGCCGAGGCTGGACTCAGGGCGGAATTTCGCGTGGCGCCCGGCGGCGGTCTACAGATCGGGGACAGCGACCTGCGCCAGCCGGACTTGATGATCGCCCGCCTTCCCTTGAGTCGCGAGCGGCGGCCAACGGGCGAAGATGTGGTCCTGGTGGTAGAAGTCGCGCATTCCTCGCTTCCCGACGATCTCGGCGAGAAGCGTGGAAAGTACGCCGCCGCGGGCATTCCCGAATATTGGGTGGTCGACGTGCAGCACGCGATCGTGCACGTGTTCCGCAATCCGAACGCGGGCGATTATCCTCCTGCAGAGCAAGTGAAGCCGGACGCATCGCTCTCGCCGCTGTTCGCGCCCGCCTTGATGCTCGCCGTCGCCGACATGGTGTGAGCGGGCCGGCTGTGGCCGCGCGGAAACGCCCGCGCGCGGGTTGAGCCGCGCACCCTGGCGCCGATTGACTTCGCGTCGCCGCCCGCGCTGATATCGCGCGCAAGAGGCATCCGGTCCTTCTACGTCCGCTGTCGATCCTGCGGCGGAACAACAAATGTCGATCTTTAGGAGTACGGGGCTGAAGCCCCGTACTCCTAGTAAGGTACGAGGGACGGGATGCCTCCTTCCACTTCCGACGCGCCGCCCGAGCCGCCGCAAGCGGGCGCGCCGGTCCCGCCGCCTCCGCTCGGCGCGCTCGCCATCGACGGCGCTCCGCTGCGCAACGCTTACGATGTCGCCCGCTATTTCGGCGTCGCGCACGGCACGATGGTGTGGGTGCTCTACACGGCGCCGGAAAATCAGCGCTACCGCACGTTTGAAATTCCGAAACGTTCGGGCGGCATGCGCCGCATCGATGCGCCCACGGGCCTTGTGCGGCAGATGCAGAAGAAGCTCGCGCCGATCCTCGCGGGCGCCTACGAGGCCCACCCAAGCGCACACGGCTTCATCAAGGAGCGCGGCGTGCTCTCGAACGCAAAAGGCCATGCCGGCCAGCGCCTCGTGCTCAACATCGATCTGGAGGATTTTTTTCCGAGCATCAATTTCGGGCGCATCCGCGGGCTGTTCATGGCGGCGCCGTTTCTGTGCGGGCCGGGTGCGGCCACCGTGCTCGCGCAGATTTGCACGCTGCGCAACGGCCTGCCGCAAGGCGCGCCGACATCGCCGGCGCTCTCGAATTTCATCGCCGCGAGCCTCGACCGACGCCTGACGCGCCTGGCGAAGGATCACAATCTCCGTTATTCGCGCTACGCCGACGACATCACCTTTTCGACCAACCAGGGGGTCTTTCCCCCGGCTGTCGCGATGAAGGTGCAGACCGAGGGCGCAAGTCTTGGCGTGCGCCCCGGCGAGGCGCTGGACCGCGCGATCGCGGCGGCGGGCTTTGCGATCAATCTGCGCAAAGTGCGCCTGCAGAGCCGCAGCGTCCGCCAGAACGTCACCGGGCTCACGGTGAACGTCGCGGCCAATGTCGAGCGCTCGCGCATCCGCAAGGTCCGCGCGATGCTGCATGCGTGGGAGAAGTTCGGGCTCGACGCTGCGGGCAGCGAGCACTTCCTGAAGCACAGAGGCGCCAAGCCGAAGAAGGGCCGCGGCCCGGTCACGCCGGGCGCGGCGTTCCGCAACGTGGTCTATGGCCAGCTCGCCTACATCAAGATGGTGCGCGGCCCCGCCGATCCGGTCTTCCTCAAGCTTTGCGGGCGCGTGCTCGATCTTGATCCCAACCCGTCCAAGTTCATCAAGCAGATGGTGTTTGGCGCGGAGAATTTCGAAGTCTTCATCAGTCACGCCAGCGAGGACAAGGAGCTGATCGCGCGGCCGATCTACGAAGCCTGCGAGCGGCTCGGCCTCAAGACGTTCCTCGATGAGCCGCATATCGGCTGGGGCGAAAACTTCACCAAGAAGATCAACACCGCGCTGGGTTCAGCGCGCACCGTCTTGGCGATCGTGTCGTCCAATTCCGTGGCCAAGGACTGGCCCGTGTTGGAAATCAACACCGCGCTCGCGATGGAGGTGAACGGACAAAAGCGCGTGGTGCCGCTCATCGTCGGCAAGCCGGACCTCGCCAAGTTCCCGCTGCTCAAGGGCAAGAACCACGTCGTCTGGGCGAGCGATCCCGACAAGGTCGCGCTGCGGCTTCTCGATGCGGCGCGTCCGCCGCCCAAGCCCAGGGCGGCGCGGCCTGCGTCGCGCACCGCCGTGCCGGCGACCGGGGCGTACCAACCCGTGCCGGCGGGACCCAACGCGCTGCCGCCGCTCTTTGCGCCGTATCCGCCGCGCGCGCCAAAGCCGAAGCGTTCGTTCCTGGAATGGATTTTCGGCCGCCGCGGCTGAGCGCGGGGCGATTTCCCCTCACGTCATCTTGCGCCGGGCGCCCGCTTGCCTATGACTGGCGCGAGGAGAGCCCGATGGATTTCAATTTCACCGACGAACAAAACATGCTGCGCGACTCGATCGCGAAGTTCGTCGCGGCCGATTATGACTTCGACAAGCGCCGCGAGATGCTCAAGAGCGCCGACGCTTGGAAGAAGAATTGGGCGACGTTCGCCGAGATGGGCCTCTTGATGGCGCCGATCCCAGAAGAGCATGGCGGCCTTGGCGGCGGCCCGATCGATGTGCTCGTCGTCATGGAGGAGTTCGGCAAGGGGCTGGTGGTCGAGCCCTATCTGCAGACCGCGGTGATCGGCGCGGGTTTCCTCAAGCATGGCGGCTCCGACGCGCAGAAAGGCGAGCATCTGCCCGCCATCGGCGCCGGCGAGCGTGTCGTCGCGTTCGCCTACGCCGAGCCGAAAGGTCGATTCAATCTGGCCGATCTGACCACGACGGCGAAGAAGGACGGCGCGGGCTACGTCCTGAACGGGCAGAAGGCCGTCGTCATCGGCGCCCCGCAGGCGGATCATCTCATCGTCACCGCGCGCACCGCAGGCGGTCAGCGCGACGCCAAGGGCGTCTCCGCGTTCATCGTGCCCAAGGGCGCCAAGGGCGTCACCACGCGCGACTATCCCACCATCGACGGCTTCCGTGCCTCGGAAGTGTATTTCGAAAACGTCTCGGTCGGCGCCGACGCGTTGATTGGGCCTGCCGACGAAGCGCTGCCGCTGGTCGAGCGGGTGACAGACGAGGCCATCGCGGCGCTCGCGGCGGAGGCCGTCGGCTGCATGCGTCAGATGCATGCGCTGACGCTGGAGTACGCTAAGCAGCGCAAGCAATTCGGCGTGCCGATCGCAAGCTTCCAGGTGCTGCAGCACCGCATGGTCGACATGTTCATGGCCACCGAGCAATCGGTGTCAATGGCCTATATGGCGGCGCTCAAGATCGGCGAGAGCGCCGACGAGCGCGCACGCGCCGCCGCAGGGGCCAAGGTGCAGATCGGCCGCGCCGGACGTTTCGTCGGCCAGGCCGCGGTGCAGATCCACGGCGGCATGGGCGTCACCGACGAAATGAAGGTCGGCCACTACTTCAAGCGCGTCACCATGATCGACGCCCAGTTCGGCAACGTCGATCACCACCTGAAGCGCTATAGCGAGCTGACGCTCGCGGCTTGATCACGGCGCGCCTTCTTTTTGGCGCGCCGGAACCGTGACCGGGACCCCATCGTGGCGGCGCGCCGCTTGGAGTGACCGGCTTGGTCCGGTTCAACTTCGGGGAGGTCAGATCGCGGGCCTCCGGCCCGCATGCCGGCTGGAAGCCGGCAGCGCCGCGAGGAGAAGACGCGCCGTCGTTCTCCGGTCACGCCGTTCGGCGCGCCTCCACGATGGGGTCGCCGTCGCGGTTCCGGCGCGCCCTAAGGAGTCCGATTCCGGCGAGACGGGGCGGGGAAAGCGGCCCATATTCGCCCCATGCTGCTCGACGAGACCACCTGCCACGGCGCGGTTGAGGCCAAGGACCGCCGCTATGACGGCCTCTTCTTCATCGGCGTCACCTCGACGGGCATCTATTGCCGCTGCGTCTGCCCGGCGCGGACGCCGAAGCGCGAAAACCGCACGTTCCACCTCTCCGCCGCTGCGGCCGAGAAGGCGGGCTTCCGCCCCTGCCTGCTCTGCCGGCCCGAGCTTGCGCCCGGCGCCGCGCCGATCGACGCCGCCGAGCGCCTCGCGCACGACGCGGTCAAGCGCATCGAGGCCGGCGCGCTCGAAGAGCAGGGCCTGGAAGATCTCGCCGGCGATCTGGGCGTCACCGACCGGCACCTGCGCCGGGTCATGCTGAAGACGTTTGGCGCAGCCCCCGTCGAGATCGCACAGACGCACCGGCTGCTCACCGCGAAGCGGCTTCTCAAAGAGACAGACCTTTCGATGACGCAGGTCGCGTTCGCCTCCGGCTTCCAGAGCCTGCGGCGCTTCAATGCGCTCTTTCTCGAACGCTACGGCATGGCGCCGTCGCGCGTGCGCGGCCGCGGCGCCGCGCCGGAGAAATTGCGCGGCGGCGGCGGCTTGAGATTCACGCTCGCGCCGCGCGGCGCGTTCGACGGCGCAGCCCCGCTCGCCCATTTTCAGCTGCGCCGCGTCGCCCGTGTGGAAGCGCAGACGGCGCCGCATTGCTGGACGCGCACGCTTCAGGCCGGCGCCCATGCCGGCTGGCTGACGCTCGATCTTGCCGGCGCTGCGCCGAAGCTGACGCTGTCGGACGGCCTCATGCCGGCGTTCCGCCAGCTCATCGCCAACGTCCGCGGCGCGCTCGATCTCGACGCCGATCTCGACGCGATCAACGCGTTTCTGGCGCGCGATTTCGCGGCCGACATCGCTCGCGACCCGATCGTGCGTCTGCCCGGCGGCATCGATCCGTTCGAACTCGCCGTGCGCGCTGTCATCGGCCAGCAGGTGACGGTGAAGGCGGCGACCACCATCGTCTCGCGCCTTGTCGAAAGGCTCGGCGCGCCCATTGAAACGGACGTTCCCGGCCTCGACAGGCTGTTTCCCAGCGCCGCCCGCATCGCCGACGCTGGCAAGGACGCGATCGCGTCGCTCGGGATGCCCGGCGCGCGCGCCGAAACGCTGCTGCGCCTCGCACGCGCCGCGGCGGACGGCGAGCTTAAGCTGGCGCGCGGCGCAGTCAGCGTCGGGCGTGAGGGGCTCGCCGCGCTTTCGGGCATTGGTCCGTGGACGGTTGAAATACGTCGCCCTGCGCGGCCTTGGCGATCCCGACGCGTTTCCGCTCGGCGACAGCGCATTGCGCGCGGCCTATGAGGGCGATCTCGCGCGGGCGCACGAAACCTGGCGCCCCTGGCGCGCCTACGCTGCCGCGCGCCTTTGGCGGCGCCCCGCGACATCGAAGGAAAGGCTCACGTGATGAACGTCATCATGCACGACTCGCCGGTTGGACCGCTTACACTCAAGAGCGACGGTGAAAAGCTAATCTCGGTCTGGTTCGAGCAGGACAAGCGCGACGCGTCTCGTCCACGCGCGTCCGGTATGCGCGATCCGATCCTGGATCAGACGCGGCGCGAGCTCGATCAGTATTTCGCCGGCAAGCGCAAAACCTTCGACGTGACCTTCGGCCCGGCGGAAGGCACGGATTTCCAGCGCGCGGTCTGGACCGCGCTCACGCGCATCCCCTATGGCGCGACCGTTTCCTACGGCTACATCGCCAAGGCCATCGGCATGCCCAAAGCCATGCGCGCGGTGGGCGCCGCGAACGGGCAGAACCCGATCCCGATCATCGTGCCGTGCCATCGCGTGATCGGCGCGGACGGTTCGCTCACCGGGTTCGGCGGCGGGCTTGACCGCAAGCGTTATCTCCTGGGCCTGGAGCGCGGGGAAGCGCCCTTGCTCTAGCCGGGCGCCCCGCTTACCAACGCGCGCATGGCCGACCTTCTCACCGTCACGCGCGACGGCCCCATCGTCACGCTCACCATCAACCGACCCGACGCGATGAACGCCCTGGGCAGCCCCGGAGACGGGGCGGCCTTTGAAGCGGCGTGCGGCGCGATCAACGCCGACATCGGCGTCCGTTGTGCGATCCTCACCGGCGCTGGGCGCGCCTTCTCAGCCGGGGGCAACGTCAAGGCGATGCAGGAGCGCGGCGGGGCCTTCGGCGGATCGCCGGCGGAACTGCGCGAATCCTATCGCGGCAACATCCATCGGATCGTGCGGTCGCTTTATTTCCTGGAAGTGCCGCTGATCGCGGCGGTGAACGGGCCCGCGATCGGTCTCGGCTGCGATGTGGCCTGCATGGCCGACATCCGCATCGCGTCGGAGACCGCCAAATTCGGCGTCACCTTCCTGAAGCTCGGGCTCATTCCCGGCGACGGCGGCGCGTGGCTTCTGCCGCGCACGATCGGCATGAGCCGGGCGTCTGAACTTCTGTTCACGGGCGACGTCGTCGACGCGCAGACGGCGGAACGCTGGGGCCTGGCATCCCGGGTTGTGAGCGCTGATGAGCTGGCTGCGGAAACGCACGCGCTTGCCCTCAAAATCGCCGCACAACCGCCCCAAGCCCTGCGTCTTGCAAAGACGCTGCTGCGGCAGGGACAGAACACGACGTACGACACGCTGCTCGAACTCTCCGCTGCGGGGCAGGCGCTGATGCATCACACCCGCGATCATGCGGAGGGCGTGGCGGCGCTGATCGAGAAGCGGCCCGCGCAGTTCACGGGAGAATAGGATGCTGAGACCGGTCTTGTGCGCAGCGCTTCTCGTGGTTGTCGCCGCGTGCGATCGCGCGCAGAACCAGAGCGGGGGAACCGCGCCGGAGCCGCCGTCCGCAGAGACGGCGTGCAACGATGTCGCGATCAATCCGGCGGTGTCGGTGACGCCTGGACCATCGGTTGCGGCGGCGGCGGACGAGGGTTTGCTCGGCGGGCCGATCACGCCGGGCGTCTATGACCTCGCGCGCGTGGAGCAGCGCAACGGCGCCCGCGAGTGGACGGAAGAAACCTGGCGCAGCGTGCGCGTCGCCGACAGCGAGGCAGGGCAGACGCTGGATTTCGTCACCGCACGCGGGTCGGCGGACGCAGATCCCGAACGCTTCAGCGCGCGTCTTCGCGAAGAGCCTGCGGGTCTTATCTTCACGTGCGGGCGCACGGGCGAAGCGCCGACTGCGTGGTCGGCGTCGAACGCGGGCCTGCAATTGCAGATGCCGGCGGAAGCCGGCGCGGGCGAGACCGTTCATTTCTTCCAGCGCCGCGCGCGCTGACCATTCTTCTCAGTCGGAGGGACAAACCATGGGCCGTTCCCATTTTTTCGCCGCGGCAGCGCTGTCGGCGGTCTTCGTCGCGTCGTGCGCCTCTGCGCCGTCGGCGCCGTCTTCGGCGCGCTCCACCGGATCGTGGACGTTCAATTACGATTCCGTCTCCGGGCTATCGACTGCAGAGCAGCGCGATTCCGACGGGTCGGTCACCGCGCGCGTCACCTGCCAGACGCCGGCGGGCGATATGATGGTCACGGATTATCGCCTCGGCGGGGGGCGCGGGGATACGCGCGCGCGCTTCACCATCGGCCAGGAAACGATCGACGTGCCAGCGGAATATGACGGCGGCGCGCTCAGCGTGCGGCTGCCGCGGCGCCCGCCCAATCTGGGCTCCTACGCGCATCTGAGCCGCGACGCCGTCTCGATGAGCGCGGGCGGCGCCACGCACGCCTACGCCGCCGATGCGCTGGAAAAGTTCGCGCTCGTCGCCAACGCCTGCTGGCCGAGCGGCAGCTGATCGGGTGAGCCGGCTTCCCTCGCGGCGCCGTTGCGCGGGGCGCGGCGCCGCCTATCATGGCGCGCGGAGGACGCCCCGCCATGGATCTCGCTTTCACGCCTGAAGACCTGCAGTTCCGCGATGAAGTCCGCGCCTGGATCAAGGACAATTACGACGCCGACCTGAAGGCGATGATGGGCCAATCCAAGAACGGCTATCTCGACAAAGAGGCGCAGGTCCGCTGGCAGAAGAAGCTTTATGAGCGCG
>WGOB01000083.1 GCA_016124255.1 Alphaproteobacteria bacterium | reverse complement strand
GCACCGAAGCGCTCGAAGCCTATTGCGTGAATTTGAATGAGAAGGCGAAGCAGGGCCGTATCGATCCGCTGATCGGCCGCGACGCCGAAGTGGAACGCACGATCCAGATCCTGTGCCGCCGCCAGAAGAACAACCCGCTGCTCGTCGGCGATCCCGGCGTCGGCAAGACCGCGATCGCGGAGGGCCTCGCCCGCAAGATCGTCGAGAAGCAGGTCCCCGAGGTGCTCGCGGACGCGACGATCTTCTCCCTCGATATGGGCGCGCTGCTCGCAGGCACGCGCTATCGCGGCGATTTCGAGGAGCGCCTGAAGAGCGTGATGAAGGAATTGGACAACCATCCCAATTCCGTCCTCTTCATTGACGAGATCCACACCGTCATCGGGGCAGGCGCCACGAGCGGCGGCGCGATGGACGCCTCCAACCTCCTGAAGCCCGCGCTGCAGAGCGGCCAGATCCGCTGCATGGGCTCCACCACCTACAAGGAATACCGCCAGCACTTCGAGAAGGATCGTGCGCTCGCGCGGCGCTTCCAGAAGATCGACGTGAACGAGCCCTCGATCCCGGACTCGATCAAGATCCTCGCCGGCCTGAAGCCGTACTTCGAGGAATACCACAAGGTGAAGTTCACCGACGAAGCCATCAAGGCCGCGGTGGAGCTCTCCGCCCGCCACATCGGGGACCGCAAATTGCCCGATAAGGCGATCGACGTGATCGACGAGACCGGCGCCTCGATGATGCTCTTGAAGCCTGAGGAGCGCAAAGAGGTGATCGACGTTGAAGACGTCGAGGCGGTGGTGGCGCGGATGGCGCGCATTCCCCCGAAATCGGTGTCCAAGAACGATTCCGAAATGCTCGCGAGCCTGGAGACGGACCTGAAGCGCGTCGTGTTCGGCCAGGACAAGCCGATCGAGGACCTCGCCGCCGCGATCAAGATGGCGCGCGCAGGCCTGCGCGAACCGCATAAGCCGATCGGCTGTTACCTGTTCGCCGGCCCGACCGGCGTCGGCAAGACCGAGGTCGCGCGCTCGCTCGCCTCCACCATGGGCATCGAGCTCCTGCGCTTCGACATGTCCGAATATATGGAACGCCACACCGTCTCGCGGCTGATCGGCGCCCCTCCAGGGTATGTCGGCTACGACCAGGGCGGGCTCCTGACCGACGGCGTCGACCAGCATCCCCATTGCGTTCTGCTGCTCGACGAGATCGAGAAGGCGCACCCGGATCTGTTCAACATCCTCTTGCAGGTCATGGATCATGGCGTGCTGACGGATGCGAACGGCAAGAAGGTCGACTTCCGCAATGTGATCCTGATCATGACCACGAACGCGGGCGCCTCCGACGCCGCCAAGCAGGGCATCGGCTTCGGCGCCGGCAAGAAGGATCACGAGAACGAGGAAGCGATCCGGCGCCTGTTCACGCCGGAATTCCGCAACCGCCTCGATGCGGTGATCCACTTCAACGGCCTGCCGCCGGAAATCGTCCGCAACGTCGTGCAGAAATTCATCATCCAGCTTGAGGCCCAGCTCTCCGAACGCAACGTCACGATCGAGATTACCGATCGCGCCGCCGATTGGATCGCCAAGATCGGCTATGATGAAAGCTTCGGGGCGCGGCCGCTGGCGCGGGTGATCCAGGAGAAGGTCAAGAAGCCGATGGCGGACGAGCTGCTGTTCGGCAAACTGAAGCACGGCGGCTTGGTCAAGATCGACACCGATCCCGCCGATTCCGAGAAGCTGGCGTTCCAGTATTTCCCGGAACAGCCCCCGGCCAATCCCCCGCCCGCCAAACGGCCGGCGACGGCGTAGCGCCCCACGCGAATGTGATCGCGCGGACCGCGCTCGGCCATGGCCGGGCGCGGTTCTGTTTTGGCGCGCCGCGCGTTCCCGCCTAGCATTGGATTCGGCGGATCGGGGATTCCGCCAGGGAGAACAACAATGCGCCTTGGAATGGCGGCGCTCGCCGCGCTCGCGGTTGCAGCATGCGGCGGCGGAGGAGGCGGGGGCGGCGGCAATAGCGGCGGCGCCAACAGCGCGCCGAGCTTCACCTCGGCCGGCGCTGTCAGCGTTCCCGAAAACAGCGCCGGCACAATCTATACCGCCACGGCGACCGATCCGGACGGGAACACGATCACGTATTCGATCTCGGGCGGCGCAGACGCGAACCGTTTCTCCATCAATGGAACGAGCGGCGCACTGACGTTCGCCGCACCGCCGGACTTTGAGGCGCCGGCGGATGCGGGCGGCGATAACGTCTACAACGTCACGCTCGCGGCGTCGGACGGGCAGGCGTCCGTCTCGCTCGGGCTCGCGGTGACCGTCTCCAACGTCGCCGGCGCCGTCGCCTGGCGCCGCGTCGGTCAGGGCTTCTCACAGCCGCTTTTCGTTGCGGACCGTGGCGACGGCTCAGGGCGCATTTTCGTCGTGGAGCGCACGGGCGCGATCCGCGTGCTGACGCCGTCGACCGGCGCAATCGAGTCCACGCCGTTCCTGAACATCGCCGCCGAAGTGAGCACCACCGGCGAGCGTGGGCTTCTCGGCTTCGCCGCCGCGCCGGATTTCGCCAGCAGCGGCCAATATTATGTGTTCCTCGTCACGCCTGCAGGGATCATCCAGGTGCGGCGCTATCAAGCCGGCGGCGGCGGCGATGTCATCTTCGCCCTGCAGCATCCGCGCACCAACCATCTTGGCGGGTGGATCGGGTTTGACGCCAACCAGCTCCTTCACATCGCGATCGGCGACGGCGGCGGTTCGGGCGATCCTGACGCCAACGGGCAGAACCCAAACACGCTCTTCGGCGCAATTCTGCGCGTTGATCCGCGTACGGACGCTTTCCCCTCCGATCCCGACCGCGACTATGCCATTCCAACCTCAAACCCGTTTGCATCCGGCGCCGGCGGCGCGGCGGAAATCTGGCTTTATGGCCTGCGCAATCCGTTCCGCGCCAGCTTCGACCGCGCCAACGGCAATCTCTATATCGGCGACGTCGGCGAAGGCGCGATCGAGGAGATCGATCTGGCCCGATCCAGCGATGGCGGCGCCAATTACGGCTGGAATATTCTGGAAGGCACCCAACCGTTCGCAGGCGGCTCAACCACGGGGCTCACGCCGCCGATCGCACAATATCCCCATACGTCGAGCACGGGGGCGCCGGCGGGCCGCTCGGTCACGGGCGGCGTCGTCTATCGCGGGCCGATCGTCGCGCTGCGGGGCGAGTACATCTTCGGCGATTTCATCACCCAACGCGTGTTCTCGTTCCCGGTGAGCGCCGTGTCGCAGGGGTCCACGCTTGCGAACACCCAGTTCACCGAACGCACTCAGACCTGGGCGCCGAGCGGCGCAACGCTCAACCAGATCTCAAGTTTCGGCGAAGACGCCGCCGGCAATCTCTACGTCACCGATTTCGACGGCGAGGTGTTCCGCTTGGAGGAAGTCGAGTAGCGTTCAGGAGGGCGCGATCGGCACGGCCATCGGCTGGAAATCGCACGTCTCGTCGATTGCCGCGATGCTCGGCCGCGCGCAGAAACCGTCATCGCACGAAAGCAGCAGCGCGCCTGGCTCGATTGCGCCGCCGAACCGCGCCACAGCAATCGCTGAATGCGTCAGCGCCGAGAGCGGCCGCAGCCGCGCGCACGTGCGCGCATCATAGCGCCGCGCCCCCGCTTTGTGCGCCGCCTCCGCGTGGTCGAGAAGCAAGGCCGCCGCGCCGCTGCGCGCGAACGCGTTGAACGCCGGCGCCCACGCCTCCGCTCCGTCCACGGCGTCGGCCTCATGCTGGAGCGCGGAAACGATGGCCGGCCGCAGCGTGTCGTGCGCCCGCGCCGCCGCGGCCGCGTCGTCCAGCGCGGCGTCGTCCGTTGTCGTCGCGCACCCGGCGAGCAGCGCAACCGCGAACAAGCGCTTCATGGCGACGCCGCCGCGATCTGAGCGGCGAGCGCGGCGAGATCGTCCTTGTCGGCCATCTTGCCCCCGCCGTGCACGCCAAGCGGTTGCCCCTCCCAGCGCGGGATGACGTGGAAATGAAGGTGGAAGATCGTCTGCCCGGCCGGCGCGCCGTTGAACTGCATGACCTGCACCCCATCCGGATTCAGCGCGGAAGCGACCGCCGCCGCGATGCGTTGCACGCGCTGCAGGTACGGCCCAACCAGGTCCGATGGAAAGTCGAGGAAGTTGCGCGCCCGCACGCCTTTCGGCAGCACCAAGGTGTGGCCGCGCGATTGCGGGAAGAGATCCATCATCGCGAGCGCGACGTCGTCCTCGAAGACTTTCGCGCACGGGGCCTCGCCGCGCAGAATCTTGGCGAAGATATTGTCGTCGTCATAGACGCCATGCAGGCTCATGGGCTCCTCCGTTCCGGCATGTCTAGCAAGGAACCGTGTGGGATGGACGCGGCGCGCGATCAAGCGGCGGCCCGCGCGTTGTCATTCGATCGGCGGCAGTCTCTTGAACGGCGTGTGCTCGGCCAGAATATCGATCTCTTCCGCAATCGCCGGCGCTTCGCTTTCCAGATAGCGAGCGATCGCGTGGCGCAGCCCCGGGTGTGCGATCAGATGCGCCGAATAGGTTGGCACGGGCGCATAGCCGCGGGCGAGCTTGTGCTCGCCCTGCGCGCCCGCCTCGACGCGTTTCAGGCCCCGCGCGATCGCGTGCTCGATCGCCTGATAATAGCAGAGCTCGAAATGGAGGAACGCGATGTCGTCGAGCCGCCCCCAATAGCGGCCATAGATCGCGTCATCGCCAAGGAGATTGAGCGCCGCCGCCACCGGGCGCCCGCAGGCGCGCGCGACGAACATCACCACCCGTTCCCCCAGCCGCTCCCCGATCAGGGAGAAGAAGGCGCGGTTGAGGTACGGGCTCCCCCATTTCCGCGAGCCGGTGTCCATGTAGCAATCGAAGAAGAAGTCCCAGTCGCGTTCGGTGATTTCCGCGCCCGTCAGCGTGACGATTTCGCACGCCGCGTGCGCGTTGGCGCGCTCCTTGCGCAGGTTCTTGCGCTTCTGCGAACTGAGCGATTCCAGGAAATCTTGGAAATCGCGGTAGCCCTGGTTGAACCAGTGGAATTGAACGCCGGTGCGAGCGAGGAAGCCGGCCGCGGCGAGCTCATCCGCCTGGCTCTTCTGCGCAAATGTAACGTGTACGGAGGATGTCCGGGTCTGGCGCATCAGTTCCGCGGCGCCGGCGATCAGCGCCGTGCGAACGCCGCGCTCCCGCGCCAGCAGGCGCCGCCCCGGTACGGGCGTAAACGGCGCCGCGCATTGGAGCTTCGGATAATAATCGCCGCCGGCGCGGTGCAGCGCGTCCGCCCACGCGTGATCGAAGACGTATTCGCCATAGGAATGGGTCTTCATATAGAGCGGCATCGCCCCGCGCATCGCGCCGTCGGCGCTGCGCGCGAGGAGGTGCAGCGGCGTCCAGCCTTTCAGCCGCGTGGCGCAGCCGGCGCTTTCCGCGGCCTCCAGGAACGCCCAGGAAATGAACGGATCGAACGGCGCGTCCGGCGGGTTGGCGATCGCGTCCCACGCGGCTTGGTCGATCGCGGCAAGGCTGGGCGCGGCCTCGATGCGAATGTCGCCGCCGCCATCGTCCACGTCAGACCAGTTCCGTTTGCGGCGGGCGCACCAGGCCCGGTTCGAGGTTTTCGAAGATCATCGCATGCGCGTGGCGTTCCGCGCGCTCGATCTGTCCCCGCGTCCGCACCGTCCAGGCGACAAGCGGCGCGCGCAAAGCGTCGGCGACGGGACGGCCGAAATTCGCCAGCGACCCGACTTCGCAGGCGATGAAATCCGGGCGCGGATAGGGCCCCTGTGTAAACGCCCGCACCGCCGCGCGCCGCGTCCAGGGAAAGAACGGCGCTTGGCCCCGCCGCCAGCCCTGACACAGGAGCCCCCGCGGCAGTTCAGGCGCAAGCCCCGCAAGTTCCGCCAGCGTCGAGGCGTTGAAGCTCATCACGGCGACCGGCCCCTGGTGATGCGACAGCGCCTGCACGACGCGCCGTTCGAGCGGCCCTTCAGAGCCGCCGTTGACCTTTAGCTCAACCAGCACCGGCGTGTCCTGCAGCACGTCGAGCGCATCCGCCAATGTCGGGATCGTCGCCTCATGGCCGAGCAAGTGCAGTCGCGACAGCTCAGCCGCCGTGCGGGAATTCGTGTAGCCCTTTGCGCGCGTCATGCGGTCGAGCGTCTGGTCGTGGAACACCATCGCCTCGCCGTCGGCGGAGATGCGCACGTCGAGTTCGACGCCGAGATTGGCCATGCGCGCCGCAGCGAACGCGGGCAGGCTGTTCTCGGGCGCCGCGTCGCGCCGCCACAGCCCGCGGTGCGCATAGGCGTAGTCGAGCAGCCAGGGCGCGCGCGGTGTTCTCATCGGATCAGAAACACCCCGTCGACCTCCACCGCAAAGCCAAGCGGCAGGTTCGCGACCCCCACCGCCGAGCGCGCATGGCGCCCGGCGTCGCCGAAGACGTCGACCATCAGATCAGAGCAGCCGTTCATCACCGCGGGAATGGGATCGAAATCGGGCGCCACATTGACGAAACCGTTCAATTTGAGAACGCGCACGAGGCGATCGAGGTCGCCGTCGCACGCGGCTTTCAGCTGCGCGAGGAGATTGAGCCCGCACAGCCGCGCCGCCGCCTGACCTTGCTCAAGCGTCAGCGGCGCGCCGAGCTTGCCCTTCACGCCGCCGCTTGCGTCGATCGATACTTGTCCCGACACGTGCGCCAGCCGCCCATCGCCTGCCGGCGCTACTGTGAACGGGACGTAAGACGCCACCGGCGCCGGCGGCGTCGGCAACGCCACGCCCAGTTCCGCGAGCCGCGCTTCAATGCTTGCCATGGCGTCCTCGTGTCTGCCCGCGATCCCCATCCCGGGCGGTCGGTTTGGCCCGATCCGGCGGCGAGTTCAACCGCGAGGCTCATCCTTTCCCTTGAGCGCGCGTCCGGTCACGACCGCGTCGACGCCGAAGCGCGCGCGAGCCTTGGCGACGGCCGTTTCCGCCGCTGCGATCTTGGGCGTGCGCTGATCGAGAAGGTCGCCTTTGTCCGCCTGCTCCGCCGGCGCGAAATCGGAAAGTCCCACGCCAATCAGGCGAAACGCCTTCCCCCCGTCGACCTCGGGCGCAAGCAGTCCGCGCGCAGCCTCGAAGACGCGATGCGCGAGCAGAGTGGCGTCGGGAAACTGCATCCGCCGCGTGATCGTGCGGAAGCTGGAGCAGCGCAGCTTGAGCGTCAGCGTGCGTGCGGCGATGTCGGCGGCGCGGGCGCGCGCGGACACCTTCTCGCAAAGCGGCCAGAGAATGTTCTCCAGCGTGTCGAGGTCGCGGATGTCTTCAAAAAAAGTGGTTTCGCTGGATATGCTTTTGCGCTCGCCCTCTGGATCGACGCGGCGAGTGTCGTCGGCGATCGAGAGCCGGTAGAGCCGTCGGCCCCAATCGCCCAACGCTCGCATCAGCGCCGCTTCCCCCGCAGCGCGCAGGTCGCCGATCCGGCGGTAGCCGTGCTTCTCCAGCGCAGCGGCGCCCGCGGGCCCGACGCCCGGCAGCGTGGAGACGCTCCGTGGACTGAGGAAATCGAGCGCCTCCGCCCGGCCGATGACGGAGAATCCGCGCGGCTTGTCGAGATCGGACGCGGTCTTGGCGAGAAATTTGTTGAACGAGAGCCCCACCGAGACGGTCAACCCGCGCTCGTCCTCGATCCGCGCCTGCAGCCGCGCCAGCGATTGCGCGGGCGATGCGCCGTGGAGGCGCTCGGTGCCGGAGAGATCGAGAAACGCTTCGTCGATCGAGAGCGGCTCCACCAGCGGCGTCAGCTCCTGCATCATCGTCCGGATGATGCGACCCTCTTCCACATATTTGGCCATGCCCCCATGCAGCACGATCGCGTCAGGGCAAAGCTTCAGCGCTTTGAACATCGGCATCGCCGAGCGCACGCCATAGGCGCGCGCGACGTAGCAGGCGGTGGAGACCACGCCGCGCTTCCCGCCCCCGATGATCACCGGTTTGCCTTCAAGGCTCGGATCGTCCCGCTTCTCAATCGCGGCGTAGAACGTGTCGCAATCGATATGCGCAATCGTGAGCACGCCGATCTCGTCATGCGCTGCGAGACGGTCGGCCTCTCCGCAGACGCTGCATTTCGCAGCCCGATCGCTCCAGGCGGCGCAGGCGCGGCAAAGGATCATGGCCGCTCACATCTCATCGGGCCGCCAGAGCCACGCAGCGCCGCGGATGCCGGAGGAATCGCCGTGCATGTTCTTCACCAGGCGCGTCTTGATCACGTCGGAGAACACATAGGGCGGAAGCTTTGCGTTCACCGCGGCGTAAATCTCCTCGACATTGGAAAGCCCGCCGCCGGCGACGATGACGTCCGGGTCGATGATGTCCATCACCACCGCCAGCGCCCGCGCCAGCTTGTCGGCGTAAAGGTCCATGATCTTGAGGCCGGTCGCATCGCCCCCGCGCGCGAGCGCCACGATCTCTTCCGCGCTCGCCTTGCGGCCGAGAATTTTCGAGCCCCAGCGCGCAAGCCCGGACCCGGAGAGCCAAGTTTCCAGGCATCCCTTGCGTCCGCACCAATCGGCCTCGAACGGCAATTCGTCCGGCGTCGGCCAGGGCAGGGGCGTGTGGCCCCATTCGCCGGCGATCCCGTTCACGCCCTCGATCACGCGCCCATCGACCACCACCCCGCCGCCGCATCCGGTGCCGAGGATGATCCCGAACACGACTTTTGCCCCGCGCCCCGCGCCGTCCGCCGCCTCCGACAGCGCAAAACAATTGGCGTCGTTGGCGAGGCGCACGGGGCGGGCGAGCACGCGCGCCAAATCCTGCGCCAGCGGCATCCCGTTCAGCCACACCGAGTTGGCGTTGCGCATCAGCCCCGTGACCGGCGACAGCGAACCGGGCATCGCCACGCCCACGACGTCCCCGCGCACGCCGCCGGCCTCCTTCTCCACTTCCTCCACAGCCTCGCTCATTGCGATCAGGAGCCGCGCATAATCGGGCGGCGTGGCGATGCGCAGGCGCGCCCGAATGGCGCCCTCCGAATCCATTAAAGCGGCCTCAATCTTGGTTCCGCCGAGGTCAATTCCAATGCGCATTCAAGACCTTAGTCACAAATTGGCGCGGCTCGCGCCAGCGTCGTAAAAGAGAGTGTTAATGCCTTGCCGTTAAGAGATGAACCGCGCGCGCCTGTCGTGCGCACAGGCGCTCCGGCGCCGCCATCCCCAGAAGAGCGCATGTCCAAGACCGTCCTCATCGTCGAAGACAACGAGCTGAATATGCGTCTCTTCAACGATTTGTTGGAGGCGTTCGGCTACCGCACGGTCAAGACGCGCACCGGCGCCCAGGCCGTGCCGCTCGCCCGAGAGCATCGGCCGGACCTCATCGTCATGGACATCCAGCTGCCGGAGATATCCGGGCTTGAAGTCACCGAGCGGCTGAAGGCCGATCCGGACCTGAAGGCGATCCCGGTTTTGGCCGTCACGGCGTTCGCCATGCGCGGCGATGAACAGCGGATCCGCGAGCGCGGCTGCGAGGCGTATCTCTCCAAGCCGATCTCGGTGACGACGTTCCTCGAAACCGTCAGACGCTTCATCGGCTGAGCCTCCCATGAGCGCCCGCGTCCTCGTCGTCGACGACAACGAAGCCAATGTACGGCTCCTGCAGGCCAAGCTCACGGCGGAGTATTTCGACGTCATCACCGCGACGCGGGGCGAAGAGGCGCTCACCAAGGTGCGCCATGAACGGCCCGACATTGTGCTGCTCGACGTGATGATGCCCGGCATGGACGGGTTCGAGGCGTGCCGTCAGCTCAAAGAGGGCATCGACACGCGGCACATCCCGGTGATCCTGATCACGGCGCTGAATCAGCGTGAGGATCGCCTGCGCGGGTTGTCCGCCGGCGCCGACGACTTCCTCACCAAGCCCATCGACAACGTCCAGCTGCTGGCGCGCGTGAAAAGCCTCGCGCGGCTCAAAGTGGTGATCGACGAATTGCGCTCGCGCGAGGCCAATGGCGCGCGGCTCGGCGTGATCGACGCCGAGCAGCGAAGCGATGCGATCGAAGCGAAGGCGCGGGCGCCCGCGCAAGTTCTGATCGTCGACGATAACGACAACCAGGCTCGGCGGATCGCGCAGGCGCTTGAAGGTGAGCATGCGTGCGCGCGCTACGACGCCCCTGCAACCCATTTCACCGGTGGTCCCGACCTGCTCATCGTCTCGCTCGCGGCGCGCACCTTCGATGGCTTCCGTGTGATCGCTAAGATGCGCTCGGGCCAGCCGACGCGACACCTGCCGATCCTGGCCGTCACCGACGCCGGCGAACCTGAGCGCATGCTGCGCGCGCTCGATCTCGGGGCCCACGATTTCATCCTGCGCCCTGTTGATACCGAGGAGCTTGCGGCGCGCGTGCGCACGCTGGTGCGCCGCAAGCGCTACATGGACGCCCTGCGCGAAACGCTGGATCAGGGCCTCGAACTCGCCGTCACCGATCAGCTCACGGGTCTCTTCAACCGGCGCTTCCTGATGACGCAATTGGAGCCGTTGGTGCTGCGCGCCAGCTGCGGCGGCGATCAGGTCGCGGTGATGATCTGCGACATCGATCACTTCAAGCGCGTCAACGACACTTACGGCCATGACGTCGGCGATGAGGTGCTGCGGGAGTTCGCCGCGCGCATGGGTTCGAACGTCCGCCCGAACGATTTCGCCTGCCGGATGGGCGGCGAGGAATTCGCCGTTGTAATGACGAAGACCTCAGGCGACGTCGCCTGCCTCGCCGGCGAACGGCTGCGTCGCCTCGTAGCCGGCGCGCCGTTTATCGTCGCCGGCGGGCGCGAGCGCCTGGACGTGACGGTGTCGATCGGCGTCGCCGCCACGGAGGGGCGCGACGAGACCGCGGAATCGCTGCTGAAGCGCGCCGATGAAGCGCTCTACCAGGCCAAGCGCGGCGGACGGAATCGCGTTGTGGGGCGACGGCCCGTGCGCGCGGCTTAGGTCCGGACCGCGGGCTTCCAGCCCGCTTTGTTCAGTGGCGCGGGCTGGAAGCCCGCGGTCCAGCCTACTTGATCTTGCCTTCGACGAATTCGACGTGCTTGCGCGCGATCGGATCGTATTTCTTGAACTTCAGCTTTTCCGTCTTCGTGCGCGGGTTTTTCTTCGTCACGTAGAAATAGCCGGTGTCGGCCGAGGAATTGAGGCGGATCTTGATGACGGTCGGCTTGGCCATGGCGGCGGGGTCCGGCTGGAAGGCTGAAAACGAAGGCGCGGAAAATGATGGCGGAGGCGGCCAAAGTCAATCCGCCGCGCGCGGACGCGGCGCAATCGCCGCTACGAGAAGATAGCCGCCCGCCATCGCCGCCAGTGCGGCCATGAAGCCAACGGGCCCCGCGCCCGAAAAGGCCGCTCCCGCGGCCGCCGGCCCGATCACCCCCCCGATCCCATAGGCCAGCGCATAGGCGGCGTTGGCGCTGGCCAGTTCACGCCCGGAGAAGCGCGCGGAAAGTGACAGCAATCCAATCGTATAGAGCCCCGTCACGAGGCCGGAATAAACGAAGATCAGCGCCAGAAAGGTCGACGCCGCCCCACCGGCGAACGCGATCGTCGCGGGGAGAACCGCCCCCGCGAGCGCGCAGGCGAGGAGGGTCGCGCGCGCCCCGACCCGATCCGCCGCCCACCCGATCGCCGGCTGGAGCAGGAGATTGCCCAGGCCGCAGGCCGCGATCGTGTAGGCGGCGATCTGGTCATCAAAGCCGATCCGGCGGGCGTAGACCGGCAGGAGCGTGTAGGCGGCGGTCTCGATCGCTCCCATGGCGAGCGGCGCCAGCATGATGATGGGCGCCGCCCCGATCCGACGCAGGAGCGCGGCCGGCCGGGCGCTTTCCGCGTCCGGCGCCGTGAGCCCGGGCCCGGGCAGCGCGAGCGGCAGGAGCGCGATGAAGGCCAGCCCCGCGCCCGCCCAGATCACTGGCGCGCCCGCGTGGCCGAGCCAGGCGACGACGAAGCCGCCAAGCGCGATCGCGCCCGCAAGCGTGGAGGCGTACACGCCGAGCACGAAGCCGCCGCCCCGCGCCGGTTTTCGCTCCAGGATCCACGCCTCGCCCGCAATGAAGATCACGGTGAGCGCGAGCCCCATGAAAAGGCGCAGAACGAACCACGCCTCGATGCTGCGCAGCGCGTCGAAGAGCGCAAAGCACGCCGCCATCGCCGCGCACGCGCCGCCCATCGCGAGACGCACGCTCACCTGCGCGAGCATCATCGGCACCAGCGGCGTCATCACCAGCGTGGATGCCGTCGCCGCCAGCGTGAACACCCCGATCTCGGCGGCCGTCAGCCCCCAATCATCGAGCGTCAGCGACACCAGCGGCATCTGCACGCCGAACGCGGCCGCCGAGAACGCCGTCGCGCCAATTGCGGCGACAAGGCTGAACCCGCGCGCCGCCGTCGCTTCGCTCACAGTCGATCCATGCGATGGCCTCCGCGCGTCCAGCGCAGGAACGGCGGCGAGACCGCGTCCCCAGCGAGGCGCGCCTTCACTTCGCCAAGCACGAACCGCGTCACGCTCGGCAGATCGAGATTGATCGCGTCGTCGAGCGCAAACCATTCGGTATGCAGTAGCTCCTCGCCCCCGCCGATAGGACGATCGTCGAGCAGCACCTCGTCCGCGTTCGCCATGAAGAAATGCGCGTCGAACCGGCGCGGCCGGTAGGGCGGGGTGATCGCGCGCGCGATGAACGCGAGCTTGGCCAGATCAGGCGCCGCGCCACAGGCGCAATACGCGGCCCATCCATCCGGCGCCTTGTCGCGCGCTTCGCTGCGCCGCCCCACCACCAGCCCCGCCTCCTCGAACGTTTCGCGCACCGCCGCCAGCGCGAACGCGCGCGGGCTGCGCTTGGCGCCCTTTCGGATGAGCGCTTCCGCTTCAGGCGTAAGCTCGCTCGCGGCGGGCGCCATTCTGTCAGCAGGATCGACGCGGCCGCCGGGAAACACCCACTTGTCCGGCATGAACACATGGCCCTTGGAGCGCTGCCCCATCAGCACTTTGCCGCTGCGGATCAGGACGAGCGTGGCGGCGTCCCGCGGCCGCGGCGCGCGCGCGGGCCGCGTGGGGTCGGCCGGATCGAACGGCGCGTCGTCGCGGTCCATTGCCATGTCGGAAGTCTGCACGGGCGCCGCAGCGGGAGGCAAGGCGGGGATTGGCGACTGGGGTTTAGGGAAGCGGGATTGGGAACTAGGGATTCGGCATTAGGGATCAGGGAAAGCGCCGTCATTCCGGGCGGAGCATCGCGATACGATGCGGAGACCCCGAACCCAGGGGATCGAATGGCGCTGCACTTGCTCCTGGGTTCCCGATCGCGCTTCGTGCGTCCGGAATGACGGAAGAAGTCCAATCCCCAATCCATAGCCGCCAACGTTACCGCCGCTTCTTCCTGAAGCTGCGCACGTCCCGAACCGTCTGACGGCTTGGCCGGGTGCGCCGCCATCCGGGGGCGGGCGGCAGAGGATCCGTCAGCACACGGAACAAGAGGCCGCCGGACACGGGCGTCGCTTCCTCCAGCCGCGCCGCCACGCTCATGCCGAGCTGGTAGCGCGCGCCCGATTGTTCGCCGACGAGCGCATGCGTCTTCTCGTCGTGGATCCAGCGTTCGGGGCCGAGCGTGGAAATCGGCGCCAGGCCGTCAGCTTGGCTATCCTCCAGGCGGATGAACAGCCCGAAACGCGTGACGCCGGAGATTTTCCCGTCGAACACCGCGCCGACGCGATCGGCGAGGAAGCTCGCGATGTAGCGGCTTGTCGCGTCGCGCTCTGCAGCCATGGAGCGGCGCTCGCACATTGTGATGTGCTCCCCGATCTCGTCGAGGCGCGCGGCTTCTTCTTCGGTTTGTCCGTCGGGGCCAAGCTTCAGCGCCTTGATCAGCGCGCGGTGCACGATCAGGTCCGCATAGCGCCGGATCGGCGAGGTGAAGTGCGCGTAGTGCGTGAGGTTGAGCCCGAAATGGCCGATGTTCTCAGGGGAATAGATCGCCTGCGCCTGCGTGCGCAGGATCACCTCGTTGACGATCTCTGCGTGCTCGGTCTCGGCGGCGTGCGCGAGAATGCGATTGAAGCGCGCGGCCGTCACGACCTGCCCCTTCGCCCAGGACAGCCCGACGGTCGGCAGGAAATCCTGCAACGCGGCGACCTTCATCTCGCTCGGCTGATCATGCACCCGATAGAGCAGCGGCGTGCGCCTCTGTTCCAGCGTCTCCGCCGCGCACACATTGGCCTGGATCATGAATTCTTCGATCAGCTTGTGCGCATCGAAGCGTTCGCGCCGCTTCACGCCGGCGACGCGGCCCTTCGCGTCGAAGATGATCTTGTGCTCTGGGGCGTCGATCTCCAGCGGCGCACGCGCCTCGCGGCCCTGTTTCACGCACGCATAGGCGCTCCAGAGCGGTTTCAAGACCGTGTCGAGCAGCGGGCCCGTCGCTTCATCCGGCGCGCCGTCGATCGCGCCTTGCGCCTGTTCGTAGGAAAGCGTCGCCGCCGAGCGCATCAGCCCGCGCGTGAAGCGATGCGCGATTTTTCGCCCCTGCGCGTTGAACACCATCTCCACCGCGAGGCAGGCGCGGTCGACATTGTCCATGAGGGAGCACAAGTCCGCCGAAAGCTTTTCGGGGAGCATCGGCGCGACGCGGTCGGGAAAATAGGTGGAATTGCCGCGCTTCAGCGCGCCGTGATCGAGCGGCGAGCCCGGCGTGACATAGGCGGAGACGTCCGCGATCGCGACCCATACGCGCCAGCCGCCCTTGTTCTTGGGATCGTCGTCCGCCTGCGCGAAGACGGCGTCGTCGTGATCGCGCGCGTCGTGCGGATCGATCGTAACGAGGGGAAGCTGCCTGAGATCGGTGCGCTTGCCGAGCGTGGGCTCTTTTGCGAAGCGCGCCTGGCGCTCTTCATCCTCGGAGAACCCCATCGGCACGCCGTGCGTGTGGATGGCGAGGATCGACGCGGCGCGGGGATCGTCCTGCTGGCCGACGATCTCCTTGATGATCCCGCGCTTGGGGCCGTGCGCACGGGCGCCGCTCGCGAGTTCGGCGAAGACGAGATCGCCGTCGCGCGCCCCGTTCTGATGCTCGCTCAGGACGATGAGGTCGTGACGTGCTTTGCGGTCCGCCGGCTCGATGCGCCCGCCGCCGCGTTTGTCGGCGTGAAAGACGCCGAGAATGCGATGCGCGCTCTGTCCCAGCCGCTTGATGACACGGGCGACGGCGCCGTCGTCCTCTTCCTTCTCGATGCGCGCGAGCACCCGGTCGCCCACGCCGATCGCCGGCTCGCCTTGGCGCCCGCGCGCTTCGCCGGGTGCGAGGCGGATCGTCGGACCATAGAGCCCGGTTTCGCCGCGCATCCGCCCCAGCAATTCGCCGTCGCCGTCGCGGTCGATGATCTCCATCACGCCGGTCGCCGGCAGCGCCGATGCGCTGGCGACCTTGCGCCGTCCGCTCTTGCCGAGCACGCCGTCATGTTCAAGCTCGCGCAGGATGCGGCGCAGTTCCGCCTTGTCGTCCGGCGCGACGTTGAGCATGCGCGCCAGATCGCGCGGATGCACCGCGTGCCCGGCCTTCTCCAGCGCGGCGAGCACGCGCTCTCGCGTCGGCGCTTCCGGCGGCGGACGATGCTTCTTAGCCATTATATCTCGGACCGCCGGCTTCCAGCCGGCAAGCGCTGCGTTATGCCGGCAGGAAGCCGGCGGTCCGAGATCGCGATCACTCCGCCTTCGCTTTCTTCGCCGCCTTTTTCGCCGGCGCTTTCTTTGCGGCCTTTGGCGCGGCGTCTTTCTTCGCCGCCGCCTTCTTGGCAGGACGCTTCTTCTTGCCGCCACCAGCGGCCGCGCGCGCGGCGAGCAGCGGCAGCGCGATGTCGATGGTGACGTCTTCGGGTTTGATCTCTTTGGGGACGGTGGCGTTGACCTCGCCGTCGGTGATGTAGGGGCCGTAACGGCCGGGCATCACCTTGATCTCCTGGCCGGTGACCGGGCTTTCGCCGAGCGTCTTGATCGGCTCGACCGGCTGACGCCCGCGACCGAAGCGGCCGCCGCCCTTGGCCTTTTCTTCGAGAAGCGCGACGGCGCGGTTCATCTGGATCTCGAACACCTCGTCGACGCTCTGGAGATTCACATACGTCTTGCCCTTTTGGATGTAGGGGCCGTAGCGGCCGATGTTGGCCAGGATGATTTCAGCATCGACCGGATGGGGACCGACTTCGCGCGGGAGCGCGAGCAATTGCATCGCGCGATCGAGCGTGAGGGATTCGTGATCCCAGGTCTTGGGCAGGCCGGCGCGCTTGGGTTTGTCGCCGTTGCCGAGTTGCACATAGAGCCCGAAGCGGCCGCTGCGCAACGTGACGTCCTCGCCGCTCGCCGGATCGACGCCGAGTTCGATCCCTTCGCTCGGAATCCCGCCATTCCCGTTCGCTTCCGCCGGCGCGAGCTGGCGGGTGAACTTGCACTCGGGATAATTCGAACAGCCGATGAACGCGCCGTATTTGCCCAGCCGCAGGGAAAGCGTGCCGGTCTTGCATGTCGGGCAGGAGCGCGGATCGCTGCCGTCCTCGCGCGGCGGGAAGATGTGGGGCCCAAGCGCCTCGTTCAGCGCATCGAGCACGTGGGTGATCCGCAATTCGCCGATGTCGTCGACGGCGAGACGGAAATCCTTCCAGAAATCGCGCAAGAAATCCTTCCACGCCAGATCGCCCGCCGAGACCTGATCGAGCTTCTCTTCCAGATCGGCGGTGAAATCGTATTCGACATAGCGGCGGAAGAAGTTCTCCAGAAACGCTGTGACGATGCGCCCGCGGTCATCGGGGATGAAGCGGTTCTTGTCCATCGTCACGTAATTGCGCTCGCGCAGCTTCTCCAGGATCGCGGCGTAGGTGGAGGGCCGCCCGATGCCGAGCTCTTCGAGCTTCTTCACCAGGCTCGCTTCGGAATAGCGCGGCGGCGGCTCGGTGAAGTGCTGATCGGCCTTGGCGTCGCGCACGATCATGCGCTCGCCTTCCTTCATCGCCGGCAGGCGGCGGTTCTCTTCGTCTTCTTCATCGTCGCGGCCTTCGGAATAAAGCTTCAGGAAGCCGTCGAAGAGAATGACCTGGCCGGTCGCGCGCAGCTCGACCTTGCCGGTCGGCTCCACGAAATCGACAGTGGTGCGCTCGATCGACGCCGCCTCCATCTGGCACGCGATCGCGCGTTGCCAGATCAGGCCGTAGAGGGTGGAGAGATCGCCGTCCAGATTGAGATCGGCGCGCATCTTGGAGGGATCGGTGGGGCGGATCGCTTCGTGCGCTTCCTGCGCGTTCTTGATCTTGGAAGCGAAGCGCCGAGGCTCAGCCGGCGCGTATTCCTTGCCGAACTTGGCGTTGATCGTGGCGCGCAATTCGCCGAGCGCGCCCTCGTCGATGGTGACGCCGTCGGTCCGCATATAGGTGATGTGGCCGGCCTCATAGAGGCGCTGCGCCGCCTGCATGGTGCGCGTGGCGGAGAAGCCGAGCTTGCGCGCCGCCTCCTGCTGCATCGTCGAAGTCGTGAACGGGGGCGGGGGATTGCGTTTCAGCGGCTTGGCTTCGACGGCCTGCACCGTGAACTGGCCGCGCTTCACCGCATCGAGCGCCGCCATCGCCGTTGTGCGGTCGCCGATGTCGAGGCGCTTCAGCTTCTTGCCGTCGAAGGCCGATAGGCGCGCGACCACAGGCTGCGTCCGCTCGGTCTCCAGCTGCGCCTCGATCGACCAATATTCCTGCGGGACGAAGCGCTCGATCTCCATCTCGCGCTCGGTGATCAGCCGCAGCGCCACCGACTGGACGCGGCCTGCCGAGCGCGCGCCCGGCAGCTTGCGCCACAGCACCGGCGAGAGCGTGAAGCCGACGAGATAATCGAGAGCGCGGCGCGCCAGATAGGCGTCCACCAGTTCCATATCGATCTGGCGCGGCGCCGCCATCGCCGCCTTCACCGCGTCCTTGGTGATCGCGTTGAAGGTGACGCGCTGGACCTCCTTGTCCTTCAGCGCCTTCTTGTTCTTCAGCGCCTCCAGCACGTGCCAGGAGATGGCTTCGCCTTCGCGGTCGGGGTCCGTCGCCAGCACCAGCCGATCGTCGCTCTTCAGCGCATCCGCGATGTCCTTGATCCGCTTGGCGCTGGCCGAATCGATCTCCCAATCGAGGGCGAAATCCTCGTCGGGCCGTACCGAGCCGTCCTTGGAGGGGAGGTCCCTCACATGGCCGTAGCTCGCCAGGACCGTGAAGCCCGGCCCCAGGTACTTATTGATTGTTTTGGCTTTTGCGGGCGATTCTACGACGACGACAGCCATTCTTGCGCCTTCGACTCCGGGGCGGCCATTCTGGAAGCGGCGGTACGTGGGGGCGCGGCGGGGGCCTTGTCAACGGGGCGGCCCTGAACGGCGCGTTCGCGGGGGTCTTCCCTTTATGCGCGACTATGCCTAGCTATTCGCGTTATGGTTGCACCTCAGTCGAACCCTGATCCGGTGAACGCGAAGGACTCGCTGTCATACATATTCCTGATCGCGCGCGAGCTTGCTCCGATGGCGCGCGACGCCGGCGAGGAAGCGTTGGCGGCGCATCTGGAAGAGGCCGCGCAGATGGCGGCCGACGCGCTGGCGCCGCGGCGTTAGCGCTCGAACGCGGCGCGCGGCAGCGCCGCAAAGCCCCCGGGGAGCGACGCCGCGCGGCCGGCAAGCTCCAGTTCCACCAGCGCCGCGGCCACGGCGGCCTGGCTCATGTCGGCGCTGCGCGCGAGGTCGTTCACATGCACAGGCGTCGGCGACAGCAGGCGTGCGAGGCGCGCAAGCGTGGGCTCGTCGATCCGCTCCGGCGCGTCGGCCTCTTCACTGAGACGCGGCGCGGCCGCGACCCGAAGCGCCCGCGGCGCCGCGCCAAGATGCGCGGCGATGTCGGCGGCGTCTTCCACCAAAGCGGCGCCGCCCTTGATCAACGCATTGCCGCCGCGCGCGCGCGGGTCGAGCGGCGAACCAGGCGCCGCCATCACCTCACGGTTCTGTTCCGCCGCCGCACGCGCGGTGATGAGGGAGCCGGAGCGCAGCGCCGCTTCGACCACGACGACGCCGTAGGACAGCCCCGAGATGATGTGATTGCGGCGCGGGAAGTCGCGTGCGCGCGCAACGGCGCCGAGCGGCGCTTCGCTCAGCACCAGGCCCTGTGCGACGATCGCGTCATGCAGCGTTGCGTTCTGCGGCGGATAGGGATTGTCGAGCCCGCCGGCCAGCACCGCCACGGTGCCGCTGTCGAGGCTCGCGCGGTGAACGGCCGCGTCGACGCCCCGCGCCAGGCCCGAAACGGTGATGAATCCCATGGCGCCCAGTTCGGCCGCGAGATCGCGGGCGAGCGCGAGGCCGGCGGCGGACGCTTCACGCGCGCCGACCAACGCGATCGTCCGACCGTGCGCCAGTTCAAGCCGGCCGCGCGCCGCGATCACCGGCGGCGGCGGATCCACCTGCTTCAGAAGCGGCGGATAATCCGGCTCGCACGAGGCGACGAGCCGCGCGTCCATCGCGTCGAGCCGATCGAGTTCGCGCTCGGCGTCGCTCACGCTCGCCGGCGCCAGCGGCTCCCCCCGCACGAGGCGCGGCAGCGCTTCAAGCGCCGCGGACGCCGTGCGATAGCGCGCGATGAGGCGGTGGAAGGTGATCGGCCCGATGCGCGGCGTCCGCGCCAGCCGCGCCCAGGCGATGAGCTCGGCGCGCGCGAGCGGACGGCTCATGCGTCTTTCTTCTTGGCGCCGATCTTCGGCTCGGTCCCGTTCATCAGCCGGGCGATGTTGGCGCGGTGGCGCCAATAGATCAGCGCAGCGAGCAGCGCGCAGAACCCGATCGCCCACGCGCCGGCGTTGAGCGCGGCGGCCGCGATCGGCGCAGCGATCGCCGCGACCAGCGCGCCGAGCGACGAGAACCGCGATGCGAACGCGGTGATCAGCCATGCTGCGCCGGCGATGAGGCCCACCGGCCAGAGCCCGGCGAAGAGCACGCCGAAGAACGTCGCCACGCCCTTGCCGCCCTTGAACGAGAGCCACACCGGATAGCAATGGCCGATGAACGCCGCCGCGCCCGCGACGAAGCCGGCTTCGGGACCTGCAAACGCACGCGCCGCGAGCAGCGCGGCCGCGGCCTTGCCCGCGTCGAGCGCCAGCGTGGCGAGCGCGATGTCGCGCCGGCCGGTGCGCAGCACATTGGTCGCGCCGATATTGCCCGATCCAATCGCGCGGATATCGCCAAGCCCGGCCGCCCGCGTCAGCAATAGCCCAAACGGGACCGACCCCAGCAGATACCCGCCCAGCGCGGCGAGGGCGAACATGAGCGCGTCATCAGGCATGCGCCTTCATGGCCCCCCCGTTGGCTGCGATCAAGTCAGCCTTCGGCCGCCGCGTAGAGGCGCCATTCGCCGGGGACGCCTTTGAGTTGGTGTTCGCCGCGGTCGGAGAAGTTGAGGCCGGAACCGACGGCGAGATCGCGCACGGTGCGCGAGGCGAGCACCTCGCCGCCCTGCGCCAGCCCCGCGACCCGCGCGCCGATATGCACCGCGATGCCGGACGGGACGCCGCTGCGCAATTCGCATTCACCCGTGTGCACGCCCGCGCGCACCGGCAGATCGAGCGGCGCCAGCGCCTCCTGGATCGCAAGCCCAGCGCGCACCGAGCGGGCGGGGCTGTCGAACGCGGCGAGAACGCCGTCGCCGGTGCCGTTGATCTTGCGCCCCATGAAGCGGCGCAGTTCGCTCGCCACGATGTCGTCGTGCCGCTCGATCAGCGCGCGCCAGCGCCGGTCGCCCAGCTCCGCTGCGCGCTCGGTCGACCCCACAATGTCCGTACAAAGAATAGTGAGCAGCGCGGAATCCGCCGCCTCCTGCGGACGGACGCCGGTGATGAATCCCTGCACCTCGGCGATGAGATCGCCGGCGTCGCCGGTCCAGTGCAGGTGATCGGCGCCGTCGAGCGTCACCAGCCGCGCGTTGGGAATGGCGCGCGCAATGAACGCGCTTTCCTCGGGATGCACTTCAGGATCGTCGCGGCGGCGGATGACGAGCGTGGGCGCCTTGATCGCCGGCAGGAGGTCGCGAATGTCGATCTCGGTGTTGAGCTGGGCGAGCTCGACCGCCAGGCCGGGGCTCGCCGCGATCCGCTCAAGCTTGCCGCACCATTCCAGGAACGCCGCGTCGCCTTTGCGGCTCGGCGCCATGGAGAAGAGGTCGACGCCTTCGCCCCAATTGCGCGCCAGCGCCGAAAAATAGGATTGCCGCTCTTCCGGCGTCACGCCCCAGGGATAGTCCGGCGCGCGCAGCTTCCGTGCGAACAGGCCAAACAGCATCAGATGCGACACCCGATCGGGATGCGCCGCGGCGAACATCGCCGCCATCGTGCCGCCGTCGCAGCAGGCGAAGATCGCCGCGCGCTCAATGCCGTTGGCGTCCATCACCGTGCGGATGTCGTCCATGCGGTCCTGCAGGCACGGCGTGCCGGTGTGGCGGTCGGATGCGCCGGTGCCGCGCTTGTCGAACAGGATGACGCGGGCGAACCCGCCCAGCCGCTCCAGGAAGCGGGCCTGGGCGGGATCGTCCCACGCCAAATCCACATGCGTCACCCACGCCGGCGCCACGACCAGCGTGCGCGGCCCTTCGCCGAAGGCTTGATACGCGATGTTGACGTCGCCGCTCTTGGCGTAGCGTGTCTTGGGATTGCGCATGGCGCCCTCGCGATGGTGCACCAACGGGATGTGGGCGCGGCCGGCGCCTCGCGCCAGCCCTCGAACGCGCGCGCCATGACCGGCGTCACGCAGCGCGCCTCAGTCCTCCACCTCGACCGAGCAGAGATATTCCACGATCCCGCGATACCGCTGCACCGTCTCCATGGCGCGGGCTTCAGCGATTTCGCAGCTCGGCCAGACATAGTGTCCAAGATTCTCACCCGGCTCGTAGCGCACGCCGTTGCCGGTCACGATCAGCTCCCACGTCCAATAGAGGTTGCGCCAGCGATTGCCGGGGCGCTTCGGCGTGGGCTTGGTGTGAACTCTGTCTGACGTGCCGGTCATGGGGTTTCCATCGTTCAGCGGCCGTGGCAGGCGGTGGCCGCCGCGCCGGGCGTCCGCCAGGAGGCGTTCTCGCCGCGCCCGGAGAGTGCGTAGCGGCCGTTGGAATAGACCGGCGCCGCGGCGCTGGCGGTGTTGGGCAGCGTCATCGACACGCCGCCGACGATTGCGATGCGCGCCTCGTTCTCCACGAAGCTGACCTGCAATTGGGCGCCGTTGTCGCAGCTATAGATGATCGGCCCCGACAGCGGCAGCGGCGGCGCCGGCGAGGGCAGGATCGACATGCACGCGCTGAGCATTGGGCTCAGCGCCGCCAGGATCAGAACAGTCACGCGCATCGCCGCCTCCGTGCCGCGCGATGATAGCAGCGCTGGCGCGGGGGGCCAGAGGCTCAGGCGGCGCGCGCATGGCAGGTCACGGGCGTCTGCCCGCGGATCTCCCAGCGCACGGTGTCGTCTTGCCCGCGCAGGCGGTAGCGGCCGTCGGTATAGGTGAACGTGCGCCCGCTGTCGTACGCGCGCAGCACCCTGAGCGGCTCGCCGGGCCACGAGACCGACGCCGTGCGCTCGCCGGGATTGTACGCCACCATCATCCGCGCGCCCTGGCAATCATAGACCACCGTGCGCACCTGACCCATGGACGGCATCAGCATGCATGATGAGAGCGCGACCGCCGCGCCGGCCGCAGCGATGGGCGCGGCGATGAGATGAACAAATCTCAACATAGCCGGTCTCCCGCATGCCGCGCTTGTGCGCGCGGCCGCCCCCCCGCGATCCGCGCGGCACCCTAGAGGATGCGGCGCGGGCTTACAATCGCGGCGGCGCAATCAGCGTGATTGGTCCGTACACGGCTCATTGGCGAAGATGCCGGCGCCGCCGACGAACGTCCGCATCACCCGGCCCTGCATAAGCTTCTCATCGAACGGCGAATTCTTCGACTTGGAGAGCAGGAGGTCGGAATCGAGCCGGTAGGGCGCATCGAGATCGACGAGGATGAGATCGGCGGGCGCGCCCTTGACGAGGCGTCCTTGCTTGAGGCCGAGCAACTCCGCGGGCCGAAGCGTCATCGCCCGCACCACGTCGATGAGCCGCGCTGCGCCATTGTGGTGGAGCTGAAGCGCCGCTGGCAGCAGCGTCTCAAGCGCCGTCGCCCCGAACGCGGCTTCGTCGAACGGCAGGCGCTTGTTCTCCGCCGGCCAGGGATCGTGCCCGGAGACGATGACGTCGATCACGCCCCCGCTCACCGCGTCGCAGAGCGCCGTTCTGTCCGCTTCGCTGCGCAGCGGCGGTGAAAGCTTGGCGAACGTGCGGTAGCCGTCCACGTCCTGCTCGTTGAGCGTGAGATGATGCACGCTGACCGACGCGACCGCGTTGACGCCGCTCTTCTTGGCGCGGGCGAGATGCTCGAGGGTCGCTGCGCTGGAGAGCATGTCGAGCATCAGCCGCGCGCCGGTGAGCGCAGCGAGCGCAAGATCGCGCACCGCCATGATCGTCTCCGCCGCAGCGGGCACGCCGGGCAGGCCCAACCGCGCGGCGAGTTCGCCCTCATGCATCACGCCGCCCGCCGCGAGGAACGGATCCTCCGGGCGATGCGCCGTCAGCGCGCCGAACACGGTGGAATAGGCGAGCGCGCGCCGGAGCACGCGGCTGTCGACCACCGAACGGTCGCCGTTGGAGAACATCACCGCGCCGGCCTCCTGGAGGAGGCCGAACTCGGTCATCAGTTCGCCCTTGAGCCCGCGCGTGAGCGCCGCCGCCGGGAGGATGCGCACCGGCGCCCGCGCGGGCGCGCGGCGCAGCACGAAATCGACGAGGCTCGGCACGTCGATCACCGGATCGGCGCCCGGCGTCATCACCAGCGTCGTGACCCCGCCCGCGGCCGCGGCGCGCCCGGCGGATTTGAACGTCTCGCGATGCTCTGCGCCGGGTTCGCCGATCCCGACGCGCATGTCGATGAGCCCCGGCATGACGCAAAGGCCCGCGCCGTCGATGCGCGCCGCGTTCGGGGCCTCGATCGCATCCGCGACATCGAGGATGTCGTCCGCGAACAGGATATCCCCGCGCGCGTCGCGCCCGGACGCCGGATCGACGATGCGCGCGCCCGCGATCAGCGTGGGCCGCCGGCTCATGCGTTCGCCCCGTGCTCGGCGAGCGCTTCCAGCACCGCCATCCGGATCGCCACGCCCATGCGCACCTGGCGCTCGATCAGCGAAACATCGACACGGTCGGCGACCGCGCTGTCGATCTCGACGCCGCGATTCATCGGGCCCGGATGCATCACCAGCGCGCCGGGCTTGGCGTGCTTCAGCTTGTCTTCGTCGAGCCCGTAGAACCAGAAGAATTCGCGCGCGGAGGGGACGTAGCCGCCCTGCATGCGCTCGGTCTGCAGCCGCAGCATCATCACCACGTCGGCGCCCGCGATGCCGGACTTCATGTCGTGATGCACCCGCGCGCCCCAGCGGTCGGCGTCGGCGGGCATCAGTGTAGGCGGCCCCACCAGGCGCACGCTGGCGCCAAGCAATGTCAGCAGCAGCGCGTTCGAGCGCGCGACGCGCGAATGCATGACGTCGCCGCAAATGGCGATCTCCACGCCCTCAAGCGTCCCAAGCCGCTGCCGGATCGTGAACGCGTCGAGCAGCGCCTGCGTCGGATGCTCGTGCTGGCCGTCCCCGGCGTTGATCACGCTGCAGCTCACCTTCCGCGCCAACAGCGCCGCGGCGCCGGAGGAGGGGTGACGCACCACCAGAAGGTCTGGGCTCATGGCGTTGAGCGTCGCGGCCGTGTCGATCAGCGTCTCGCCCTTCGACACCGACGATGTGCGCACCGACATGTTGACGACGTCGGCGCCCATGCGTTTGCCGGCGAGTTCGAACGAGGCCTGAGTTCGCGTCGACGATTCGAAGAACAGATTGATCTGCGTGCGTCCGCGCAGCGCGTCCAGTTTCTTTGATTTTTGTTCCAAAAACGAAACGTAAGGCTCCGCGCGTGCGAGAAGATGGTCCGCGTCTTCCCGTTTCAGATCCGAAATCGCCAAGAGATGATGCAGGCGAAAGCGTTCTGCGCGTGGCGGCGCATCAGCTTTTCCGGATCGAGTCGGCATGAGCGATGGTGTTAAGGCCTAAGGCGAAACCGCCGCAAGCGTGGCGAAGAATCTTTTTCGTCGCCTTCTTGCCGCCCCGGACTCCATGCTGTACTTGCTTTGTTCCATGGTAAACGAAACACGTTAACAAAGGGTGTGGGAACATGAAGCGCATGCAGGAGCCCTTGACGTTCAAGCCGATTGGCCTTGCCTTGGCGGCGGTGGTCGCTGGCGCGGCGCCGGCCGCGGCGGCGACGCCGGCGATCGAGGCGCCCCGCCATGCGGCGCCTCCCGCGGCAGCAACGGCCGAGCCGGACGATGAGACGCTGATCCTGGGGCCTTCGGCGCCGGTGGAGCCGTTCTCGACGCCGGCGAAGCCGGGGAAGGGGCCGGCGCAGGGGTCGCTGTTCGACCTCTGAGGCGGTCTCCAGGGAAGATCAGAACCTTAGATGCGCCGGATGACGAAATGGTGAGTGCGCATCCGCCGCGCCCCTTATGCCATCGGGGGGCGCGGCGTTTCTTTTTTTGGCGCGCTGGCGCGGTGAAAGAGGCCCCATCGTCGAGGCGCGCGGACTGCCGTCGCCGGCCTTCGCAGCGAGACCGGAATCGCCCCGTGATCCACGCTGGGAAAGCGCCGCAAGCGATGCGCCCTCTCGTGCCGGTCACTCCAATCGGCGCGCCGCGGCGATGGGGTCTACGTCACGGCGCCGGCGCGCCGGAAAGACCAATCACGATCGGCATCGTGAGGAAGGAGAACAACGTCGTCGCGGAGACGATGCCGGCCATCACGCGCGCGTCCCCGCCCATTTCGCGCGCCAGCGTGTAGCTTGCCGCGGCGGTCGAGGTGGAGCCGATGCCGACGCAGATCGCCGTGGTCACCGGATCGAGGTGATAAAGTCGTGCGACTGCAAACATCACCAGCGGCGCCGCGAGCAGTTTCATTCCCGCCGACGCCGCCACGTACGTCCACCCCCGCCGCAGCGGTCCGAAATCGAGCCCGGCGCCGACGCAGATCAGCGCCAGCGGCATCGCCGATTGCCCGATCAGCCGCAGCCCGTCGGTGACCACCGGGATTGCATGCACTTGCGCGGCGTTGAAGACGAGGCCGACCGCGCATGCGATGATCAGCGGATTGGCCAGCACCTGCGCCGCGATCGCACGCTTGGAGACAAGCCGCGTCGCGCCCCAGCGCGCCAGCACCGCCACGCAGATGATGTTGACCATCAGCACCAGCGGCCCGAACGCCAGCGCGATCAGCTCATCGCCGCGCGGGCCGTAAAGCGGCTCGGCCGCGGCGAGCACGACAAAGCCGTTCCAGCGCAGCGCGCCCTGGTAGACGCTGGTGAAGGCCGGTCCATCCCTGAATGCAAACCGCAGCGCCAGCGCCAGCGCTGCGATCAGCAGAAACCCCGTGATGCACGTCGCAAGAAAAAGCGCCGCGCCAGTCCCATAGAGATCGGCGCCCGCGACGGTGGTGAAGAGAAAGGCCGGGTACGGAACGAAATAGCCGAACCGGTTCACGCCCGCGAACGTCTCGTCGCTCAACAGCCGCGATGCGCGCGCGGCCCAGCCGATCACGATCAGCAGGAACACCGGCGCCAGCGCGCCGAGGATCTGCGTCATGACGCGCGCGCTTTGAGCGCGTCGAGCGCGCTCTGCAGCGTGATCGCGGCCGCCACCTTGTCGACCACTTCGGCGCGGCGCGCGCGCGAGGCGTCGGCCGCGATCAGCGTCCGCGCCGCTTCGCTGGTCGAGAGCCGCTCGTCCTGCAGCAGCAGAGGAACGTCGCGCACGGCGATGAGGTTGCGCGCGAACGCCCGCGCCGATTGCGCCGCGGGGCCGCTTGCGCCGTCCATATTGAGCGGCAGCCCGACGACGAGCCCGACGCAGCCGCGCGCGTCATAAGCTTCGAAGATGCGCGCGGCGTCCTCCGCAAACTTCTTGCGCGCGATCACGATGAGCGCCGAGGCGATGACCCGCGTCGTGTCGCTCACCGCCACGCCGATCCGCTTGGCGCCGGGATCGAGGCCGATGAGCGGCCCCGCCGGCAGCGCGGCGGCGAAGTCTGGAAGAGCAAGGATCGGCAAAGCGGCTGCTTGTCGCCGCTTGCGGGGCGCCGCGTCAACGGCGATGGTCCCGCCCAGAACTTCGGCGGAGGGAAAGATGAGAAAAGCAATCGCGGCGCTGGCGATCCTCGGTCTCGGCGCCGCCGCGGCGGCGCAGGACGAGATGACCCGCACCAACCTGTCCTGCCGGGCGACCCATCAGGTCGAATGCCGCGGCGGCGTCTGCCAGAGCGAGGCCGACGATTTCATCCAGGTGACGGTGAACGTCGTCCTGGAATCCGGCGCCGGCAATATCTGCACCTACACTTACTGCCGCGACTTCATGCTCACCCCCGCGCCCGGCGAGACGGTGGACGAGGCGGTGGCGCGCTGGACCGGGTTCACGCTCTCCACCAGCCGCGGCTCCACCGAGGAGCACATCGGCCGCCCCGCGATCGACTATCAGCTCTCGCTCTCGGAAGACCGCACCCAGTTTTTTCTGGGCGGCGCCAATGACGGCGGCTTCGGCGGCTGGACCGGCGCCTGCACGGCCGAGAGCGCCGCCGCGGAATAGAGCCGCGCCGCGGGGCCCGCCGGTTGCGAAAGCGCGTTGGCGCTGGTAGCCCACCGGCCTCATGTCCATCGACGACAACACCGTGCGCAAAATGGCGCGCTTGGCCCGGCTCGCGCTGCCGGAGGCGCGTGTGGCGCCCATGGCGGCTGAGCTGAACGGCATCCTCGCCTGGATCGACCAGCTCAACGAGGTCGACATCGATGGCGTCGAGCCGATGACCAGCGCGGTAGAGGGCGCCAAGCTCCCCATGCGCGAGGACAAAGTGACCGACGGAGACGCGCCCGAGCGCGTGCTCGCCAACGCGCCCAAGACGGAGGACGGCTTCTTCGTCGTGCCGAAGGTGGTCGAGTGAGCGCAGCGAACGAGACCACCCCGGACGCGCGTCGGCGCGATCCGGGATCGTGGCGGCGAAATGGACCCCGGATCGCCGCTGCGCGTCGTCCGGGGAGCGTGTGTTGGTGAACGTCGTCATCGAAATCGAAACGCCGCTCGCGGACGACGTGCGTGCGCTCGTCGCCGCGCTCAATGAATGGGCGCTGGAGCAGACGCCGCGCGAGTTCACGCATCACATGACCGTCGAGCAGATGGCCGAGCCCAACACGACGGTGTTCGTTGCGCGCGACAAAACCGGCGCGGCGCTCGCGATGGGCGCACTGAAACGGCATGGCGATGGGCCCAAAAAGTTCGGCGAAGTGAAACGGATGTACACGCTGCCGACGACGCGCGGCGGCGGCCTCGCCGGCATGATCGTGGCGCGTATCGAAACGCTCGCGCGACAGGAAGGCTTGACCCGGCTCGCGCTCGAGACCGGCGCGGTCGAGAGCTTCGCGTCGGCCTGGCGCGTCTACGAACGCGCAGGCTTCACCCGCTGCGGCGCGTTTCTCGACTATCCGCCCGACAGCCCGCACAACATCTATTACGAGAAGATGCTTTCGGTATGAGTGATCTTGATCCCTCCGTCATTCCGGGGCGCCGCGCAGCGGCGAACCCGGAACCCAGGAGCAAACGACGCGACATTGGCCCCTGGGTTCCGGATCGCGCTGCGCGCGTCCGGAATGACGAAGGGTGAGGCCATGACCGATCTCACTTCACTCACACTCAAAGACGCCCTCGACGGGATGGCGCGCAAGGAATTCTCCTCGCTCGACATCACCGACGCGTTTCTCGACGCGATCGACAAGGCCAATCCGCATCTGAACGCGTTCGTCGTCGTCACCCACGACAAGGCGCGCGCGATGGCGAAGGAGAGCGACAAGCGCCGCGCGAAGGGCAAAGCCAAAGCGCTCGACGGCGCGCCATTGGGCGTCAAGGATCTCTTCTGCACCGAAGGCGTGCGCACCACGGCGTGCTCAAACATCCTCGGGGAATTCACGCCGACCTACGAAAGCACCGTCACCGCGAATCTTTGGCGCGACGGCGCGGTGATGCTCG
>WGOB01000065.1 GCA_016124255.1 Alphaproteobacteria bacterium | reverse complement strand
GCGTTGCGCGAGATCGCCGAACGCGCTGATGGCTATGGCTTCACCCTCGTCGAAGATGCGGCGCTGACCGTGTTCAAGGCGCCGACGGTGACGGCCGTCGGCCTGGGCCCGATCGACAAGAGCGAACTACCCGACTGGCTCTCGTCGCTGCCGGGGCTGGTCTGAATGGCGCCCGCTCGCTCAAGCCGCCAGCGGATCGCCGATGCGGACGTCTCTGCGGCGTTCGCAGCCGTCCCGAGGCCGGCGCGCGATCGCCTCCTCGCGCTGCGCGCCCTCATCCTCGACATCGGCGCCGAGCACGGCGCGGTGGAGGAAAGCCTGAAGTGGGGCGAACCCGCCTATCGCGTTCACGGCGGCAGCACGGTGCGGTTGGGCTGGAAGGCGGCCGCGCCGGATCAGGTCGCGATGTACTTCATTTGCACCACCAAACTGGTCGCCCGGTTCCGCGCGCACTATCCGGAGAGCTTCGTCTTCAGCGGCGATCGCGCGCTGGTGTTTCCGCTCAGCGGGCGTCTGCCGCTCGCGCCGCTGCGCCACTGCATCGCGATGGCGTTCACTTACCACAGGGTGGCGGGCCGGCCGCGCTAACGGGCCCGCGCGGGGCTGCCAATCGGGCCCCGAACCGCCTATCTACCGCTGAACCGCCTCCGGCGGACCGAGGATTGTTCCCATGCTCCAGCAGCACCTGCAGGAAACCTACGAATACCTCTTCGACGAGGCCCATGCGCTCCTGGCGCAGGGCGGCTCGTTCCGGCCCTTTGGCGCGGGAACCCGAAAAACCGGCGAGCTCATTCGCGCCACCGTTGCGCCGCCGGAAGATCAGGACGGCGCGCAGGATTACATTCGCGGCCTGATCGCCGGCTTCAAGCAGGACGAGACGCAGGTCGGCCTGATCGCCGCCGGCCTCGTCTTCGACGGCCAGATGACGGAGGAGGGCGCCGAACATGGCCGCGCGCTGGTGTTCCACCTGGAAGCCGCCAACGGCCGCGCGCTGGAAGTGGTGATCCCCTACGAGATGCGGCTCGGCAACATCGTCGATTTCGCCGAGCCGAACGTGCAGGAAGTCCATCCCGAGATTTTCCCCGAACCGTCGCCCTGAGCCGCGATCCACGCCATGCCCGATCTTGATCGCCTAGAGCGGCGGCTGTCTCAGGCCGTCGAGCGCTTCGAATGGGTCGAAGCGCGGATGTCGGCCGCGGCCGACGGCGCTGAGATCACGCGCCTCTCGCGCGAATACGCGGATCTGAAACCGGTCGCAGAGGCCGTGCGCGCGCTGCGCGCGGCGAAAGACGAAGTCGCCTCGCTCGAAAGCGCGATGAGCGATCCTGAACTCGCCGCCCTCGCGCGTGACGAGATCGACGGCGCTCGCGAACGCCTCGACGGCGCCGTTCACGCGGCGCAGTTGATGCTGATCCCGAAGGACAAGGACGACGAAGCCTCCGCCATCCTGGAGATCCGCGCCGGCACGGGCGGGGAGGAGGCCGCGCTCTTCGCCGGCGATCTCTTGCGCATGTATCAGCGCTACGCCGCCCGTCGCGGCTGGCGCCTCGAACTCGACTCCGCCTCCGAGACCGGCCTCGGCGGCTTCAAGGAAATCATCGCCAGCGTCCAGGGATCAGGCGTGTTCGGACGATTGCGCTTCGAAAGCGGCGTCCACCGCGTGCAGCGCGTGCCCGAGACCGAGGCCGGCGGCCGCATTCACACCTCCGCCGCCACCGTGGCCGTTCTTCCGGAACCGGACGAAGTCGACATCGTGGTGGAGGATAAGGACATCCGCATCGACACCATGCGCGCCTCCGGCGCCGGCGGCCAGCACGTCAACAAGACCGATTCCGCCGTGCGCATCACCCATTTCCCGACCGGCATTGTCGTCGTCAGTCAGGAAAAGTCGCAGCACCAGAACCGCGCCCAGGCGATGAAGATCCTGCGCGCGCGCCTCTATGATCTGGAGCGCGCCAACCGTGACGCCGCCCGCGCCGCCGAGCGCAAAGGCCAGGTCGGCTCCGGAGACCGCAGCGAGCGCATCCGCACCTACAATTTCCCCCAAGGCCGCATCACCGACCATCGCATCAACCTGACGCTCTACAATCTTCCCGAAGTGCTCGACGGCGCACTCGATCCCGTCATCGACGCGCTTGCCGCGGACGAACAAGCCGCCAGGCTCGCAGCGCTTGCCGAGCAGGACGCGTGAGCGCTGCGGGCCGCATCGAAAGCCTCTGGCGCTACCCGGTCAAAGGCTTCACGCCTGAGCGCCTCGACGCGATTGACTTCGCGCCCGGCGTCGGCGTGCCGTTCGATCGCGTGTTCGCTGTTGAGAACGGCCCCTCCGGCTTCGATCCCGAAGCGCCGGCGCACGTTGCAAAGATGCGCTTCGCCGTCCTCGCCAGCATCCCGAAGGTCGCGCGCGCCCGCACAAGGTTTGACGACAAGAGCAATCAACTGAGCGTCGAGACTGACGAAGGCGTCTTCACCGCGCGGCTCGATGAACCGGAGGGCCGCCGCGCCTTCGCGCGCTGGCTCCAGGATTTTCTTGGCGAGGACGCATCGGGCCAGTTGCAGGTTCTGGCCGCGCCGCGCGCGCATCGCTTCTACGATGATCCCCGCGGCCGCGTGTCGATCATCAACCTGGCGAGCGTGCGCGATCTTTCCGAACGCATCGGCCGCCCCGTCGATCCGCTTCGGTTCCGCGCCAACGTGCACGTCGAAGGCTGGCCGCCCTGGATTGAACTGGACGCCGCCGGCGCCCACATGTCGCTCGGCCACGCGACGGCCCGCGTGATCGCTCCGATCCGCCGCTGCGTCGCCACCCATGTCGATCCCGATCGCGGCGTGCGCGATCTCGATATGCTGGAGGCGTTGCGCGGCCTCTACGGCCACGTTCTGTGCGGGATTTATGCAGACATCATCGACGCGGGCCGCGCCCGGCCGGGCGACGATGCCGAGGTGCGCCCTTAAAGCTCAAACCACCGAAAGCCTGATGCCGAAACTCTAATGTCTGAAGGCGAAAACCTCGTCGCTGCGTGGAAGGCCGCGCGCGATCGCTTGCGCGAAGCCGGCGTCGACACGCCGGCGTACGATGCGCGTCTGCTGTTGGAGGCAGGCGCCGGCGTCGCGCGCACCGAAATCCTCACCGATCCGTATCGGATGCTGAGCGCCGATCAGCGCGATGCGGTGGAGCGCCTCGTCGCCCGCCGCGAAGCGCGCGAACCCGTGAGCCACATTCTCGGGCGCAAGCATTTCTGGACGTTCGAACTGCGCGTCACGCCCGATGTGCTCGCGCCGCGCCCGGAGACCGAGACGCTCGTGCTCTGCGCGCTCGACCTCGTCGGCGCCGATGCGCCCGCGCGCGTCGCTGATCTTGGCGCGGGCACGGGCGCGGTCTGCATCGCCTTTGCCGCCGAGCGCCCCGCCGCCACGATCGTCGCCGTTGACGTGAGCGCCGCTGCGTTGGCGGTCGCCGCATCCAACATCGCCGCCTGCGGCTTCGCCGATCGCATCGAACGGGTGGAGGATGATTGGGGCGCGGGCTTGCCCGACGCCGCGTTCGATCTCGTGCTGTCGAACCCGCCTTACGTGCGCACTGGCGCGCTCGGCCTGCTTGAGCCCGAGGTCGCGCGCTATGAGCCGCGGCTTGCGCTTGACGGCGGCGCCGACGGGCTGGACGCCTATCGCCGCCTTCTCCCGCAGATCGCGCGACTGCTGCGTCCCGGCGGCGCCTTCGCCGTCGAGATCGGGCAGGGTCAGGCTGAGGCCGTGTGGGCGCTGGCCGATGAACAGGGCCTCGCGCCGGAAGGCGTCCGCGCCGATCTCGCGGGAATAGATCGCGTCGTCTTCGGCCGCCGCCCCGTCCGCGGTTGACCGTGCCGGCCGCGGCGGGGGACAGGAGATAACAGCATGGTTAGCCGGTTCCTGCGTCGAGTTGCCATAATTCTGATTTGAGATGGGGCTTGTTGAAGCCGCAGCGAAGCATGTAGAAGGCTTCGATACGGGAATCAGCGCGGCGCGCCCTGGCGTGGGAACGATCAGGAAGCTGCAGCCGGCGCGAGCCGAAAGCGCATCGTTCCAGGCGCTATTGTCCGCAGGCGGAGCGCTTGGTCGCCTCTGGCGAGTCCGGAAGGCGGCGCGGGAACAAGGGTTCGGAGCTTAGTCAAGGACCGAAGCGAAGCCAGTCACGAGTCCACCAGCCGGGCGGCGCGCGGGAAACGGCGCACGCCCCCCTCTGGCCTCTTCTCTCTGGCCTCGCGTCTGATCGGGGTCGCACACCGCCGGTGCGGAGCGCAGCGCGGGGCGCGCGAAAAGTGCGGAGCGCAAGAGGATTGCGGAGCGCAGAAGGATTGCGGAGCGCAGAAGGGTTGAGTGCCGAAACGCAGGATCCGGCGTCGCACGCCGCATCCCATGCCAATGGAAGAACCAGGTGAACATGATGAAACGTCAGCGCGGCCGCGGCCGCAAACCCGGCCATCACAACCAGCCGAACCGGGCGCTCGAATCCAACGGTCCCGACATCAAGGTCCGCGGGCCCGCGTCCGTGATCTATGAGAAATACATGCAGCTGGCGCGCGACGCGATGTCCGGCGGCGACCGGGTGCAGGCTGAGAATTACCAGCAGCACGCCGAGCACTATTTCCGCTTGCTGAAAAGCATGCAGCCGGCGTACGCGCCGCCGCCGCCCCCTGATCGCTTCGCCAACGACGATGAGTTCGACGGCGACGAAGACGGCGGCTCCGAAGCCGGCGCCAATGCAGAATCCGGCGAACCCGATGAAGCGCGCGCCGAAAACGGCGGCGGCGAAGGCCAGTACGAGCAGAACGGCGACGGCTACCGCAACGATTTCCGCGGCGGCCGCAATCGTGGCCGCAACCGCCGCAACCGCTTCCGCCCCGACGGCGATCGCGGCGATCGCAATGACGGCGGCTACGATAACCGCCGCGAGGGCGCCGCCGCAGACGGCCGCGACGATTTCGAGCCGCGCCGCGATCGCGGCGATCGTCCCCCGCGCGACCGCGACGAACGCGGCCCCCGCGCCGACCGTGACGAACGTCCCGCGCGCGCGGATCGCGAAGAGCGTCCCGCCCGCGCCGATCGCGAGGATCGTCCCCCGCGCGCAGAGCGCGAGGACGGTGAGCGTGAGCGCGAACCGCGACGCCCGCGCCGCGAGCGCCGCGACGAATCCGAGGGCTTCGCCGGCGACGCGCCCGCCTTCCTCGCCCCCGCCGACGAGGACTAAAGCATCGTGCGTTAAATGCGACCTGCGATTGGGGTTGAACGGGGTGTCGCATTTAACGCACCAAAGATGCTTTAGAAATTAAAGTTATAGAGCAGCTTCTGGGACTTTAAATGCGCTCTCCGCCGGCCACAAAAGTGCGTCGCATTTAAAGTCCGCTGCTCTAGGCCCCACGGCCGGCGCCCCGCTCTTGCGGGAGCGCGACGCAATAGCCCTTCCCCTTGCGGGGTAAAGCGCCGGCGCCTACCTCCGCCTCATCTCGTCGCGCCGCCGATTTCGGGGCGCCAAATCCACGAGGAGGAGGGGCCGCATGGACCTCGAAAAGTTTACCGAACGCGCGCGCGGCTTCGTGCAGGCGGCGCAAACCATCGCCCTGCGCGAGCAGAACCAGCAGCTTGAATCGCAGCACCTTTTGAAGGCGCTGCTCGACGATCGCGAAGGCTTGGCTGCGGGTCTGATCCGCGCCGCCGGCGGTGATCCGGGCCGCGTCGGCGCCGACGCCGACGCCGCCGTCCAGGCGTTGCCGAAAGTTCAGGGCGGCGGCGACCGCATGTACATGGCGCCCTCGCTCGCCCGCGCGCTCGACGCGGCCGACCAAGCCGCGACCAAGGCGGGCGATTCCTATGTCACCGCCGAGCGCGTGCTCTTCGGCCTGGCGCTGAACACCGACGCCAAGGCCGGCGAAATCCTGAAGAAGAATGGGATCACGCCGCAGAAATTGGAGAAGGCGATCCAGGAGCTGCGCAAAGGCCGCACCGCCCAAAGCGCCGGCGCAGAAGATCAATACGACGCGTTGAAGAAATATGCGCGCGACCTGACCGAAGACGCGGGCGCCGGCAAGCTCGATCCCGTCATTGGCCGCGAGGAGGAAATCCGCCGCCCCATCCAGGTTCTATCGCGCCGCACCAAAAACAATCCCGTGCTGATCGGCGAACCCGGCGTCGGCAAGACCGCGATCGCGGAAGGCCTGGCGCTGCGCATCATCAACGGCGACGTGCCCGAGAGCCTGAAGAACAAGAAGCTTCTCGCGCTCGACATGGGCGCGCTGATCGCCGGCGCGAAATATCGCGGTGAGTTCGAGGAGCGGCTGAAGGCGGTGCTGAATGAAGTCACCGCCGCGGAAGGCCAGATCGTGCTCTTCATCGATGAGCTGCACACGCTCGTCGGCGCCGGCAAGGCCGAAGGCGCGATGGACGCGTCCAATCTGCTGAAGCCCGCCCTTGCGCGCGGCGAACTGCATTGCGTCGGCGCCACCACGCTCGACGAATACAGAAAGCACGTGGAGAAGGACGCCGCCCTCGCGCGGCGCTTCCAGCCCGTCTTCGTGAGCGAGCCCACGGTGGAGGACACCGTGTCGATCCTCCGTGGGCTGAAGGAGCGCTACGAGGTGCACCACGGCGTGCGCATTTCCGACGCCGCCATCGTTGCTGCGGCCCAGCTTTCCAACCGCTACATCGCCGACCGCTTCCTGCCGGACAAGGCCATCGACCTGATGGACGAAGCCGCAGCGCGCCTGCGCATGCAGGTGGATTCAAAGCCTGAAGAACTCGACGAACTCGATCGCCGCATCATGCAGCTGAAGATCGAGAGCGAAGCGCTCAAGCGCGAGACCGACCAGGGCTCCAAGGATCGCCTGGCCAAGCTGGCCGATGAACTCGGCAGGCTCGAAGCGCAGTCCGCGGAGCTGACCGCATCCTGGTCGGCGGAGAAAGCAAAGCTGCTCACCGCCTCCAAGGCCAAAGAGGCGCTTGAACAGCTGCATCAGGAATTGCTGGAGGCCCAGCGCCGGGGCGATTTCGCCAAGGCCGGCGAGATCAAGTACGGCCGCATCCCCGGAATTGAGAAGCAGATCGCCGAGGCGGAAGCCCGGGATCTAGAAACCGGCGGCGGCGGTCTTGTGCAGGAGGTGGTGGACGCCGAAGCCATCGCCGCCGTCGTCTCGCGCTGGACCGGCATTCCCGTTGAGAAGATGCTGGAAGGCGAGAAGGAGAAGCTGCTCCATCTCGAAGCCGAATTGCGCCGCCGCGTCGTTGGTCAGGAGCATGCGCTGAATGCGGTGGCCGACGCCGTGCGCCGTGCGCGCGCGGGCCTGCAGGATCCCCACCGCCCGATCGGTTCGTTCATGTTCCTGGGCCCGACAGGCGTAGGCAAGACCGAACTGACCAAGGCGCTCGCCGCCTTCCTGTTCGACGACGACCAGGCGATGACCCGCATCGACATGTCCGAATACATGGAGAAGCACTCCGTCGCCCGCCTCATCGGCGCGCCCCCGGGCTATGTCGGCTACGAGGAGGGCGGCGCGCTCACCGAGAGCGTGCGGCGCCGTCCCTATCAGGTCGTGCTGTTCGATGAGATCGAGAAGGCGCATCCGGACGTGTTCAACGTCCTCCTCCAAGTGCTCGACGACGGCCGCCTGACCGACGGCCAGGGCCGCACGGTGGATTTCCGGAACGTGATCCTGATCATGACGTCGAACGCCGGCGCGCGCTATCTGGCCGATCAGCCCGACGGCGCCGACGTGGAGGACGTGAAGGAGCAGGTGATGGACGAGGTGCGCCAGCGCTTCCGCCCGGAATTCCTCAACCGGATCGACGAGATCATCCTGTTCCGCCGCCTGCAGAAGACGCAGATGGGCGAGATCGTCGCCATCCAGCTGAAGCGGCTGGAGGCATTGCTCCGTGAACGGAACATCACCATCGATCTAGACCAGCGCGCCAAGGACGCGCTCGCCGCGCGCGGGTACGATCCCACTTATGGCGCCCGCCCGCTGAAGCGCGTGATCCAGAAGGAAATTCAGGATCCGCTCGCGCGGCTTCTGCTCGAAGGCCGGATCAAGGACGGCGATTCCGTGCGCGTCACCTTCGACGGCAACGATTTCCTGTTCAACGGCAGCGCCGACAAGAAGGCCGCCTGAGCCGCCGCCGCGCGCGCATCTCGCCCCGTGCGCGCGGCGGTTTGCGCTCAGCGTGAACTCAGGACGAACTGGTTGCCGTCGGGGTCCTTGAACGTCGCGAAATGCCCCCAGGGCTGCTTCTTCGGCTTTTCCACGAACTCGACGCCGCGCTGGCTGAGCTGCCGGTACGTCGCCTCCACGTCGTCGCAGGCGAACGAGCCGTTGAAGAATGTGCCGATGCGGTCTTCCTGGCCGTCCTGCGTCCACAACACGACGCCCGTTTCCGCGCGCGGGATTTTCAGTTCGATCCAGCGCTGTGCGCCCATCGGCTGATCGGTGACGATCTCGAACCCCATCTGCTCGGTCCAGAACTGCAGCGCCCGCGCCTGATCGCGGGTCGGCACGGAGACGAATTTGAGCTTGGTGATCATCGCGGCCTCCTTGGCTGGCGCGACCAACCAATCATGCCGAAACCGCATCTGGCGCAAGATGTTCGATAATTGCTATAGCAACGGACGTGACGCAGCGTTCTCTCCGCCTCGATGCCTACATCCTCGACGTGCTGATGCGCGACCTCGTCGGGCACGATCGCGCGCCTTCCGCATTCATCGTCTATCTCTGGCTCTGGCGCGCCACCCACGGGCGCGGCCGGAAAAGCTGCGGCGCAAGCCTGGGCGATATCGCCAGCGCCACCGGCCTTGCCAAATCCTCGGTGCAGAACGCCGTGCGCCGGCTCTCGCGCCGCAATCTCATCGCCGCCTACCGCGCCGGGCCCACGCTGGCGCCGATCTATCAGGTCAACACGCCGTGGGCGCAGCGATAAGCGTGCGCACCAGCAGAAACGGGCGACGCTGTTCGGCGCCGCCCGTCCTAAGTGCGTGCCCGTTGGATCAGGGCTGGGTCGCGGGGTCGTCGTCGGTCGCAGCGTCGACGGACTTCGCAGCGTCGTTGACCGCGCCTTCCATGGCCTCGCCTGCCTCGTTGGCGGCTTCGCCCATGGCTTCGCCTGCGTCCTGCATCGCTTCGCCCGCGTCTTCCGCGGCGGCTTCGGCGTTGTCGGCGGCTTGATCGGTTTCAGCCTGCGAGCAGGCGGCGGCGGCGAGAAGAGCGGCGGCCGCGATGGCGTGCACAAGTTTCATCAGCAGTCTCCCTTATCGCCCTCGCGAACGCCGCGCGCACCGAGGGCCAGGGAGTTAACGCCACAGAAACGACCCAGTTCCACCCCCCGGGCGCACTTTGCGGCCAGCACGGAAAGCGCCCATAGAGGGGCGATGGAGTTGCCGCCGCTACCCACGCAACCTGAGGGCGTGCCCTGGCCGACGCAAGGCTGGCCCCGCGCCATGGACGCCGCCATCCCGTCCCGCGCCTCGGCGCTGCTGGCGGAGGCGTTCGATCGAAAGGACCTCGGCGAGACCCAGGCCGTGCTGATCGTTCAGCGCGGCCGCATCATCTTCGAACGCTATGGCGAAGGCGGCGCGGCGGAGGACACCTTCCATTCCTGGTCGATGGCCAAGAGCATCACCCACGCGCTGACCGGACTTCTAGTCGCCGACGGCGTCCTGGATGTGCGTGCGCCGGTCGACGCGCCCGAATGGCGCGCGCCGGGCGATCCGCGCGCGGCGATCACGCTCGATCATCTCTTGCGCATGCAGAGCGGGCTCGCTTTCACCGAGGAGTATCGCCCCGACCAGCCCTCCGATGTGATTGCGATGCTGTTCGGCGAGGGCAAGCATGATGTCGCGCATTTCGCGGCGTCCTTCCCGCTGGCGCATCCGCCCGGCGCCCATATGGCGTACGCGAGCGGATCCACCAACATCATCGCGCGCCGCCTTGGCGCAGCGATTGGCAAGTCGGGCGCAGCGTTCGAAGCCTTCATGCGCGCGCGCCTGTTCGCGCCGTTGGGCATGGCGAGCCCGATCCCGAAATTCGACGCCGCGGGCACGTTCATCGGCTCGTCGTTCTGCTTCGCCACGGCGCAGGATTTCGCGCGCTTCGGGCTGCTCTATCTGCGCGGCGGCGTATGGGAAGGGCGTCAGCACCTGCCGCGCGAATGGATCGATCATGCGCGAACGCCGACGAACCGACAGCCCGGCGCCGCCGACGGTCCCTATGGCGCGCATTGGTGGCTCGAGACCGGCGGACCCGGCAGTTTTTCCGCGAACGGCTATGACGGCCAATACATCGTTCTGGCGCCGGATCTTGACCTGATCCTCGTGCGCCACGGCCGCACGCCGCTCGATCTCAAGGAGCCGCTGAAAGCCTGGATCGCCGCGCTCGTCGACGCCTTCCGCTAAAGAAAACGCCGCTCCTCCCGCAACTTAGGCGATCGCCCAGCGACGGAAGGCGCGGCGTGAGTGGGACGAGTTCGAGAAATCTACTTGGATTCGGACATCTTTTCTTCCGCCATGGCGTCGTCCTTCATGGCGTCATCCTTCATCGCGTCGTCGGCCATCGCGCCTTCCGACATCGCATCGCCGGACATGGCGTCGCCGGACGACATCGCGTCGCCGGACTTGGACTCGTCCGCCATCGCGCCGCCGTCCGCGGCGGGGGCGGCGCTTTCCTGCGAGCACGCCGCCAGCCCGACGAACCCGAACGCGGCCGCCGCCGCCAATGCAGTCTTGATCATCAAATCCTCCTCGCGCGTTGCGCTGGAACATTCGTCGCCGCCGCCGCCGCGGTTACAGACGCAAAGAGCCCCGCGCGCACGCTGGCGCACGGGGCTCTCAAATGGCTTCGCCGGTTTGGGCGCTTCTTAGTTGTCGAGCGGGGGCGGCGCGTCCGCGGGGACGTCCTGGCCCGCTTCGCGATTGGCTTCGTCGATCTCTTCGCCGGCTTCCTCCATGGGTCCATCGCCCATATTGGTTTCGCCGGTCGTTGCTTCTTCCATCGCCGTGTCCGCGCGTTCGCCGATTTCTTCAGCATTGGTCGCCGGAGAGTCGGCTTGTTCGGAGCAGGCCGCGAGGCCCGCAAAACCCAACGCGGCCGCGGCGGCCAGAACAAACTTCATGTCGCACTCCATCGTCAGCGCCTTTCGGCGTCGTCAGGAATGAACGGCTCACGCCGGCGTGAGGTTCCTTGCGTCGTGCAGAAAGCTTTCACAGGCCGAGCGCCATTTGCGTCTGGATGACGAGCGCGACAGGTTTGCCGTCTTCACCGGTGATCCTGGTTTGCCACACGCTTGTGCGCCGTCCGCGATGCACGGGCGTGGTTTCGCCGGTCACCGTCGTGCCCGCTTTCGCCGCGCCGAGGAAATTGGTCTTGCTCTCCAGCGTTGTCGTGCCGGTCGCGCCCTCGGGCAGCGCCAGATAGCCTGCGATCGCGCCGAGCGAATCCGCGAACGCCATCGAGGCGCCGCCGTGCAGCGTGCCGCCCGTCGTGCACATCTCCCGCGTCACCGCCAGCGCGCCCACGACCTTGTCCCTCGACGCTTCGAGCACGACGACGCCCATCGTCTTGGCGAAGGGGATGATGCTGATGTCGAACGCGGTCATGGTTTTGTCTCCCCAGCGCGCAGCGAGATGCGCCGTTCGTCCCACGCCGCCCACAGGCACGCCGCGATGATCACAACGGCGCCGAGCAGCACCTGCGGCCGCGGGACTTCCTGAAACACGAAATAGCCGATCAGGCTCGCCCACAACAATTCGCTGTAATGGATCGGCGCCAATTGCTGCGCCTCGGCGGCGGCGTAGGCGCGCGCCATCAAATACATCCCGCCTGCCGCCAGAACGCCCATCAGCAGGAAGTACGGCCAGTCCTCCAGCCGCGGCGGCGGCGCCAGCGCGATTGCGGGTCCCGCAATGATCAGCCCGGGGATCAAAGTCGCCATCACGCCGACGATCGGCGCGCCGTCAGCCCGCGCGCGCGCCCGCATCAGCGCGATCGAGACGGCGAAAGTGGACGCCGCGAGGATCACCGCCGCGACGCCCCAATAATAGAGCGGCGATTGCGTCGGCGACGGCGCGCCCTGCATCGCCACGATGACGCCGACAAATCCGAGCGCGGCGGCCGCCACGCTGGCGCCGCGCACCGGCTCCCCGATCAGCGCCGCCGCCACGAACGGCACGATCAGCGGATAGAAGAACGAGAGCGCCACCGCCTCCGCCAGCGGCAGCACCGTCAGCGACCAGAAGAACGAGACCGCCGAGATGGCGATCACGCCGCCGCGCACCATGTGCGCGCGCCACATCGACCCGGTGATCGCCGGGCGCCCCGCATGCACCCAGATGACCGCCGCGAACGCCGCGCCTACGACATAGCGCCCCAGCGTCACCACCAGCGTGTGGTTCGTCTGGGAGAGAAACTTGATCGTCGCGTCCATCCCCGACAGCACCAGAATGCCGGCGACCAGAATGAGCGCGGGGGAGGCGGTGAACGTTTTCATCGGGAGGGGCGCGCGTTGTGGGCACGCCCGCCGGGAAAAGCAATGCGGATTCGCCCGCGCGTACGCCTGCCGCGGCGCCGGGCGGCGCGATCTGCCCCCTCCCGCACGCACGCCTGGCGCTCTATAAGCGTCTCATGGCTTTCGATCTCACCGAGGACCAGCGCCTCATCGCCGACACCGCGCACGCCTTTGCGCAGGAGAAGCTCCGCCCCAACGCCGCCCGCTGGGAGGAAGAAAAGCGCCTGGATCTGGATACGCTGCGCGAGATGGCTGCGCTCGGATTCGCCGGCATCTATGTGCGCGACGATGTCGGCGGCTCCGGGCTCTCGCGGCTCGACGCAGCGCTGATCTTCGAAGCGCTGTCGCGCGGTTGCGTGGCGACGGCCTCGTTCGTCTCGATCCACAACATGTGCTCTTGGATGATCGACACCTTCGCCAGCGAGGAACAGCGCCAGCGTCTTCTGCCGCAGCTGACCACGATGGAGAAGATCGCCTCCTATTGCCTCACTGAGCCCAACGCCGGCTCCGACGCCGCCAGCCTGAAGACGACCGCCAAAGCCGACGGCAACGACGCCTACGTGCTGAACGGCGCCAAGGCGTTCATCTCCGGCGGCGGCTTCTCCGATCTCTATGTCGTGATGGCGCGTACCGGTGAAGAGGGCGCCAAGGGCGTCTCGACTTTCGTCGTCGAGAAGGGAACCAAGGGACTGTCCTTCGGCAAGAACGAACAGAAGATGGGCTGGCAGGCGCAGCCGACGTCCGCCGTCATCTTCGAGGATTGCCGCGTGCCGGCGGAGAATCGCATCGGCCCCGAGGGCGACGGATTCAAATACGCCATGCGCGGCCTCGATGGCGGGCGCCTCAACATCGCCGCGTGTTCCCTTGGCGGCGCCTCCGACGCGCTCGATCGCGCGCTCGCCTACGCCAAAGAGCGCAAGCAATTCGGCCGCGCGCTGGCCGATTTCCAGGCGACGCAATTCAAGCTCGCCGACATGGCGACCGAACTCGAAGCCGCGCGCGCCATCCTCTACGAAGCCGCCCGCCGCCTCGACGCCAAGGATCCCGAGGCGACGAAGTTCTGCGCCATGGCCAAGCGCTTCGTCACCGACGCGGGATTCAAGGTCGCCAACGACGCGCTGCAGATCCATGGCGGCTACGGCTATTTGCGCGACTACGAGGTCGAGCGCATCGTCCGCGATCTCCGCGTCCACCAGATCCTCGAAGGCGCCAACGAGATCATGCGCGTCATCGTCGCGCGCGAGCTGCTGAAGGACTAGTGAGCGCACGCGGCGTTGCTCCCCTGCACGGAGGGACAGTGACGCGACGCGTGGCTGAGGGCGCGGCCGTTGTTGGCAAGCTGCCGGCGCTTGGCCTAGAAAGCGTCTGTTCAGCCCGGAAGCGGCCGAGCGAGGGGAGAAGAACATGATCATTCGCGCCGCCCTGACAGGCTTGCTGCTTTGGTTCGCGCTCGCGGCGGGCCTCTTCTTCTTCGGCGCCGAATTCTTCACGCCGACATTCGCGCCCAGCCTCATCCTCTTCGTCGCCGCGCCGGTCGCCGCCGCGATCCTCACGTTTCTGCTGCTGAAGCTCTTGCGCGTCGCTCCCGGCGACGAAGCCGAGGCGGCGTGTGCGCTGGCGTTTCCCGGCATGGGCCTCTCCGCGTGGGTGGCGATCAATTTCGAGGCCACGTTCCCGGAGATCGATGGCTTGCTCGACAGCGTCTTCGCCGGCCTCATGCTCATGTCGTACGCCGCGATGATCTTCACCGGCATCTTGTGCACCCGGCTCGCGCCGCAGGACGAGCGTCTCTGAGATGCGCCGCCGCGACGTTCTTTTGGGCGCCGCCGCGCTCGCCGGCTGTTCCAGCGTATCGATGTCGGCGCCGCCCGGCTTCACCAGTGCGCGCCCGTTGGTGATCGCCCATCGCGGCGCCTCCGGCGAACGCCCCGAACACACCATGGCCGCCTATCGCCGCGCGATCGATCTCGGCTGCGACTTCATCGAGCCCGACCTGGTGATGACCAAGGACGGCCATTTCGTGTGCCGCCACGAGAACGAACTCTCCGGGACGACCGATGTGGCCGAGCGCCGCGAGTTTCGCGATCGCCGCGTCGTCAAGGTGATCGACGGCGAAGAGACGCTCGGCTGGTTCAGCGAGGATTTCACCTTGGAGGAAATCCGCACGCTGCGCACACGCGAACGCATCCCGGACCTGCGCCCCGCCAACTCGCAATACGATTTCCAGGAGCCGATCCCCACGTTCCAGGAAGTGTTCGAACTCGCCCGCGACGAAAGCGCGCGCACGCGCCGCATCATCGGCCTCTATCCGGAACTGAAGCACCCCACGCACTTCCGCACGCGCGGCCTCTCGATGCCCGACGCGATGGGCCGCTTCCTGCGCGAGCACAATCTCGATCACGCCGCCGCGCCCGTCTTCGTCCAATGCTTTGAGGAACAGGCGTTGCGCGCCTTGCGCATTCAGGGCGTGCGCACGCGGCTGGTGTTTCTCATGAGCGCCGACGGCGGCCCCTATGATCAGACGGCGGCGCGCCGCGCGCGCAGCTATCGCGAATACGTTGAAGCCGATCTTGCGCCGCTGAGCGAGTTCGCCGACGCGCTTGGCCTGGAGAAGACGCTGGTGATCCCGCGCGACGCAAACGGCGCGTCCGCCGCGCCGACCGATCTCGTTGCCCGCGCGACGGCCGCACGGCTTCCGGTTCATGTGTGGACGCTGCGCGCCGAGAACGCGTTCCTCCCCGCGGAATTGCGCCGCGGCGACGCAGCCGCGCCCGATCATCTGCGCCAGCACGGCGATCTGGCTGCGGAAGTGCTGGCGTTTGCGCGCCTGGGCGTGGAGGGCGTCTTCACCGATCATCCGGGCGCGGCCCGCCGTGCGCTGGGCGGAGCGTCCCCATGAGCGACGTGCTGACGAAAACCGAAGGCGGCCTGGCCATCCTCACGCTCAACCGGCCCGCGGCGCTCCACGCGCTGACCACGCGGATGTGCCGCGACATGACCGCAGCGCTTCTCGCCTGGCGCGACGATCCCGCCGTGAACATCGTCCTGATCGATCATGCCGAAGGCACGCGCGGCTTCTGCGCCGGCGGCGATATCCGCATGCTGGCCGAGAGCGGCGCGAAAGACGGGGCCGAGGCGCGCGACTTCTTCTGCACCGAATACCGCCTCAATCATCTCCTCCACGCCTACCCCAAGCCGATCGTCGCGCTGATCGATGGCGTCGCCATGGGCGGCGGCGTCGGCATCTCCGTACACGGACCGTTCCGCATCGCCACCGAGCGCACCACCTTCGCCATGCCCGAAACCGGCATCGGCCTTTTTCCCGACGTCGGCGGCGGCTGGTTCTTGCCGCGCCTGCGGCCGTCGCAGACCGCCGATTCTAAAGAGGCGTCGGGGGAGGTTGGCATGTGGCTCGCGCTCACCGGCGCGCGCCTCAAGGCGGCTGATTGCATGGCCGCCGGCATCGCCACGCATTATGTGCCAAGCGAATTGCTCGGCGCCGTGCGCGCGCAGATCGCCGGCGCCTGCGCAGCACACGATCCGATGGCCGCGCTCCGCTCCGGCCTCGATGCGCTGAGCGAAAGCGCCGGCGCTCCCAAGGAACTCGCCGCCGACGCGCGCGCCCGCATCGATGCGCTGTTCGCGCACGACAGCGTGGAAGCGATTGTGGCGGCGCTCGCGTCCGATGGCGCGCCATGGTCACAGGCGCAGCTGGAAGCGTTGCGCACCAAGTCGCCGCAGACGCTGAAAGTCGCGTTCCGCCAGCTCCGCACCGGCGCAACGCTGCAAACCTTCGCCGACAACATGCGCATGGAATACCGCATTGGCGCCCGCGTCGTGCAACGCCATGACTTCCTCGAAGGCGTCCGCGCCGTCATCGTCGACAAGGACAACGCGCCGAAATGGAATCCCGCGACGCTCGCCGGCGTCACCGACGCGATGCTCGACGAGATTTTCGCGCCCTTGCCGGCGGACGAGGAATGGTCGCCCCTCTGACGCGCGATGTGATCCGAAGAGCGTGGAGCTGACGGGATGGAATCTGGTCTGGCAAGCCCTCAGGATTTCGGCGGCGCCGCCAATTTTGGAATCGTCGGCCTGGTGTTGGCGGCTCTGGCGGTGCTGGTCTACGCGTTCGCCCGCAACCGCAGCGCCGCACGGCTCGCACGCGCGGGCGCGGCGGCGGGCGTCCTTCTCTTTGCCGGCACGGGCCTCAATTGGCCGGCGATCATCATCGTGCTCGCAGCGCTCGCGGGCGGCGCAATCGCGGCCTGGGCGCCGATTCCGGCGCAGCGGCAATCGATGCGCGCTGCCCCGCCGCCCACGCCGGCCCAACCGGCGCAGGCGCCCGCGCCAACGCAATCAATCGCGCCGCCGGACGTCTTCATTTCCTACAAGCGCGAGGAGCGCGCGGGCGTGGCCGCCATCGCGCAGCGCCTGAACGCTCTGAAACTGTCGGTGTGGTTCGATGCGCGCATGCAGTCGGGCGCGGCGTTCGATGAAGAGATCAACCGCGCGGTGCGCGGCGCGAAATGCGTGCTGGTCTGCTGGTCGCCCGGCGCGGTGGAGTCTGTCTGGGTCCGTGCGGAAGCCGATATCGGGCGCACGCGCGGCGTGCTGGCGGCCGCAATCCTGTCGAGTTGCGATCTCTTCCCGCCGTTCAACCTCATCCACACGGATGATCTGCGCGCAGGCGTCGGCCCGCAGAATCCGGAATGGCTGAAGCTGCTGGAGCGCATCGGCGCGCTTGTTGGCCGCCCGGGCCTCGCCGCCTACGAAAACGCGCACGATCGCGCCGCCCTCGGCGCATGGATTGCAGCGTATCCGAACGATCCGTTGGCGGACGACGCCGTCGCGCGCCTGCGCGCGCTGGCTTGATCAGGCGACGCGCCGGAGCATCTGCCGGTTCAGCACCGGCGTCTGCGCTTCCAGGATGTCCTTGCCGATGCGCTCACGTTCCGCGATGTCGCGCACGTCCATCAGATGAATCTCGCCCGCGCCAAGCTGCTGCGCCGCCGCCCACATCTCGTGGCGCGCCAGCGTGTCGGCGAAATTGTCGGTGATGCCGAGATAGAGACAGATCGGCCCGCCGGCTTCCATGGTCGGCATGTCGCCCGGCTTCACGAACATGTAGAGCCCGCCCATCGGGTCCCACGTCCGCTTGGCGCGCGCGACATTGAATTCGTACCAGGCGCCGCTGACGCCCTGCCAGGAAAAGCTCATGCCCATCCCCCGAAGACCCGCTTGTCATGGCAAGCTTGGCGTCTTCGTTAGACTGAGTCGCGCGGGCGTTCGGAACGATCCACAGGAACGTGGCGCGGTCTGCGTCGCGCGCGGAGCGTACCCGGCGCGCCGAAATCAAGGCGCGGGATCGAACGTGACGGCGCGCGCGTCGGCGTCCTCCAGGAACGGCGCCCAGAAATCGCGCTCCGCCGCATCCTGGCGTGCGGCCTGGCCGGGTCGGTCGAGCCGCGTGACGCGCACCGCGACGCCGCTCAGATCCACGGACCGCCCGCCCGCCGCGCGATAGCCGGCGAACGCGGCGCCCTCGGCGTAAAGCGTGAATCCTTCGGGATCGTGCTCCAGCAGATCGGACACGATCACCAGCCGTCGCGCAGCGATCGCGGGACTGAAATCGGGATCGGCCGCCGCGGCGCGCACGCTGGCGGCGATCGGCGAGGCGCGTCCTGCGCGTCCCCCGCCCGCGCGCCGCACGGCTTTCTCCAGCGCGCCGCCGAACGCCTCGTCCCAGCGCGCCTGCGCGCGCTTGGTGTTCTGGAACAGGGGATTGGCGTCGCGCCCGTCGCCGGGATTGCATAAGGAAAAGATCAGCCGCGGCTCTTCGGGCCGGTCCGCGCGCATGCTTGCGATCGTGAGGCGGTCATACGGGCGCAGGCGCGCGCGCTCTTCGTCGATCACCGCGCGCAGCCGTCGCCGATGCCGCGTCTCCAGCCGGTCTGTGCCATCGACGAGAATGTAGGTGTGCGCAGCGATCGGCGCGTCGGTGCGGCAGAGCGTCTCCGCATCGGTCGGCGGCGCGCGCAGCGCGAGGCCCGCCGCCGCCATGGCGGCGAGCGCAACGAGCGCAAGCCCGATCAACACCAGCCCGAGGCGATCCTTGATCTTGGCGCCGGCGCGTCGCCGCGCGAAGGGGGAGCGCCGTCCGCTCAACCGCCGGCGAACCGCGCCGCGATCGCCTGCGTCTCGGCTTGCAGCGCCGCGAGCGCATCCGCCGCCTCACGCTGGCTGGCCGCGATCGCTTCACGCGTCGCCTGCAACAGCGCGCCGCACCCATCCAACGCGTCGTCGGCAGGCGCCGTCGGCGGCGACGGCGCCGTGAAATAAGCGGGCCCAGGCCCGCGCCGCGCCGCGACGTTCTCCCGCCGATAGAGCGCGATCAGCGACTGCGCGGATTCTTCCAGCCGCCGCACCCGCGCATCGATCGCCTCCACGCCGCTCGCGGCGTCTTCGTAGGCGGCCCGCATCTTCCGCTCCGCCTCCCGCATCGCGGCGAGCGAAGCGTCGATTGCGGCCTTGGCGTCCTCCACCGGCGCCTCCAGCGCGGCGACGGCGTCCGCCCGCAGCGCCGCGAGATCCTCCGCGGCGTCACGGTGCGCGCGGTGCATCTTGCCATAATCCGGATACGGATCATCGAAGCCGGAATACCCTTTCAGCGCGGCGAACACCCACACGCCCGCGCCCAGCATCAGGAGCACCACCGCCTGCGGCTCCGCGAAGCCGAAGAGATCGAGCCGCGGCGCGAACGGATCGATCGCCGCCTCGCGCGCGGAAAGGCTCTCGCGCCACCGCGCGGCGAAAATGTTGAGCAGCGCCGCCAGCGTCAGGAACGCCGCAAACGCGGCGCCGCCGAGAATGCGCGGCGCCGCGCGGCGCGGCTGGATATAACGCAGCCCCAGGAAGCCGGCGAGAAAGCCGAGCGTCACGTTCGATGCGGAAAGCCCGATCGCCACCGCTGCGCCCCCGAGCAATCCTTGCTCGGCCTCCTGTGCGAACAGCGTCGCGCTGAACAGCGCCTCGAACAGCGCCGCGCAGAACAGCAGGCCCGCCTGGAAGAGCGTCGATTGCGGATAGACCGCATCGCGCCGGATCTGGTGCGCGCGGCGGAACGCCTCCAGGTCTTCGCGCGTGCGCATCTCGCGCGCGATCGCGGCCGCGCATTCCGGACCCGCCCGGGTGTCGATCTGCGCCAGCGTGAGCCGCGCGGCCGCGAGGGGACCGGCGAGGTCCGGCGGCTCGGGGCGCAGCCGCCGCATCGTCCGTTCCGCCTCCAGGCGCGCGGCCTCGCGCTCGCCGTCGAGCCGCCCGCGCTCGCGCGCCTGGGCGGAGAGCACGTCCGCCTCCGCCTGGCTCAGCGTCTCCGCGTCAAGCGGCGGCAGCCCCGCCTGCGCGTCGGCGCGTGCGCGGGCGCGCACGTCAAGATTCTTGGCCCACCCTTCCGCCATGCGGCTTGCCCCGCGCGCGCCAGTCCTGGTTCAGCGCAATTGCCCGGCGCGTCGGCCGATATGCTAATCATCCCCGATGCCGGATCAATTCTCGCCCGCCGAACGCGACGAACTTTTGGCGCTCGCGGTCGCCGCCGCCGCCGAGGCTGGTCTGGCGCTCAAACAGCACCGCCCCGTCTGGTCGACCGTCGACGCCGAGCTCGGCCGCGAAGTGAAGATCGCCGCCGATCAGCGTGCGGAGGCGATGATCCTGGAGCGTCTGTCGTCGTCCGCGCCGTTTCCGATCCTGTCGGAGGAGACCGGCTGGTCCGCAGGCCGCGACCTCAAAACCTTCTGGGCCGTCGACCCGCTCGATGGGAGTGTGAACTATTTGCAAGGCTATCCGCATTGCGCGGTGTCGATCGCGCTGATGCATGACGGCGCAGCGGTGCTTGGCGTGGTGGATTGCTTTCTGCTGGAGGAGCGATTCACCGGCGCCGTCGGCGCCGGCGCGCAGCTGAACGGCGCGCCCATCCGCGTGTCGCGCACGCACGATCCCGCGCGCGGCGTGCTCAACACCGGGATCCCCGCGCGCATGGCGACCGACGCTGCCGCGCGCGACGCGATGATGACGCGGATCATGCAATGGCGGAAAGTCCGCATGATCGGGTCCGCCGCATCCGCGCTCGCCTATGTCGCCGCCGGCCGCGCCGACGCCTATCGCGAAAGCGGCGCGATGTTGTGGGATGTCGCCGGCGGCTGCGCGCTGGTGACGGCGGCAGGCGGAACGGCGTCGTTGAGCGGCCTGGAAGGCCCCCTGGAGGTCGCCGCGACCAACGGCGTGGTCGCGGTTCCAGCGTGACGATCTGCGCAACTTTTTGTCGACGGAATAGCCTTCCCACAGCCGTTTGATGCAGGCTGTGCACACAGCGCTGTGATTCGCTGTTCGGCTGGTGGACAGAGTGTGGCGAACCCGCGTACGAGTGTGGCAGGGGACAATTGCGCGAGTGCAGCATGACGCGTCGTTCAGGGGATGGACGTCCAGCGCCGTCTAGGCCGCGTATGCGCGCGGTTTTGCTGGGCCGTTCTGTGGATATCGCCGCCGTTGGAGCCGGCGCCGCACCGCGTGCTGCGGCGCCGTTCAAATGGGTCGGCGCAGTGCCGATGGACGCGAACGCGGATTCACTTGGAAAGATTCCAGTCGCGGTGTCCACTGACGCTTTTTTCGGCGGCGCCGCGTTGGTCGGGGGCGCCGACGCCCTCGTCGTCGCAACGCCGCCGGCGACGCGCGCGGCGGCGCGCGCGCTGGTCGATTGTGCAGCCCGGCGCGGGCTTCGGGTGTTCATGGCGGAACGCGGCGAGGATGGCGTGTTCGCCGTGCGCCCAATGGCGCTCAGCGATGTCATCGGTCCCCGTTCCGGCGATCTCGACGGCGCGCGCGCGGGCGTTCCTGTCGCCGGCAAGCGCGTCCTCGTTACCGGCGGGGCGGGCTCAATCGGGGGCGAGCTCGTGCGCCGCATCGCTGCGCTCGGTCCCGCTCACATCGCCGTGATCGACAATTCCGAGTTCAACCTGTTCACGATCGAACAGGATTTGCGCGCCGCCCCCGGCGTGTTTACGCGCGCGATCCGCTATTGCGACATCCGAGACGGCGAGGCCGTGCGCCGGCTGGTTCTGGCCGAGCGCCCCGACATCGTGTTCCACGCCGCGGCGATGAAGCACGTGCCGATCGTGGAGCAGAACCCGTGCGAGGGGGTGCTCACGAACGTGCTCGGCGCCCGCAATGTCGCCGACGCGGTCGAGCGCACCCACGCGCACCTCGTGTTCGTCTCCACCGACAAGGCCGTGAACCCGGCCAATGTCATGGGCACGACCAAGCGGCTGATGGAGATCTACTTCCAGGCGCTGGATCGCGCCGCGCCGCCGGGCGGCCCCCGCCGCCTCGTGGCCCGGCTGGGCAACGTGCTGGGCTCGGCGGGGTCGGTTGCGCCGCTGTTCGAGCGACAGATTGCGCAGGGCGGCCCGGTGACGATCACCGACCCTGAGGTTTCGCGCTATTTCATCACCATCGGCCAGGCGGCGGACTTCCTGCTCGAGGCGGCGGCGGTCGGCCTCGCGTCCGACGACGTCCGCGGCGCCGCCCACGTGCTGGAAATGGGCGATCCGATCCGCATCCAGGATCTTGCCGACGACATGATCCGCCTCGCGGGGCTGAAACCTGGCCGCGACATCGACGTGCGCCACATCGGCCTGCGCCGAGGCGAGAAGCTCCGCGAAGAATTGATTGCCGATGATGAGGAGGAGGCGGGCACGGCCTCGCCCGGCGTTTCCGTGGCGCTGTCGCCCGTCCCGCCCGTCGCCGAGGCGGCGCGGCGTCTCGACCGCATCATCGCCGCGGCCCAGTCCGGCGCCGACGACGCCGTGCGTGTCCTGGCGCGCGATCTGGCGGCCTCCGCGCCCCCGGTTCGCGCCGTCGCGGGCTAGAGCAACGGACTTTAAATTCGACGCCCTTCTATGGCGCGCGAGGATCGAATTTAAGGTCCCAAACTTGCTCTAGAAACTTTGAATCTAAAGCGTCTTTGGGACCATAAATGCCATTCGCCGTCTGACCCACGGGCTGGGTCGCATTTATGGTCCGACGCTTTAGGCGCAAACGACGGACACGCTGCCCGCCCGCGTATAAAGAGGCGAGGAGAGGCTCATGCCCGACATGGTCGGCGCGGCCATCGCCGCGAACCGCTTCGGCTTTGGCGCACGCCCGGGTGAGCTGCGCGCCATCAGCCGCGATCCGCGCAACTGGGTGAAGGCGCAATTCGCCGCCGCCGCGCCGCTTCCCGCGCCGGTTGCGGCGCTGCCGCCGGGCGAAGACGACGTGCTCGCGTTCGGCCGCTGGCTGGCGGCGCGCCGAATGCGCAACGGCGGCGGCGACGCGATGATGCGTCGCGCCGAGCGCGAGGGCGTCGACGACGAGGACCTGCGCGCGCTCTCGGTCGAAGACGATTTCATCCGCACGTTCCGCGCCCGCGGCGTCGCCGCGATCGACGCGCGCTTGATGGCGGCGGTGTTGAGCGAGACGCCGGCGCGCGAGCGCGCAGTGCATTTCTGGTCGAACCATTTCACGGTGTCGGCGCTGAAGCCGGCCGCGGTGGCGCTGCCGCCGTCGTTTGAACGCGAAGCCATCCGCCCGCATGTCGCGGGCTCGTTCGCGGCGATGCTGCGCGCCTCGACGCAGCATCCCGGCATGCTCGTCTATCTCGACAATTGGCTCTCGATCGGCCCGAACGCGCCGGCCGCGCGCATGCCGCGCCTGCGCAATCGTCCCAACCGCCCGACCGGCCTCAACGAGAATCTCGCGCGCGAAATCCTCGAACTGCACACGCTGGGCGTCGGCGGCGGCTACGCGCAGGCCGATGTGCAGGCGCTGGCCGCAATTCTCACCGGCTGGACGCTCGAGCGCCCGCCGCTGGCGATGATCGTCGGCGATCAGCCGGGCCGGCGTCCCGCATCGGCGCTCTTCCGCTTTCTTTCCGCCGCGCATGAGCCTGGCGCGCACGCGCTGCTTGGACGGTCGTATGCGCAGGCGGGCGCAGCGCAGGGCGAACGCGCGCTCGACGATCTCGCCGCCCATCCCGCGACCGCACGCTTTATCGCGACCAAGCTCGCGCGGCACTACATCGCCGACGATCCGCCGCCCGCCGCAACCGCGCGCATCGCGCAGGCGTTTGCCCGATCGAACGGCGATCTCCGCACGACGATGGAGGCGGTCGTCGAGTGCGAGGAAACGTGGGCCGAGCCGTTCCAGAAGTTCAAGCGTCCGGAGGAATACGCGATCTCGGCGCTGCGCGCGGCGAACGTGCGTGAACTGCCTGCAGGCGCAGGCGCCTTGGCCGTCGGCGCTATGGGCCAGCGTATCTATGCGGCGCCCGGGCCGGACGGCTGGTCCGACCGCGCCGAGGCTTGGCTGAGCGCGGACCTGGTGTGGAAGCGCGTCGAGTTCGCGCAGACCTTCGCCGCGCGGCTCGCGCGCGCTGATATCGATCCTGCAGCGATCGGCGAAGCGGCGCTCGGACCGCTTCTGTCTGACGAAACGCGCCGCGCCGTCGTCCGCGCGGAGAGCCCCGCGCAAGGCCTTGCGATCCTGTTCGCCGCGCCCGAGTTTCAGCGGAGATGACCATGCGCTTTTCCCGCCGCACCCTCCTAGCCGTCGGCGGCGCCGCACTCGCCGTGCCGGCGCTCGCCTACGGCCAGTCCGCCGCATTGCGCCAGAAGAAGCTCGTCGTCTTCATCCTGCGCGGCGGCATGGACGGTCTCGCGGTCGTAGCCCCGGTGGGCGATCCCGATTATCCGCGCGTGCGCGGCCGGCTCGCGACCCAATCGCCGCTGCCGCTCGACGCCATGTTTGCGCTACATCCGCGCGCGCCGACATTGCATGCGCTCTATGGCGCAGGCGAATTGCTGCCGATCCACGCCTGCGCCACCGGCTATCGCGAGCGCTCGCATTTCGATGCGCAGAATGTGCTGGAGACGGGCGCCGCTGCGCCGTTTGCGCGCGACAGCGGCTGGCTCAACGCAGCGCTGGCGACGCTGCCGCGCGGCGCCGGCGGCGTGGCGCTCAATGCGCAGGCGCCGCTGATCCTGCGCGGCGACGCGCCGGCGTCGACCTGGTCGCCGAGCGTCCTTGCCGCGCCGAACGACGATCTGATGACGCGGCTTATGGATCTCTACGATGCGCGCGATCCCGCGCTGGCGGAGGCGCTGCGCGGCGCGCAATCCGCCAACGCGATCGCCGGCGACGGCGCCATGAGCGGCGGCCGCGGGCGCGGCGTCGAAGCGGCGGCGGCGTTGGCGCGGGTGGCCGGGAACTTTCTTACCGAACCCAACGGCCCGGTGGCCGCCGTGATCGAACTGGGCGGCTGGGATACGCACGCCAACCAGGCGCCGGAGCAGGGACCGCTCGCCCGCGCGCTCGCCGCGCTCGACGCCAGCATCGCGGCGCTGCGCGATGCGCTGGGCCCGTCATGGGGCGAAACCGTCGTTGCGATCGTCACCGAGTTTGGACGCACCGCCGCGCCAAACGGCAATGGCGGCACCGATCATGGCGCCGCGGCGGCGGCTTTCCTGGCCGGCGGCGCCACCGCGGGCGGGCGCGTGCTCGCCGATTGGCCGGGCCTCTCGCAACGTGCGCTGCACGAGGGGCGAGACCTGCGCCCGACCACCGATCTGCGGGCTGTGCTCAAGGGCGTGCTCAGCGCCCATTGGCGCGTGTCCGACCGCGCGCTGGCGACGTCGGTGTTCCCCGACAGCGCCGGCGTTGCCGCGATCGAGGGGCTCGTGCGGACGTAGTCTGCACGGCGCGGTCGTCATCCGAACGGCAGGTCCCTAGGATCGGGAGATGCGTTGTCTCATCCTGGCTCTGGCCGGCGCGCTTTGGCTAAGCGCGCCCGCGCGCGCGGACCGCTACCTGCTGGACTATCGCGGCGCGGTGTTCGGCGTGTTCGGCCTAGGTGATGTGACGCTCGACATCAATGTCGCCGACGGGCGCTATCAGGTGCGCGCGGATCTGGAATCGCGGGGCCTGCTCGCGTTGTTCGAACCGACCGACCTCACCGCGAACGCCGGCGGGCTGGTCACCCGCGCCGGCCTCGTCGACTGGCGCAGCTATTCGCTCGATCATCACTACAGCCGCAAACACCGTGTCGTGGAGATGCGCCGCGGCGACGGCCGGCTCGACGTGTCGATCACGCCCAATTATCGCGAGTGGGGCGATCCGCCCGCTTCGCCGCATCAGCGCATGAATTCCCGCGATCCGCTGTCATCGCTGATTGCGATGAGCGTGTTCGTCGCCCGAACGCGACAATGCGCCGGCGATTACGATACGTTTGACGGCCGCTTCCATTATCGCCTCGAACTGCGCCCAGGGCGCTATCGCGAACGGCTGCGCGATGGCGGCTATGACGGCCCGGTGATGCAATGCCGGCTGCGTTATGTGCCGGTGGCCGGGTTCGAGCGCCGCGACGGCGGCCGGCGCAACCGCATCCCCGTCGGCGAGATCTGGTTTGCCCTGATCGACGCTGCGCCGTTCGCACCGCCCGTGCGCGCCTTCACCCCGCTCCCCATCGGCCGGGCGGGGCTGACCTTGCGCCGCATGATCAAGCCGGAAGCGCGGGTCGAGGACCCCTGACCACAACCGCGAGCCTCCAGCCTGCATCGTGTCGCCCAACGAAGAAACGGCGCCGCTTGCGCGACGCCGTTGCAGTGCAGAGTAAGGACCCGTGACGCGAAACGCGCGCGGCCTCACAGCGGCCGGACATTGACCTCGGAATTTTCGAGCGGCAGCTCCAGCAGCATGCCGACGCGGCCGGCCACGACATTGTCGAGGCCCGCGGCCCGTGCTTCACGCAGCTGCAGTTGTTGCGAAAGGGAATCGTCCGCCGCGCCCGTAAGCACCAGCATCGCGTTATGGTCGCGCGCGTCGCGCGCCGCTTCCGCGACCGTGATCGGCGCGTTCTGATGCAGATGCGCGAGCGACGTCGTGGCCGCGCTGTGCAGCACCACGTCCACCGACTTGTCGGTGTCGGCCCATTCGGCGCGCCCGTCGCCGGCGACGACCAGGGTCCGGCCGCGATAGTCGAACCGATAGCCGACACGGCCGGCTTCAACGTCTTCAGCCGTTGCGAAGGCCGAGACGGTGAGCCCGTCCTGCTCGAACACGATCACCGAGCCGCCGGGCTCGGGCGAGGGGCCCCAGGCCTGCAGGCCGGCATTGATCCCGTCGAACCCGCGCGCCTCGTTAAGGCCCTGCACCATCTGCTGCGTTGCATCGGGCCCATAGACCGGCAACAGCGCGCTCGCCCGCGACGGCTGCGCACCGACGAAGAGATCGTCGAGATCCATGGATTGTGTGTGCCCCGCGCCCGTCAGCAGCACGGCGTGCAAGCGGCCAAGGGGAACATTGTGATCGGAGAGCGCCGCAGCGGCGCCGGAGCCGGCGTCGACGATGAACATCCGCCCGGCGGCGGCGACGGCCAGGCACGGTCTTGGCCCCTCGCCATCCGCGCTGACGCCGGCGCTGCCGCAGACCATGGCGCGCAGCGCGGTCGGCGCGAACAGATCGGCTTCGTTCGCTTGCACGCGCTGCTGCGCGTACGCCTCATAGGCCCGCGCGAGCGCCTCCTGCCCTTGCGGCGACTGCGATGCGACGACCCAGCCGCCCCAGAACAGACCGCTCAGCGTCACGAAGAACACGGAAGACGTGCCGACAGGACTGATGTTCATGTTCAAAAACCCCGTTCGGTTCAAACCGCTCGGTCCAAAGTCAACGCCGTGATCACGCCCACGACTCGACGCAAAACCATCATAAGCGATTCGTTGACCTACACCCCATCATACGCTGCCTAACCGAACCTAAACGACGCCGCCACCAATCTTGACAATTCATTAACAGAAATGCCCGAACCAGCCTCCGCCATGCCAAGTTCAGCGCCGTTCCCGAACTGGCGCGGCAAGCCGCTGCCAGACTTGACGCCGCTCCGCGCGCTGCGCACGCGGGTGCGTGAATGGCCGATCGATTCCGACGGCGACGCATATCGAGAGCCGCTGGTCGCCGCCGAAACGGTCGGTCTCGCCGGCCGCAATCATTACGCGCATGCACATAACCCGCCTTATTATTCCGCAGCGCCTGGCGCGATTGACCGGCTGCTGTTGCGCGAAGGCGTCGCCCGGCGTCTGGCGCAGGTGAACGCGACGCTGAAGCGCGAGGGTTTGGCGCTCTTTCTTTATGACGCGTGGCGCCCGCGCGCTGTGCAGGCGTATTTCCATGAGGTCTGGACGCCGCGCGAAATCGCGCGCCGGCGCCCCGAGCTGACCGGCGATGCGTTGGTGGAGGAGGTGGAGCGCTATTGGGCGGCGCCCTCGATCGACGACGCCCGTCCCGCGCCGCACGCGACCGGCGGCGCCGTTGATCTGACCCTCGCCTGGGACGACGGTGCGCCGCTGTTCATGGGGTCGCTGTTCGACGATCCGACGCCGCTCGCCCACACGGATCGGTTCGAAGCGGAGACCGGCGAGATGTCGTTTTCGGCGGAGGAGGCGCGCGCAAATCGGCGCGTTCTCTATTGGGTCATGCGCGAGGCCGGCTTCGCCAACCATCCCGAAGAATGGTGGCATTATTCCTATGGTGATCAGGCTTGGGCCAAAGAGCATGACCGCCCGGCGCTCTATGGCCCGATCGAGACGCCGTGACGCCGCCGCTGAAGCGCGTTCTGCTCTTTGATTCCGGCGTCGGCGGGTTGTCGGTGTTCGATGCGATCGTCGAGGCGGGTTTGCCCGTCGAAATCGACTACGTCGCCGATGCCGCCTGGCTGCCGTACGGCGAGAAGCCGGATGACGCGCTGCGCGCACGCGTGCCGGCCTTGATCGCTGCGCTCGAGCGCGCGGAGGCGCCCGACCTCGTCGTCCTCGCATGCAACACCGCCAGCACGATCGCGCTGGCGGAAACGCGCGCCGCCATCGCCGTCCCGGTGGTGGGCGTCGTGCCGCCGATCAAACCTGCGGCGGCGCTCACCCGGACCGGCGTGATCGGCGTCCTGGCCACGCCCGCCACCATTCGTCGCCCCTACACCGACGCGCTGATCCGCGAGTTCGCCGCTGACGTTCACGTGATCCGCGTGGGTGACGCCGGGCTGGTCGCCGCTGCGGAGGCCAAGCTCTCCGGGGCAGGCGCGCCGTCCGCCGCGATCGCCGATGCGGTCGCGGCCCTGTTCGGCGCGCCGCGCGGGGACGCGCTCGATGTCGTCGCCTTGGCGTGCACGCATTTTCCGTTGCTGCGCGAGGAGCTTGCGGCGGCCGCCCCGCGTCCCGTCGCCTGGTTGGAGTCCGGGGCGGCGATTGCGCGGCGGGTCGCGGCGCTGCTTGGCCTGGCCTCCGTCGACGGTGCGCCCACGCCGCGCCTGGCCCTTTCGACGGCTTTGGCGCCTGGCTTCCAGCGTGCGTGCCGTATGCGCGGCTTCACCCATGTCGCCGAACTTGAATTCGATTCGGCGCCGCGCGGCGCCGGCTCTTCACGAAGTGTTCCGCCGGACGCCTAAT
>WGOB01000086.1 GCA_016124255.1 Alphaproteobacteria bacterium | reverse complement strand
GTGAATTCGTGCGCGTGTCGCTGGGCGGCGTGCGTGACGAGGCCGAAATCCGCGGGCACCGGCGCACCTATATCGGCTCGATGCCGGGGCGCATCATCCAGTCGCTGAAGAAGGCCAAGTCGTCGAACCCGCTCTTCCTGTTGGACGAGATCGACAAGCTCGGCGCCGATTATCGCGGCGATCCCTCCGCAGCGCTTCTGGAAGTGCTCGACCCGGAGCAAAACAGCTCCTTCAACGACCACTATCTCGAGGTCGATTACGATCTGTCGGACGTGCTCTTCGTCACCACGGCCAACAGCCTCAACATGCCCCAGCCCTTGCTCGACCGGATGGAGATCATCCGTATTGCGGGGTACACGGAAGATGAGAAGCTGGAGATCGCCAGGCGCCACCTGCTGCCCAAGCAGCTGGAGGCGAACGGGCTGAAGAAGGGCGAATTCACGCTCGGCGACGGCGCCATCCGCGATCTCGTGCGCCGCTACACCCGCGAAGCCGGCGTCCGTTCGCTCGAACGCGAACTCGCCAACCTCGCGCGCAAGGCCGTGCGCGAGCTGGAGACCAAGAAGAAGACGAAAGTCGACATCGCGGAAACCAATCTCCCGGATTACGCCGGCGTCTGGAAATACCGGTTCGGCGAAACCGACCTGGAAGACCAGATCGGCGTCGTGACCGGCCTTGCCTGGACCGAAGTCGGCGGCGATCTCCTCACCATCGAAGCCGTGCAGATGCCGGGCAAAGGTCAGATGACCGTCACCGGCAATCTGAAGGACGTGATGAAGGAATCGATCTCGGCGGCGAGCTCCTACGTGCGCTCGCGCGCGATCCAGTTCGGCATCAAGCCGCCCGTGTTCCGCTCGAAGGACATCCACGTCCACGTGCCGGAAGGCGCCACGCCGAAGGACGGCCCCTCGGCCGGCGTCGCGATGGCGACGGCGATCGTCAGCGTGCTGACGCAAACCCCCATCCGCAAGGATGTCGCCATGACCGGCGAGATCACGCTGCGCGGCCGGGTTCTCCCGATCGGCGGGCTGAAGGAAAAGCTGCTCGCAGCGTTGCGCGGCGGCGTGAAAACCGTGCTCATCCCGAAAGACAATGAAAAGGATCTCGCCGAGATCCCGGACAACGTGAAAACGGGCATGGAGATCATTCCTGTCTCCACGGTCGACGAGGTGCTGAAGCACGCGCTCGCCGACGAGCTGACGCCGATCACGTGGACGGAGGCCGATGAGGCCGCGCTCGGCGGGGCGCCGCCTGACGGCGCCGACGAAGCCAGGCCGCATTGATTCGCGCGCCGTCGCGCGAATTCCGCCTCTAAAGCCTTGCGGCGTTTGGGCTTTGACAAGCCCCGCCGCATTGGCCTTTATCCCGCCACGCCAACAAAAAGGGGGCAGAAGTGAACAAAGCCGAATTCGTCAACGCCGTCGCCGAAGCCACCGGGGAGAACAAGGCCAAGGCTGCGGAACTCGTTGACGCCGTGTTCGAAGTGCTGACGGACGTGCTGAAGCGCGGAGACGATGTGCGCCTTCCCGCGTTCGGCGTGTTCGCCGTGTCGGATACGCCCGCGCGTGTCGGTCGCAACCCGCAGACTAAGGAAGAGGTCCACATTCCCGCCGGCAAGCGCGCGAAGTTCCGTCCTGGCAAGGCGCTGAAGGAAGCGCTCGTCGCCAACGGCGCGCACCGCTAAGGCGCCGGCGCAAACAAGCAGAAGACCCCGGCGCGCCGAACGGCGTCGCCGGGGTTTCTCGTTTTCCAGCGGCGGTTCCCATGCCGCCGAAAACGCGGTAGCGATCCGTCATGCTCGCAAGAATTTACCGCCCGGCGAAGAACGCCATGCAATCGGGCCGCGCCAACACGCGCCAATGGGTGCTCGACTTTGAGCCCCGCGCGCCGCTCAAGCCGGACGCGCTGATGGGCTGGCAAACATCGACAGACCCCTCGCGTCAGGTGCGCATGGAATTCGAGACCCGCGAACAGGCCATCGCCTTCGCCCGCGCGCACAACATTCCCCACGTCGTCGCCGAGCCCAGAGAGCCAAAGCGCATCATCAAAGCCTATGGCGACAATTTCGCCTTCGACCGCAAAGAGCCGTGGTCGCATTGAGTGAAGGCTATGGGCCGGGGGGGCGATAGGGCGGCGCTGGCCTTGACCCTCATTGCCTACTGCCTATTGCCTACTTCCTCACAGCGCCCGTAGCTCAACCGGATAGAGCATCCGCCTTCTAAGCGGACGGTTGCAGGTTCGAGTCCTGCCGGGCGCGCCAGCGGTCCCGGAGATGACGCCATGGTTGCCAGACGTACGCTCATCGGCGCGCTCCTGGTCGGCGCAGCGGCCGCGCCCGCCGCCGCACACAATCACGCCGAGGACGACGCCGCCATCCGCGCGCTCATCGCAACGATGGAAGCCGCCTGGAACCGCGGCGATTTCGAAGGCTACATGGCCGGCTTCTGGAATCCGGGAATCGTGTTCGTCTCGCGCGGGCGCTTCCAGGACGGCTGGCAGGGCACGCTCGATCATTACGTCCGCGATTATGGCGGCGCGCCGGAGCGCCGCGGCGAACTCCGCTTCCGCGACATCGCCATCGATTTCCTCGCGCCGGACGCTGCGATGCTGATCAGCCGCTATCGCCTCGAGCGCGCGGAAAACGCACAGGAAGGGATCAACACCCGTCTCATGCGCAAGATCGGCGGCCGCTGGGTGATCGCGCTCAACCACGTCTCCGCTTACGATCCGCACGCGGAGGATTAACCTCCGCTCCGCGCGAGCAGCTCCACGAGATCATCCTTCCAGAACCGCGCCCACGTATGCGTGCCGTGGCCGCGCGTCTCCGGCGTCTCCGGAATAAGCCGGAAGCGCGCATTCGGCATCCGCGCGAGCGCCTCCTCGGGAAACGTGAGATTGCGTGGGTTGATGAAATCGTCCGCCGAGTTCACCCACATCACCGGCGCGCTGATCCGTTCCAGATGCGGCCAGGGATTGTAGGTCCGCGAACTCTCGAACTGGTAGATCATGTCGTTGGCGTCGAGCGCGGCGGTCCGCGCATCGACCCCGTCGCGAAACGCCGCGACCGCAGCGTCGCGTGTCGGGTAGCGCGCTTGGGTATAGAGCGGCGCAGCGCCCGCAAGCGCGAGCACCGCCGCCGCCATGCGCAGCCCCTGAACCGGCTGGCGCGCATACGCGCCGCCATTCCACGCAGGATCGTTCTCGATCGCGTCGATGATCGTCTGGCGCCACATGCGGTTCAGCCCCGCGATCTCCACCGGCTGGCACGCCAGCGGCATCAGCGCGTCCGCGAAGTCCGGATGGGTCTCGCCCCACACGAACGCATGCATGCAGCCCATCGACGTGCCGAGGATCAGCCGCACGCCGGAGAGCCCCAAGCCTTCGGTCAACAGCCGATGCTGCAGCGCGACCATGTCGTCGTAGTCGTAGCGCGGGAACGTCATCCGCAGCCCGTCTGACGGCTTGGACGAGCGCCCGTGTCCGATATTGTCCGGCAGGATGATCCAGTAGCGATTGATGTCGAGCGGCTGGCCCGGGCCGTAGAGTTCGTCCGCGAAGTGCGGCGCCAGGAATTGCCGCCCCGAGCCGCCGGTCCCGTGCAAGATCATCACCGCGTTGTCGATCTCTCCCGCGACGTTCCGGCGCGGCGTCCCGAGCGTCGCGTAGTGCAATCGCAGCTCGGCCAATGTCTCGCCGCTTGCGAAGCGCACATCGCGCGCAACGAAATCCGCCTCCGCCGGCGTCCAGGTTTGCGGCGCCGCCGCCGCGGCCTGAAAAGCGAGCGCGAGGAGGGCGCCAGTCAAAGACATCGGATCACCTGATGGCTTGGAACCGCAACGGCATGCGCTTTGGTCCCGAGATGAAATTGCTCGCCAGCCATTCCGGGGGCGCAGCGAGCTCGAACGCCGTCATCCGCGTCAGCACTTCGCGTAGCATCGCGTCGATCTCGACGCGTGCGATATGCTGGCCGAGACACGCGTGCGGGCCAGCGCCGAAGGCGTTGTGTTCGTTGGCCGCGCGCGTGATGTCGAACACGTCCGGTCGCTCGAACCGCGTCGGGTCGCGATTGGCGGCGCCGAAATACATCACCACCTTGTCGCCGGTCTTGATCGATTTGCCGTGCAGGTCGTGATCGCGCAGCGCCGTGCGCCGCATATAGATCACCGGGCTTGTCCACCGCAGCAATTCCTCACGCGCGGCCGGCAGCCGCGCGTCGAGATCAGCCTTGAGCGCCTCCATTTGCTCTGGATGCGCCATCAGCGCCAGCAGACCCGCCGAGAGAAGGTTGCGCGTCGTGTCGCCGCCGGCGTCCACCAGCAACAGAAAGAAGAGCTTGAACTCCATGTCGTCGAGCCGGCGACCGTCCACCTCGCACGCCAGCAGCTTCGACGCCAGATCATCGCCCGGCCGCGCACGCTTCTCAGCGATCACACGCTCGGCGTAGCCGAACATCTCCATCACCGCCATGCCGCCCGCGCCCGGAGGCAGCGCTTCCGGCGCCGTGTGGATCGTCTCGGTCAGCTTGTAGAGCTCGCGCCCGTCGTCGAGCGGCAACCCCATCAGCTCCGCAATCACGAACGAGGGCATCTCGCCGGCGATGTCGGCGACGAAATCGCACGCGCCCTCGTCGATCACGGCGTCGACGATCTGGCGCGCCAGTTCGGCGATGCGCCCGGCGCGCAGCGCCGCCTCCGGCCGCGTGAACTCGCTGCGGATCAGCTTCCGGAACGCGGTGTGTTCCGGGGGATCCATCATCAGCATCATCTTGTAGGGCCCGAACCCGCCGGCGCCGGCCAGCGGATCGTGGATCATGATGGTGGGTTCGGACGAATAGGTCTGGAAGTCGCGATCGATAGCCCAAACGTCATCGAAACGGGTGACGGCCCAAAAGCCCGGCCCCTCCGGCTCCGCATGCCAATGCACCGGATCGTTTTCGCGCAGCCACGCGAACTGATCATGCGGCTGGCCGTCCGCGAACGAGGCGGTCGAGAGGAGGTCGATCTTCATGCGAGCCGCTCAAGGCCCGCAGCCAGATCCGCGATCAGGTCGTCGGGATGCTCCAGCCCCACCGACAGCCGCAACAGCGGCCCCGCCTCGCGCCACGCGCCGGCGGTGCGGATCAATTGCGCGTCGCACGGCACGATCAGGCTCTCATAGCCGCCCCACGAAAAGCCCATCGCCATCACCGAAAACCCTTCCAGCATCGCCTTCAGCTTCTCCGGCGCACACGGCTTCAGCACGAACCCGAAGAGTCCGCTCGCGCCGCTGAAATCGCGCCGCCACAGCGCGTGATCGGGATGGCTGGCGAGCGCGGGATGGATCACGCGCGCGATCTCCGGCCGCGTTTCCAGCCATTGCGCGAGTGTGAGCGCCGACGCGCTCGCCTGCGCCAATCGCGCAAACAGCGTGCGCATGCCGCGCAGCGCCAGGTATGCGTCGTCGGGAGAGACGCCGAGGCCCAATTCCTTCGCCGCGCCGAACACCCGCGCCTGCCAGTCCTTCGAGCGCGCAAGCACCGCGCCCACGAGCAGATCGGAATGCCCGCCCTGGTATTTCGTCAGCGCCTGCACCGAAAGATCGACGCCGTGCTCGAACGGCTTGAAGTAAACGCCCGCCGACCAGGTGTTGTCGATGATCGTGGGAACGCCCCGCGCCCGCGCCGCCGCCGCGATCGCCGGCGCGTCTTGTATTTCGAACGTCAGCGAGCCCGGGCTCTCCAGAAACACGACGCAGGTCTCGTCGGTGATCTGCGCCGCGATGTCGGCGCCGATCCGCGGATCGTAATAGCGCGTGCGCACGCCGAGACGCTTCAGCATGCGGTCGCAGAACCGCCGCGTGGGCTTGTAGACGCTGTCCGTCACCAGCGCCTCGCCGCCCTCGCGCACGCACGCGAGAAGCGCCAGCGTGCACGCCGCAAGCCCCGATGGCGCAAGGCTCGCCCCTGCGCCCCCCTCGACCGCGATCAGCGCCTCCTTCAGCGCCTCATGCACCTGCATCCCGTCGAGCGCATAGGTCCGCTTGGCCTCCCCATAGAGGTCCTCGATCTGATCCAGGATAATCGTGGAGGCCCGGTGCACCGGCGGATTGACTGCGCCCTCGGAGCGCGCGGGGTTGCGTCCCGCCTGCGCCAGGCGCGTTTCGATCCGGCGCGGCGCGTCCGCCATCTCAGCCCGGACCGGTGGCGATCGGGGCGTCGTCGAGCGCGCCCCATTCGGCCCAGGACCCGTCATAGACGGCTGCGTCCCAGCGGCCCGTGCGCGCCAGCGCCAGCGCGATCACCGCGGCGGTGATGCCGGAGCCGCAGGTGCAGGCGATGCGGCTCCGTGCCTCCACGCCAGCGTCCGTGAACAGCGCCTCCAGCGCCTCGCGGTCCTTCATCTGCCCCTCCGGCGTCGTCAAGGCGGCGACGGGAACATTTCGCGCGCCCGGCATGTGGCCCGACGCAAGCCCCGCACGCGGCTCCGGCGCCGCGCCGCGAAACCGCGGCGCGGGGCGGGCGTCCAGGATCAGCGTGCGTCCCGTCTCCACCGCCTGGCGCATGTCGCCCAGGTCGCGCACGAGATCGGCCCGGTAGCGGGCCGTGAAATGGCGTTCTGCCCGCGGCTGCGGCGGGCCGTCCTCCAGCGGCTGTCCGGCCGCCTCCCAGGCGGGAAGGCCGCCGTCGAGCACGACCACATCGGCATGCCCCATCACCCGGAACGTCCACCAGACGCGCGCCGCCGAGAAAATGCCCTGCGCATCATAGACGACCACCAGCGCCCCGTCGCCGATCCCCAGTTTGCGGACGCGCGAGGCGAACTTCTCCGGCGCCGGCAGCATGTGGGGCAGGGGTGAGGCCGTGTCGGCGATCTCGTCGATATCGAAGAGGACAGCGCCGGGGATGCGTTTCTCGGCATGGAGCGCACGCGCATCACGGCCGTCGCCCGGCATGAACCAGCTGGCGTCAACGATGCGGATGTCCGGCGCGCCCAGCCGTTCGGCCAGCCACGCGACGGAGACGAGAGGATCAGGGGCGTCGCTCATCCGCGGACGCTAAGCGAGCGCGGCAAGCGCGTCCATGCCCGGCGCGCGCTGCAGGGCCGCCGCTTAGGCGGCCGGCTTCGCCAGCGCGAGCTGCACCACGTCCGTCCGTCCGGTCCGAAACCCCGCCTCGCAATAGCTGAGATAGAAGCGCCACAATTGCTTGAAGCGCTCGTCAAAGCCCATCGAGCGGATGTCGTCCCACTTGGCGAGGAAGCTCTGCGACCATTGCGCCAGCGTATCGGCGTAGCTCTGCCCGAACGCGTCCGCCTTGCGCCAGACGAGGCCGGCGCGCTCGGTTTCCGCTTCGAGCCGCGACACGCTCGGCAGCATGCCGCCGGGAAAGATGTAGCGCTGGATGAAATCGGCGCGGCGGCGGTAGGACGAGAACAGGTCGTCACGGATCGTGATGATCTGGAGCGCCGCCGCGCCGCCGGGCCGCAGCACGTTGCTGATCTTGGCGAAGTACGCCGCCCAGTACCGCTCCCCGACGGCTTCAAACATTTCAATCGACGCGACCTTGTCGAACGCGCCCTGGACGTCTCGATAATCCTGCAGCCGGATCTCGACGCGATCGGCGATCCCGGCCCGCGCCATGCGTTCTTCGGCGAACTTCTTCTGCGCCTCGCTGATCGTGAGCCCGACGACGCGCGCGCCGTATTCGCGCGCCGCGACTTCGGCGAATCCGCCCCAGCCGCAGCCGATCTCCAGCACCTGCTCGCCCGGCTTGAGATCGAGATGCGCGGCCAGCGCGCGGTATTTCGCCAGTTGCGCATCCTTCAGCGCCTGGCCCGGCGCATCGAACCGCGCAGACGAATACGTCATCGTCGGATCAAGCCACGCGGAATAGAACCGGTTGCCGAGATCGTAGTGGGCGTGAATGTTCTTGCGTGCGCCGGTGCGCGTGTTGCGCCGTCCCGCGTGGCGCATGAGGTTCATCGCGCGGACGAAGAGATTGCCGTCGATCATGCGCGCGATGCGATCGCCGTTCGCGGAAAGCACGGTGAGGAGGGCCGAGAGGTCTGGAGTGTCCCATTCCCCGGCGATGAAGCCTTCGGCGAAACCGATGTCGCCGCTCAGCAGCACGCGGCGCGCAAACCGCGGATTGCGCACGATGAGCTCGGTTGCGGGCCCGCCGTCCTCTCCGAATTGCAGAACGCGCCCGTCCGGGAAGCGCATGAACACGCGCGCCGCCTTGATGTCGAGCAGCGCGAAGCAGACCGCCTTGAGGCTCGCCGGCGTATCGAGCGCCATCACCGCCCGCGCGGTCGCATGCTCCGCATCCGGAGCGGCGGGTGCGGAGGCTGCCTTCAGCGCGGGGAGTTCGGCGATCTCGGTCATGCGGCGTCGTCCAGGGCGCGCCGTCGCGCGCAGTCTTCCATGTTCTCGTTTTGATTATGGGAAGCTGGCGTCAACTCGGCAAGCGGCGCCGCGGGCTTCGGGCGATAGCGCGCGCCGCGGAGCCAGAGCCGGAGCGCCTGCCAATGGATCGCCGCGATGACGCCGATCCCGGCCCAAGGCGTTCGCAGCGCCATGCTCAGCAACGCCGCATCTGTCAGCGCCTGCCGCCGCCCCACCAGAGAGGCGATGTGCTCCGTTTCCTGCGCGACGATATTTTCCACCACAACGGAGAAACGCGCGCCGGGCGGGGAAAGTGCAAATCGGTACGCCCCGGCGACATCAAAAAACGGTGAGACGTGAAGCGCCTTTTCCGCGCGATGGCTGGCGACGTCCCCGTCGTCCTTGATCGCGGCGGCGTACGCGTGGGTTTCGCCGAACGTATTGTTGACCTCATAGACGACACCGCGCAGGCGCCCATCGCCGTCGTACCCGAAATAGACCGACAGCGGCTTGAACGCCCGCCCGAGCACGCGCGGAAAAGCGAGCAGCCGTATCGGGCCGCCATCAAGGTCGACGCCGACGCCGGCGAGCATCTTCTCCGCCCACGGGCGCAGCCGCGCGCCGCTGCGGTCGCCATGATCCTTGTCATAGAAGCTGATCAGCCCGGGCCGGTTGTAACGCAGCACCCGCGATCGCGCCGCGGTTTCAGCGATCGCGTCGATATCGAGCAGCAGCATCCGCACACGATAGGCGAAGCGGCGCTCGAACGGCCGTTTGCGCACGTGCACCGTGCGGCACGCGTAGAGAGAGGCGTCAGGCGCGCTCACGCCGCCGCCCGGGCCGGCTCCAGCGCCGGCGCCGCGCGCGGCGGCGCCGGCGTATGCAGCCACGGCGCCGGCGCGCCGAGACGCGCCGCAACGCCAAGCCCGGACGCCAACCCATCCTCGTGAAATCCATGCCCCGTCCACGCGCCCGCAAACCAGATGCGGTCGTGCCCCTGCAGCCGCTCGATCTGCGCCTGCGCGGCAAGCGCGTCGGAGTCGAATTGCGGGTGATCATAGACAAGCCGCGCGAATGTAAGCGCGGGATCCGGCGGCGTGGTCGGGTTAAGCGTCACGAAGAGCGGCTTGTCGCGCGGGATGCGCTGCAGCTTGTTCATCCAATAGCTCACGCACACGCGTTCGGGATCATCGCGGTTGCGCAGGTAATTCCACGACGCCCACGCCGCCCGCCGGCGCGGCATCAACGCGGGGTCGCGATGCAGATAGGTCGTGTTCGGCGCATAGCGGATCGCGCGCAACGCCTCGTGCTCGGCGTCGTAGCCTTTGAGCATCGCGTGCGCCTCGTTGGAATGGCACGCCAGAACGACGTGGTCGAAGACGCGCGTATCGCCTGAGGCCCGGCGCACCTCGACCCCGCCCGGCGTACGCGCCACCGAGACGACCGCATCCCCCGCCTGCACCCGATGCCCGAGCGCGCGGCGGAGCACGTCGACATAGGTGCGGCTGCCGCCATCGACGCTGCGCCAGAACGGACGCACGATGTGAAGCAGCCGATGGTTCTCGAAGAATTGCAGGAAGCTCGACGCGGGATAGCGCAGCATGTCCTGCTCCGGCGTGGACCAGATCGCAGCCCCCATCGGCAGGAGGTACTGGCTCAGAAAGCCCCGCCCCAGCCGCAGGCCGGCGACATAATCCTCAAGCGTTGCGCCATTGATGCGGTTGAGCCGCAGATCCGCCCGCGCCTGCGCGGAGAACCGCACGATATCGCCCAGCAGGCAGAGAAAGCCCATGTCCGCCATATTGCGCTTCCAGGCGAAAAGCCCTGTCAGCCCGTTGCTCGACCACTCCCATCCCTCCGGATCGGACACCGCGAAGCTCATGTCCGACATGTAGGTCGGCACCTTCAGATGCTGGAACAGCGCCACCAGGTTGGGATAATTGCGCTTATTGTAGACGATGAAGCCCGTGTCCACGTCGACTCGCGCGCCGTCATAATCGATGGTCAGCGTGTTCGCATGGCCGCCGAGCCGCTCCTCCTTCTCGAACAGCGTCACCTCATGACGGTCCTTGAGCGCGTACGCGGCGCCCAGGCCGGAGACGCCGGCGCCGATGACTGCAATGCGCATTGGCGCTCCTTCAGGCTGCGGATTTCGTTGTTTCCAATGCCGCCAGCGCACGCTTGCGCGCCTCGCCGTGATCGACGATGCGGTGCGGATAGGTCTTGCCGAGAACGACGTTCGCTTTCGCCAGCACCGCGTCGGACGCCATCCAGGGCGCGTGCAGCACTTCCGTCGGCAGCGCCGCGAGTTCAGGAACCCAGCGTCGTACATAAGCGCCGTCCGGGTCGTACGTCTCGCCCTGCGTGACGGGATTGAAGATGCGGAAATAGGGCGCCGCATCCGCGCCGGAGCCCGCGACCCATTGCCAGGACGCCGCGTTGTTGGCGAGATCGGCGTCCACCAGCGTATCCCAGAACCAATCCTGCCCCCGCCGCCAATCGACCAGCAGATCCTTGATCAGAAAAGACGCGACGATCATCCGCACACGGTTGTGCATCCACCCCGTCGTCCACAATTCCCGCATCCCGGCGTCCACGATCGGATAGCCGGTGCGCCCGCGTGTCCAGGCGCGAAACCCTGCATCATCGTCCGCCCACGGAAAAGCGTCGAACGACTCCTTCCAGTTTGCCTCCGGCAGGTCCGGCCAGTGGAAGAGCAGCTGATGCGAGAATTCCCGCCAGCCGATCTCGGAGAGGAATTTCTCGATCGCGCGGTCCGCGCCCTTCGCGCCGCTGCGGGCGGAGGCGGCGGAATAAGCCTGGGCCGGGCTGATCTCTCCGAAATGCAGATGCGGCGAGAGCCTGGACGTGCCTTCAAGATCAGGACGATTGCGATCTTCGGGATAGCGCGCGAGCGCTGCATCGAGAAAGCGCGTGAGCGCCGCGGCGGCGCCGGCTTCGCCAGGGCGCCACGCGGCCTCGAACCCCGTCGCCCAGTTCGGCTTCGTCGGCGTCAGCGCCCAATCGTCAAGCCGATCGCTGGCGATCTTCCCCGTCCACGCGGTCAGCGTCCGCGGCGCCGGCGCCGGCCGGCGCGCTTCCAGCGTCCGCGCGGCTCTCCAGAACGGGGTGAACACCTTGAACGGCTCGCCCTGGCCGGTCTTCACCACCCAGGGCTCATGCAGAAGCGCGCCCGGCGCGCTCTCGGCGGTCACGCCTTTGGCCTTCAGCGCCGCCTTGATCGCTGTGTCCCGCGCCGTCGCGAAGGGCTCATAGGCGCGAGACCAGTAAACAGCGGCCGCGCCTGTCTCCTCCGCCAGCCGCATAATCTCAGCCTCTGCGCCGCCGCGGCGCAGGATGAGACGGCCGCCACGGCGCTCCGCATCGGCTGTGAACGCCCGGAGGCTCCGGTCCAGCCACCACCGCGACGCGCCGCCCATCCGCCAGCGCCCCGGCGTCTCGTCATCAAGGATGTAGACCAGAAGAAGTGGGCGGCCGCTGTCGATCGCCGCCTTGATCGCCAGATTATCCCCCAGACGCAGGTCTTGGCGGAGCCACACGAGGGCAGGGGCGTCGGCGCTCATCGGAGGTACTACGCGGTCCGATGCGCCCTGGATCAGGTTTGAACGGCGCCGTACACCTCCGCCATGGCGGCCAAAATCGTGGTGACCGGAGGCGCAGGCTTTATCGGGTCCAACATCGCCCATCGCCTCGCGGATCGGGGCGATGCGGACATCATTGTCTGCGATCGGTTCGGCGCCGCTGCGGACGAGAAATGGCGCAATCTCGCCGCGTGCGCGATCGCCGACATCATCGCGCCAGACACGCTCATTCCGTACCTGGACGATCACGCCAGCGACATCGCTGCGCTCGTGCACATGGGCGCGGTGTCCTCCACCACGGAGCAGGACGTCGACCTGATCGTTGAGACCAATATCCGCCTCCCGCAACGCCTGTGGCGCTGGGCGACGCAGCGACAGCGCCCGTTCATCTACGCATCCTCAGCCGCGACGTACGGCGACGGCGCGCAAGGATTCGCCGACGACAATACGCTGGAGGCCGTAGCGCGTCTCGCGCCGCTCAACGCCTACGGCTGGTCCAAGAAGGCGTTCGACGTCTTTGCAGTGCGCGAAGCGCGGCGCGGCGCGGCGCCCCCGGCATGGAGCGGGCTGCGCTTCTTCAACGTCTACGGCCCGCGCGAGCAACACAAGGGCGCGCAAAAGAGCGTCGTCGCGCACATGCACCCGCGCGCCGTAGCCGGTGAGCCCGTCACGCTCTTCCGCTCGCATAACCCGCGCTATCCTGACGGGGGCCAGCTGCGCGACTTCGTCTATGTGCGCGATTGCGTCGACGTCGTTGAATGGCTGCTGGAGGGCGATCGCAGCGCGGCAATCGTCAACGTCGGCACGGGCGCGGCGCGGAGCTTCGCCGATCTCGCCGGCGCCCTGTTCGCCGCGCTCAACCGCGCCCCGGACATCCGCTATGTCGACACGCCCGAAGACATCCGCGCCAAGTATCAATACTACACCCAGGCCGACATGACCCGCCTGCGCGACCTCGGCTACGATCGCCAGTTCACAACGATCGAAAACGGCGTGGCGGATTACGTCGCCCATTGGCTGGGTCGCTCGTGATCGCGAGGCTGGCTGACGTGGCGGCACGCATTGTCGCCCACACACGCCCCTCGTAACCTGAGCCGGATAGGGAGAGAGAGATGGTCGGGATCGTCGCGTTCGGCGGCTACGTGCCGCGCCTGCGCCTCCAGCGCGCCGCAGCCGCGAAAGCCAATGCCTGGCTCGCGCCGGGCCTTATGGCCAAGGCCAAGGGCGAACGCGCCATGGCCAATTGGGACGAAGACGCAATCACCATGGCGGTCGAGGCCGCCCGCGACGCGCTCGGCCCCGGCGATGATCGCGCCCACATCAACGCCTGCATCCTCGCCACCACCACCGCGCCGTTCGCCGATCGCCTCAACGCCGGGATCGTCGCCGCAGCGCTGACGCTGGAACCCAACGCCGGCGCGTCCGACATCACCGGCACGCAGCGCGCCGGCGTCACCGCGCTCTCCACCGCCCTCGGCGTGGTCAAGGGCGAGCCGAAGGCCAACGTGCTCGTCTGCGCCGCGGACAAGCGCCGCGCCCGCGCCGCCTCAACGGCGGAGCTCGACAATGGCGACGCCGCCGCCGCCTTCGTGATCGGCGGCAAGGATACGCTGGCCGACTGGATCGGCGGCGCCGTGACCACCGCCGATTTCGTGGACCATTTCCGCGGCGCAGAAGAAGAATTCGACTACGCCTGGGAAGAGCGCTGGATACGCGATGAGGGCTTCGCCAAGCTCGTCCCGCCGACGATCGAACGCGCGCTCAAGAGCGCCAAAGCGAAACCCGAAGACGTCGCAGCGTTCATCCTGCCCGCCACCTTTCGCGGCGTGGCGGACTCCGTCGCCAAGAAACTCAAGATCAAGCCGGAAGCCGTCCGCGACAATCTCGCCGCCAAGGTCGGCGAGGCCGGCTGCGCCCACGCGCTTGTCATGCTCGCGCATGCGCTCGAGACGGCGAAGGCGGGCGATCTCATCGTCGTCGCGCAATTCGGCCAGGGCTGCGAAGCCAACGTCTTCCGCGTCACCGACAAGATCGATGCGTTCCGCCCGGTGCGCGGGATCTCCGGGTGGCTGGAAGACCGCAAGGAGGAGTCGAACTACCTCAAATTCCTCGTCTTCAACGGCCTCGTGGAGTGGGACAAGGGCATGCGCGCGGAGAAGGACAACAAGACCGCGCTCACCACCCTCTACCGCAACAACGACATGATCCTCGGCCTTGTTGGCGGCCGCTGCACCGAGACGGGCGTGGTGCAATTCCCGCGCACGCGCATCTCGGTGAACCCCAACAACCCGACGGTCGACACCCAGGAGCCGTACAAGTTCGCCGAGCGCGAAGCCGAGGTGCTCACCTGGAGCGCGGACTATCTCACCTTCGCGATGAGCCCGCCCAACCATTACGGCATGATCGTCTTCGACGGCGGCGGCCGCATCTTCATGGACATCACCGACGTCGAACCCGGCGACGTCGATTCCGGCACGCCCGTGCGTATGAGCTTCCGCGTGAAAGAAACCGACGAAAAACGCGGCTTCACCCGCTATTTCTGGAAAGCCGTCCCCGACCGTCGCCGCATCGCCGCGGCGGGCGCCAAGCAAGCGGCCGAATAGATGTGGATTGTTGTCGACGTCGAAGCTGACGGACCTGCGCCGGGCCTCTATTCGATGATCTCGTTCGGCGCGGTCATCGTGGAAGAGGGCGATGCGCGGAGCTTCAAGGGCGAGACTGCGCCGATCACGGACGCCTATATTGCTGAAGCGCTTGCGGTGTCGGGTCTATCGCGTGCCGAGCATGAAGCCTTCCCTCCGCCTGAGCACGCGATGAAGGCGTTCGCGGCTTGGGTTGCGCCGTTTGGGAGGCCGACTTTCATCTCCGACAATCCCGCCTTCGACTGGCAGTTCATCAACTACTATTTTCACCGATTCACCGGAAAGAATCCGTTTGGCCACAGCGCGCGTCGTATTGGTGATCTCTATGCCGGCCTTGTCCGCAAGGTGGGCGCGGCGAGCGAATGGAAGAAACTGCGGCGAACGACGCACACACATGATCCCGTTGACGATGCACGGGGCAATGTTGAGGCGCTCTTCGCCTTCGCCAAGCAATACGACCTGAAACTACCCTCGAACTGAGCACAGAGGAGCACCGACCATGCCCGCAGGGATCAAGGACAAAGTCGCCGTCATCGGCATGGGCTGCTCAAAGTTCGGCGAGCGCTGGGACGCAGGCCCCGAAGAGCTGATGGTCGAAGCCTATCTCGAAGCAATGAAGGATGCGCGCATCGAGCCGACGCAGCTCGACGCCGCCTGGTTCTCCACCCACATCGATGAGATCGGCACGGGCAAGGGCGGCACGCCCGCCTCGCTGGCGTTGCGCCTGCCGAACATTGCGGTGACGCGGGTGGAGAATTTCTGCGCCTCGGGTTCGGAAGCGTTCCGCGGCGCGGTCTATGCGGTCGCCGCCGGCGCCGCCGACATCGCGCTCGCGATCGGCGTCGAAAAGCTCAAGGACACCGGCTATGGCGGCTTGCCCGTCGCCAATCCCGGCACGCTCGCGCCGCAGACGATGCCGAACGGCTCCGCGCCCGGCAATTTCGCCCAGCTCGCCAGCGCCTACCGCGCCAAGCACGGCGTTTCGAAAGATGATCTCAAGCGCGCCATCGCCCACGTCTCGGTGAAGAGCCACGCCAACGGCTCGAAGAATCCGAAGGCGCACCTGCGCAACGTCGTCACCGAGGAAACCGTGATGAACGCGCCGATGATCGCCGAGCCGCTCGGGCTTTTCGATTGCTGCGGCGTCTCGGACGGCGCCGCCGCCGCGATCGTCACCACGCCCGAGATCGCCAAGGCGATGGGCCATTCCGATCTCGTCACCGTGAAGGCGATGCAGCTCTCGGTGTCGAACGGCCTGGAGTCGCAGCACAATTCCTGGGACGGCTCCTATTTCCACACCGCCCGCATCGCCGCGAAGAAGGCCTACAAGGAAGCCGGCGTAGAAAATCCGCGCAAAGAGATCTCGATGATGGAAGTGCACGATTGCTTCTCCATCACCGAGCTTGTGACCATGGAAGACCTCTTCATTTCGGAGGAGGGGAAGGGCTGGAAGGACGTCCTCGACGGCTTCTATGACGCCGACGGCGGCGTCCCGTGCCAGATCGACGGCGGCCTCAAATGCTTCGGCCACCCGATCGGCGCCAGCGGCTTGCGGATGCTCTATGAAATGTATCTGCAGCTCAAAGGCCGCGCCGCCGAACGCCAGCTCAAGAGCCCGAAGCTCGGCATGACCCACAATCTCGGCGGCTCGCCCAGCACCAACGTCTGCTCCGTCGCGATCGTCGGGCTGCAGGGCGTCTAGCGGCTTGGAGCGCCGGCGCCGCGCCGGCGATGGTTTCGGTCTAACAATTTGCCGGCGAGGGCGCCGGCGCTCCCATCTACGCCCCCGCCAGCTTCAGGCTCCCATACCGCGGCTGCTCGATCGCAACGCGGTCCGCGACCGTGCGCAGGAGATGATCCAGCAGCATCGGGTTGGCTTGCGTCAGCTGCCCCGCGCGGATGCGCCCGCACAGCTCCGCGCGCAGCTCGGCAAGCGTGCCGTCGTGCTTCAAGAGCGCCTTCAACCCTTCGCGCTCCCGCGCCGCGGCGGCAGGTCCAAGCGCCAATTCCCGCGCCACGATGCCCAGAACATTCACCGCCACGCGCCCATGAAACGCCGCGCGCCCGTCGAGGTTCGGCAACTGCGCCTCAAGAAACCCCGCCGCCGCCTCCACCAATTGCTGCGTCGTCGGCTCTCTGTAATCGGGATGCGTCATTGGCTTTGTCCTGGCGTCACAGCTTCCCCTGCATCATCAGCACGAGATCAAGTTCACACTCGCTCGCGCGCCGCCCGATCGCGGCGCGTTCCACGCTCGCATCCATGCCGGTCTCATACGCGCGGTACATGGTGAGGCACATGATCCCCCATTTCAGCGATCCCAGCATCGTCCAGAACCGCACCCGCGCTTCATTCACCGCCGGATCGCCGCCCGCTTCGTGGTAGCCCGCAAGCATATCCTCCACTTCGCCGAAGCCGCCGACCGGATTCATGAACGCGCTGAACCGCCAGGACGGCGTGCAGATCCAGCCCATGTCCTCCGCCGGATCGCCGACATGCGCCAGCTCCCAATCGAGCGCCGCGACGAGGCCGCCCGCATCGATCATCAGATTCCCGAGCCGGAAATCGCCGTGCAGCGTCTTGAGCGCGATCGGCGCCGGCGTACGCTTCTTCAGTTCCTGGATCGCCAGTTCGAAGATCGGCCGATCGGTCTCAAACGAACGATACACCTCCTCGTAGCGCGCCAGTTGTTCGCCGGCGTCGACGCTGGGCAGCGCCACGCCCTCGATCGTGTGGATGCGCGCGAGCGCCGCGCCGCACTGGCGCGCAAGCTTGCCGCGCGCTTCAGCGAATGCCGCGTCACGGAGAATTTTGCGCGCGATCGTTTCGCCGGCCAGGCGCCGCATCACATAGCCGGGAAAGAGCCCGTCGCCGTCCTCGCATTCGATCACCACGTCCGGCGCCGGCGCGCCCGCCTTGTGCGCCGCGCGGATCACCTCGGCCTCTTTCTCCAAGCCGATGCTGTTGACGCTCTCGCGTACAACGCCCCCCGGCGCGCGCCGCAGGATGTAGCCTTCTCCCGCCACATCGAACGACCAGGTCTCCTGGCTCGCCCCGCCCGAAAGCTGCACCGCATTCTCCGCCGCCCCGCCCAGCTTCGCGGCGAGCCGCTGGAGCGCTGTCTCAAAATCGCTCATGACCGCACAAAAGAGCGCAATGCGCGGAAGGGGACAAGGTCGCTGAACCTGGGTCTCGGGTCTCCGCTTCGGTTGGGCCGGAATGAGGGCGCTCACCCGCTCCTTGCCAGCTGCGCCGCCTCCGCGTAGCCGAACAGCTCCAGCGCCATGGCGATCGCGCGCCCGCGCTCGAATTCCAGCGTCGGGTCGCGGTCGATCGCCAGGCGCGCTTCCATGTCGGCGCTTGCAAGCAGCGTCCCATGCGTCTCCGGGTCGACGAGCCGAAACGGCGGCATCCCGCTCTGGCGAAAGCCCAGCATGTCGCCCGCGCCGCGCAGCTGGTAATCCTTCTCCGCGATGACGAACCCGTCGTCGGTGCGCCGCATCGTGTCGAGCCGCTCTTTCGCCGTTTCGCTCAGCGGCCCGCGCCACAGCAGCACGCACGAGCCGCGCAAGCCGCCCCGCCCCACGCGGCCGCGCAATTGATGCAGCTGCGCCAGCCCGAAGCGGTCGGCGTCCTCGATCACCATGATCGACGCTTCCGGCACGTCGACGCCCACTTCGATCACGGTCGTCGCCACCAGCAGGAACGACTCCCCGCTGCGGAAGCGCTCCATCGCCGCCTCGCGCGCGCTCGGCGCCATCCGTCCGTGCACGACCTCCACGCTGTCGCCGAAGCGCTCGCGCAGCACGTCATAGCGGTCCTGCACCGCGGCGTAATCCACCGCCTCGCTTTCCTCGATCAGCGGGCACACCCAATAGGCGCGCTCTCCGCGCGCCGCGGCTTCCGCGATGTGGTCGGCCACCTCGTCCGCGCGCGTCGACGGCATCGCCACAGTCCGGATCGGCTGGCGCCCCGGCGGCTTTTCATCCAGCACCGAGAGATCCATGTCCCCGTGCACCGCGAGCGCCAGCGTGCGCGGGATCGGCGTCGCGCTCATCACCAGCACGTGCGGCGCAAAGCCCTTGTCCACCAGCCGCATGCGGTCCGACACGCCGAACCGGTGCTGCTCATCGATCACGATGAGCCCGAGATCCTTGAACGCCACGCTCTCCTGGAAGAGCGCGTGCGTCCCGATCAGCGCGTGAATGTCGCCCGCCGCGAGCCGCTCAAGAATGGCGCGCCGCGTCGCCGCCTTGTCGCGCCCGGTCAGCACCGCGGCGACAAGGCCCGCGCTCTCCAGCAGCGGGATGAGGTTCGCCCCGTGCTGGCGCGCGAGAATATCCGTCGGCGCCATCAGCGCGCTCTGCAGCCCGGCCTCCGCCGCGATCGCCATCGTGTGCGCCGCCACCAGCGTCTTGCCTGAACCGACATCGCCTTGCAGCAGGCGCAGCATCGGCGCCGGCCGCGCCATGTCCGCCGCGATCTCGCCGAACGCCCGCGTCTGCGCGCCCGTCGGTGCATAGGGCAGGGCGGCGAGTAGGCGCTTCGTGTGGGCGCCGGTCCCGATCGCGGCGCGTCCTTCGCTGTCGCGACGGTGGGCGCGCCGCAGCCGCAGCGCGCACTGGCGCGCGAAGAGTTCGTCATACGCAAGCCGCGTGCGCGCTGCGCCTTCCGGCTTGATGTCGTCAGGCTCCTCCGGCTGATGCAGCTTCAGGAGCGCGGCGCGGAAGTCCGGCCAATCGTGTCCCTGCGGCGTCGTCGGATCGAGCCATTCCGGCAGCGCGCCCGTCGCGTCGAGCGCAACCTTCATCGCGCGCTGCAGCGTCCTGAGCGGCAAATCCGCTGTCAGCGGATAGACCGGCTCCACCGGCGGCGGCGCTTCGCCCTTGGCCGGATCGACGACATGGTCGGGATGCAGCATCTGCCGTTCGCCGTTCCACAGCTCGATCTTGCCGCTCACCAGCCGCTTCTGCCCAACCGGCCAGAGCCGCTGCATCATCTCCTCGCGCGCCCGGAAATAGGCGACCGTGAGAAACCCCGTCTCGTCGCGCAGCCGGATGCGGTAGGGCGCATTGCGGAACCCGCCGAGATGCTTGTCGACTTCGGCCTCGATCGTCGCGATCTCGCCTTCGCGCGTCTCCGCGATCGCCACCCGGTTGCGCCGGTCGATCGCGCCATGCGGCGCCAGGAAGAGGAGGTCGCGGTTGCGATCGCCCGCCGCGACCTTGGCGATCAGTTCGCCCGCCTCCCGGCGCGCGCCGCGCGGCAGCTTGAACGGCGCCATGTAGGCGCGGACCGGGGAGGCGGGATTCGCCATTGCCCGGATGTAGCATGGGCGCGTCCCGTCGCGCGCCGGACCCGCTCACGATAGGCAAATCGGTTTCGACGCGCTAAACCGCCGGCCCTCCCGCGATGCCGCACGCTCTGGACGACCGCCGCAAGAAGCTCCATTTCCGCGCCTGGCGGCGCGGGTTCCGGGAGATCGACCTGATTCTGGGTCGTTTCGCGGACGCGCATCTGGCTGATCTCGACGCAGCTGAGCTCGATGCGTTCGAAGCGCTCCTCGGCGTGCCCGACCAGATCGCCTATGCCTGGATCGTCGGTCAGGCCCCGCCCGACGCGGCGCACGACACCACAACCCTCGCGCGGATTCGCACGTTTCACAGCATCGAGCAGGACCTTTGAGCAAGACCGCCGAACCTTCCAGATCGCTTATCGACGCGCTTGCGACCAGTCGGAGCGCGCTCTCCGTCGCCGGCGCCCCGGAGGGCCTTGACGCGCTGACGCTCGCGCGCGCGGCCGTGATGCGCGGCGGCGTCACCCTGTTTGTTGCGCGCGATGAAAGCCGCGCCGCGATGTTCGACGCCGGCGTGCGCTTCTTCGCCCCGGCGCTGGAGACGCTGCGCCTGCCGGCTTGGGATTCGTTGCCCTATGACCGTATCTCGCCGGCCCCGATCGTGGCCGCGCAGCGCTGTGCGGCGCTCGCGCGGCTGGCCCGGCGCGCCGCGAACGAAACCCCGCTCCTGGTCATCGCGACCGCCGCGGCCGTGGCGCAACACGTGCCGCCCCGGACGCGGCTCAAACAGGCCGCCTTTTCCGCGCGCCCCGGCGAAACCGCTTCTCTGGAGGCCCTCGAACGCTATTTCGTCGTCAACGGCTTCTCGCGCGCGTCCACCGTGCGCGGCCCCGGCGATTTCGCGGTTCGCGGCGGCGTCGCGGACGTCTTTCCCCCGGGCGCGTCGGAGCCGATCCGCTTCGACTTTTTCGGCGACACGTTGGAGAGCATCCGCGCGTTCGATCCCGAGACCCAGCGCAGCACGCGGCAATTGAAGAACGCCGTGTTGACGCCCGTCAGCGAAGTCCTGCTCGACGACGACAGCATCATCCGTTTTCGCAAGACCTTCGCCAAGACGTTCGGCGCCGTGCCCGACCCGGTGCTCGATTCCGTCAGCGCCGGCATCCGCCGCCAGGGCGTCGAGCAATGGCTGCCCTTCTTCTATGACGAGCTGGAGACGGTCTTCGATTACGCCGGCGAGACCGCGCTCGTGGCGTTCGATGCGCTGGCGGAAGAGGCCGCCCGCGAGCGCGTGGACGCCGCGCGCGATCATTATGAAACGCGCAAGGCGACGCCGCCGCCGCGGGGCGTGCCGCCGTTCCGCGCCCCCGCGCCGGAAACGCTCTATCTCGACGCTGCTGCTATGCTCGCCGCTGTCGGCGCCCGGCCGCTGCGCCGCTTCACCCATTTCGAGACCCCCGATGGGCGCAACACGATCACGTTCGGCGCCCGCGCCGGCCGTGACTTTGCGCCCGAACGCGCCCGCCCCGACGCCAACGTCTTCGACGCCGCGCGCGCCCATATCGATCAGCTGATCCGCGACAAGAAGCGCGTCGTGCTGGCGACCTGGAGCGAAGGCGCAGCGGACCGCCTGGGCGGCGTCCTGGAAGATCACGGCCTGCAGAACGTGTCGCGCGCTGCGGATTGGGCCGCCGTTGAGGCGCTGCCGCAGAAATACGCCGCCGTCGTCGTCCTGCCCCTGGAGCACGGCTTCGAGACTGACGCGCTCGCGCTCATGTCCGAGCAGGATCTGCTCGGCGAGCGCCTGGCGCGCCCGCGCAAGCGCCGCAAAGCCTCCCACCTGATCGCGGAGGCCGCCGCGCTCTCGCCCGGCGATCTCGTCGTGCACCAGGATCACGGCATCGGCCGCTACGAAGGCTTGAAGACGCTCGAAGTGCAGCAGGCGCCGCATGATTGCCTCGACCTCACCTACGCCGGCGGCGATAAGCTCTATTTGCCGGTCGAGAACATCGAACTCGTCACCCGCTATGGCGCCGAAGACGCCCAGGCCCAGCTCGACAAGCTCGGCGGCGTCGCCTGGCAATCGCGCAAGGCGCGCGCCAAGCAGCGCCTGCGCGACATGGCCGAAGAGCTCATCCGCATCGCCGCGCAGCGCGCCGCCCGCACGGCGGAAGAAGTACTGGCGCCGGAAGGGCTCTACGATGAGTTCAGCGCGCGGTTCCCGTACGAGGAGACCGATGATCAGCTGAGCGCGATCGAGGACGTCGTCGCCGATCTCGCCGCCGGCAAGCCGATGGATCGCCTGATCTGCGGCGATGTCGGCTTCGGCAAGACGGAAGTCGCGCTCCGCGCCGCCTTCCTCGTCGCCATGAGCGGCAAGCAGGTCGCGGTGATCGGCCCGACCACGCTTCTGGCGCGCCAGCACTTCAAGACCTTCTCTGAACGCTTCGCGGGTTTGCCGGTCCGCGTGCGCCAGCTCTCGCGCCTCGTGAACGCCCGCGACGCCGGCGAGACCCGCGCCGGCCTCGCCGACGGCTCGATCGAGATCGTCGTCGGCACCC
>WGOB01000078.1 GCA_016124255.1 Alphaproteobacteria bacterium | reverse complement strand
GAAGCGGAAGAGCTCCGTCACCCGCTCCGGCGCGCCGCCCCAGGTGAACATCGCGAACGTGTAGAGCGAGAGCGCGCAAGCGATGGCGAGCGTTCCGGTCGTGATCGCCATCGCAAGGCGGTCGCCCAGGAAGCGCTGCCCCAGCCCCGCGATCGCGGCCGCGAACAGCGGCGCAAGGACGATGATGGTCTCGATCACGCCCCTCAGCCCTTCATCAGATTGATGTCTTCAACCGCGATGCCGCCACGGTTGCGAAAGTACGTCACGAGGATCGCCAAACCAACGGCCGCTTCCGCTGCGGCCACCGTGAGCACCATCAGCGCGAAGATCTGGCCCTGGATGTTTCCCAGGAAGCTGGAGAACGCCACCAGATTGATGTTCACCGACAGGAGCACGAGTTCGATCGACATCAGGATGATGATCACGTTCTTGCGGTTCACGAAGATGCCGAAGACGCCGATGGTGAAGAGTGCGGCGGCGACGAAGAGGTAATGCTCCAATCCAATCGTCATCTCAGAGCCCCTGCCCCGGACGGACGTCTTTCAACTCCACACCCTGCGAACGACGGCGGCCGACTTGCCGCGCCACGTCCTGGCGCTTGACGCCCGGGCGATGGCGCAGCGTGAGCACGATCGCGCCGATCATGGCGACGAGCAGCACCAGGCCCGCAAGCTGAAACAGCAACAGGTGCTGGGTGTAGAGCACGCGGCCGATCGCTTCGGCGTTGGTGATCGCGGCCGCGTCGTTGAGGGCGATCGCGGGGCGCGCGGCCTCCGCCTGGCCCGCGGCGCTGGCGACAAGTCCCAGTTCCGCAAACAGCGCGAGCGCCACGAGCGCGCCGATCGGCAGGTAGCTCAAGAACCCCTGCTTCAGCTCAACGAAGTCGACGTCGAGCATCATCACGACAAAAAGGAACAGAACCGCGACCGCGCCGACATAGACGACCACGAGCAGCATCGCGAGAAATTCCGCACCCATCAGCACGAAGAGGCCGGCTGCGGAGAAGAACGTCAGGATCAGAAACAGGACCGAGTGCACGGGATTGCGCGCGGCGATCACCGCGAACGCCGAGACGACCGCAATCGCCGCAAGCACGTAGAAGGCGATCGCCGCCAACGTCATCCCAGTCCCTTCATCCCGTGAATCGCGCCCTAGCGATAAGGCGCGTCGAGCTCCAGATTTTTTGCGATCTCGCGCTCCCAGCGGTCGCCGTTCGCGAGGAGTCGGTCTTTGTCGTAATAGAGTTCCTCGCGCGTTTCTGTCGCGAATTCGAAGTTCGGTCCTTCGACGATGGCGTCCACCGGGCAGGCCTCCTGGCAGAAGCCGCAATAGATGCACTTCACCATGTCGATGTCGTAGCGCGTGGTGCGCCTCGATCCGTCCGCGCGCGGCTCGGCCTCGATCGTGATCGCCTGCGCCGGGCAAATCGCTTCGCACAGCTTGCAGGCGATGCAGCGTTCTTCGCCATTGGCGTAGCGGCGCAGCGCGTGCTCGCCGCGGAAGCGCGGACTGATCGGGCCCTTCTCGAAGGGGTAATTGATCGTCGCCTTGCGCTTGAAGAAATACTTCATGCCGACCATGAAGCCGCCGGCGAAGTCGAGCAGCAGCGCGCCGCGAACCGATTGTGCGAGACGGCCGATCATGCTGCGCCTCCCAAGAGGTTTGGGCGGCCGTAAGCGACCCAGCCGGCGATCAGCGCGACTGCAACGAGCGACGTCGGCAGGAAGATCTTCCAACCAAGCCGCATGAGCTGGTCGTAACGGTACCGCGGAACCAGCGCCTTCACCATCGCGAACATGAAGAAGAGGATCCAGATCTTCACGTAGAAGACGACAAACCCGAGGAATTCGTATCCCGCCGGAACCGGGCCCCACGGCAAATGCCATCCGCCCAGGAACAGGATCGCCATCATCGCGCACATCAGCACGATGTTCAGGTATTCCCCGATCATGAAGAGCAGATACGGCGTTGCGGAATACTCGACCTGATAGCCGGCGACGAGTTCGGATTCCGCTTCCGGCAGATCGAAGGGCGGCCGGTTGGTCTCCGCCAGGGCCGAGATGAAAAAGATCACCAGCATCGGCAGCATGACGAAGATCGTGGGCCAGGCGAACGCGTGCCAACGCCAGATCCCGTCCTGTTGCGCGTTGACGATCGTCGTTAGGTTCATAGAGCCGGCCAGCAGCAGCACCGTGATGATCACGAAGCCGATCGAGACCTCATAGCTCACCATCTGCGCTGCGCTGCGCAACCCGCCCAAGAACGGGTATTTCGAGTTCGACGCCCACCCGCCCATGATGATGCCGTAGACGCCCAGCGAACTGATCGCGAAGATGTAGAGGATGCCGACATTGAGATCGGCGATCACCCAGCCTTCCGCGAATGGGACCACCGCCCAGGCGATGCAGGCGAGCACGAACGTGATCAGCGGCGCGAGGATGAACACGGTCTTGTTGGCGCCCGCCGGGATCACGATTTCCTTGAGCACGAATTTGAGGAAGTCCGAGAAGCTCTGCAGCAACCCGAACGGGCCAACCACGTTGGGGCCCTTGCGCAGCATCACCGCGGCCCAGACCTTGCGATCGAACAACAGGATGAACGCCAGCGTCAGCAGCAGCATCACCAGAATCGCGAAGATCTGACCGACGCCCAGAAAGAACCCCCAGAGCGGTCCGTATTGCGTGATGAGGTCGCTCATTCCGCAGCCGCCTTGGCGCCGGCGCGCTCGGCCGCGGCGCGTGCGCACTCCGCCATGGTGACGCTCGCACGCGCGATCGGATTGGTGAGGTAGAAATCGCGGATGGGCGATGCGAGCGGGGCGGTGTCGAGCGGGCCGGACGCGCCGAGCTTTGCGGGATCGAAAGACGTGGCCGCGCCCGGCGCATAATCCACCTGTCCGAAGGTCGGGTGATCCGCGATCATCTTGGCGCGCAGCGCGTCAAGATCGTCGTAGGGCAGCGTCTTGCCGAGCCGCGCGGAGAGCGCGCGCAGGATCGCCCAGTCTTCGCGCGCCTCGCCCTTCGGGAATGTGGCGCGGCGGCCGTATTGCACGCGGCCTTCTGTATTCACCCAGGTCGCGTTCTTCTCTGCGTAGGCCGCGCCAGGGAGAATGATGTCGGCGCGGTGGGCGCCGGCGTCGCCATGCGTGCCGAGATAGATCACCGTGCCCGCCGCCGGCAACTGCGCTTCGTCGACGCCAAGCAGCAGCAGCGTCTCGCACGCGCCGCCCAGCATCTGCGCCCCGGAGAGCCCGCCCTCGCCCGGGGTGAAGCCGAGATCGAGGCCGCCGACGCGCGCGGCGCTCGCGTGCAGCACGCTGAAACCGTTCCAGCCCTCGCGCTGAACGTTGAGCCTCGCGAGCGCTGCGCCAATGGCGGCGGCGTCCTTGCGCGCGAAGACGCTGGCGCCGACGATCAGCAGCGGCCGTTCGGCTTTCGCAAGAACCTCCGCGAACTTGACCAGATCGCCCAGCGCCTGGGGCCCCTCGCCGAGATGCTCGTACGCATAGCCCAGATCGCCGCCGACGCCGACCAGAGCGACCTGCGCGTTGTTGTGCAGCCACGCCTTGCGGATGCGCGCATTCAGGATGGGGGCCTCGACGCGCGGATTGGTCCCCACCAACAGGATCGCGTCGGCCTCATCGATTCCCATGATCGTGGCGTTGAAGAGATAGCTCCCGCGATCGGCGCCGAAGCGGGCGCCGTCCCAATTGCAGTCTGTGTTTGGCGCGCCGAGCGCGCGGAAGAGATCGAGCGTCGCCTTCATGCTCTCGGCGCACGCGAGATCGCCTGCAACCGCGCCGATCTTCTTGGGATCGCCTTTCAGGGCCTGGGCCGCGGCGAAGAGCGCCTCGTCCCAGCTCGCCTCGCGCAGCTTGCCGTTTTCGCGGAGATAGGGGCGGTCAAGACGCTGGCGCTTGAGGCCGTCGCACGCGTAGCGGGTCTTGTCCGAAATCCATTCCTCGTTGATCTCCTCATTGAGGCGCGGCAGCACGCGGAGCACCTCGTCGCCGCGGGCGTCGATGCGGACGTTCGAGCCGAGCGCGTCCATGACGTCGACGCTCTCGGTCTTGCGCAGCTCCCAGGGGCGCGCATTGAACGCGTACGGCTTCGACGTCAACGCGCCCACCGGGCAGAGATCGATCACGTTCGCAGACAGCTCACTCGCCAGCGCCGCCTCGAGATAAGTCGTGATCTCCATGTCCTCGCCGCGGCCGGTCGCGCCGATCTCGGGGACGCCGGCCACCTCGGTCACGAACCGGACACAGCGCGTACATTGGATGCAGCGCGTCATGATCGTCTTGACGAGCGGCCCCATGAACTTTTCTTCGACGGCGCGCTTGTTCTCACCAAAGCGCGAGCCGCCGCGGCCATAGGCCATCGATTGATCCTGCAGATCGCACTCGCCGCCCTGATCGCAGATCGGGCAATCGAGCGGGTGATTGATCAGCAGAAACTCCATCACGCCTTCGCGCGCCTTCGTCACCATCGGCGACTTCGTGAGCACGATCGGCATGGTTTCGTCCTTGGGCGGACGCTGATCCTTCACTTGCTGGGCGCACGATGCGATCGGCTTAGGCGCGCCTTTGACCTCGACGAGACACATGCGGCAATTGCCGGCGATGGACAGCCGTTCGTGATAGCAGAAGCGCGGAATCTCGGCGCCGGCGGCCTCGCAAGCCTGCAGGAGCGTGAAGTCGCCAGGGACATCCACCTCCACGCCGTCGATGAGAATCTTGGTCATGCCGTCCGCGTTTGCGCGGGTTGGTGGACGATTTATCGCGCCGCATCAAGGGGGCGGGAAAGCGCAGCCCCGGAGGCCTGTTTGGGGCCGGCTTTTCTGCGAGTGGTTCGCAGCTAAGGCAGCGGCGTCAGCGCTTCGGGGCCGACCACCGTGGTCCATTCGCGCACCCGCCAGGCGCTTACCACGCCTTGCGTCACGTAGGGGTCGGCGGCCGCAAACGCTTCGGGAACCGCCGGGTTCTCAGCCTTGAACAGCAGCGCGCCCATCGGCGGCCCGTTCGCGTCCAACGCCCCGCCAAGCACCAGTTCGCCCCGCGCCGCCGCCGCGCGCGCATGCGCCAGGTGCATCGCCCGGTGCGGCGTCCGCAGGGTCATGAAGTCCGGGTGGAAATCATACAGGAGCAGGAAATGCTTCATTCTGCAGGACGTTCGTCGCCGCGTCCGCTGGGCCTCAGGCGCCGCCAAGTTCTATCACCGATGACATTGAACAGGAGGAAGCCGACGCCGAACGCCGCGATCCATCCAAATGTCTCCCACATCTGCGTCGGTATGCCGAGGAACATCATCTGTCTTCCATATCACGGACCAGCCATGCCGCAAAAAGGTGGAGCGCCAAAGCCAGCAGCACCAGGCCGGCGCGGCTGGCCGGCGTCAGATACTCCGCCGCCGTCGGGTTGAGGAACTGCCCAAACAGGGCGACCGCTCCGACAGCTATTGCGAATGCATTCGCGATTGCGGCGCGCAGCTTGCGTTGCTCGTTCCGCGCTTCTCGGCCATCCGGTGTGCGGATGTGATCGCGAAGCATCGCGGGCCGGTTATGCCGCCGCGACGGGCGTGCGCACCTGATGCACGTCGCGGGCGGCGCGGTAGCGGTCGATGCGCTGTTCGATTTCGCCGCGGAAGCAGCGGATGAGACCCTGGATCGGCCATGCCGCGGCATCGCCCAGCGCGCAGATCGTGTGGCCTTCCACCTGCCCCGCCACATCGAGCAGCAGATCGATCTCGCGGTGCTCGGCTTCGCCGCGCGCCATGCGTTCGAGCACGCGCCACATCCAGCCCGTGCCCTCGCGGCACGGCGTGCACTGGCCGCAGCTCTCGTGCTTGTAGAAATAGGCGATGCGCGCGATCGCGCGGACGATGTCGGTGGATTGGTCCATCACGATCACCGCGGCTGTGCCGAGGCCGGAGCGATGCGGCGCGGCCATCAGCGCGTCGAAGTCCATCAGCATGTCTTCGCACTCGTCGGCCTTGATCATGCGCACGGACGAGCCGCCAGGGATCACGGCTTTCAGATTGCCCCAGCCGCCGCGCACGCCGCCGGCGTGCTCCTCGATGAGCTGTTTCAAGGGAATGCTCATCGCCTCTTCGACGTTGCAGGGCTGGTTCACGTGGCCGGACACGCAGAAGACTTTCGTGCCGGTGTTGTTCGCGCGGCCGATGGAGGCGAACCATTTGGCGCCGCGCCGCAGGATCGTCGGCACCACGGCGATGGATTCCACATTGTTGACGGTCGTCGGGCAGCCATAGAGGCCGGCGTTGGCGGGAAACGGGGGCTTCAGCCGCGGCTGGCCCTTCTTGCCTTCAAGGCTTTCCAGAAGCGCAGTCTCCTCGCCGCAAATGTATGCGCCGGCGCCATGGCTGACGTGGCAATCGAAGTCCCAGCCGTGGATGTTGTCCTTGCCGATGAGCTTGGCCTGATAGGCTTCCGCGATCGCGGCTTCGAGCACTTCGCGCTCATAGACGTATTCGCCGCGGATGTAGATGTAGCAGGCGTGCGCCTGCATCGCGAACGAGGCGATCAGGCAGCCTTCGATCAAGAGATGCGGATCGTGCCGCATCATGTCGCGGTCCTTGCAGGTGCCCGGTTCGGATTCGTCGGCGTTGACGACGAGGTAGTGCGGGCGCTCCTTCACCTCCTTGGGCATGAAGCTCCATTTGAGGCCGGTCGGGAAGCCGGCGCCGCCGCGGCCTCGCAGGCCCGAATCCTTCACCTGCTGGATGATCCAGTCCCGTCCGCACGCGATCATGTCGGCTGTTGCGTTCCACGCGCCGCGCCGTTTCGCCGCCTCCAGACGCCAATCGTGGACGCCGTAGAGATTGAGAAAGATGCGATCCTTATCTTCGAGCATCAGCTGGTCCTGCCCATCTATTCCCTCGGCGCCATCGGGCGCATCGTCATCAAAAACCGCACGAGGAACCACGCCGCCCCGCCGATTGGCGCCAGCACCGGCACCGAGGCGATGTCGTTGCCGCGCCCGAAATGCATGAACGCCGCCAACACGATGCAGCCGACGAGCGCTGCGCCATAGAGGACGAGCGCGGCGGTCACGCCGACGGGGCGTTTCGGCTTTTCGGCCGACGCATCGAAGGGCATGCGGCGCTTGGCGTAGAGCTTGGACTCGTACTCGCCGTCCGGCCGGGGGGGCGGCTCGCCGCTCATTCGCCTGCCTGCGGCCGGTTCGGCAGGTCAACCTTCTGCGCCAGCGAGCCATCATAGAGCGAGGCCGACGTCAGCGTCTGGGCGCCGCCTTCCGGCGCCGACGTCTGGCGCTTGAGCGCCGAGCCCGACTTGATCGTTTCGCCTTTCGCCATCGCGTCGATCAGCGCGTCGAGATCATCGGGCGAGAGGTCTTCGTGATAATAGTCGTCGATGGCGACGACCGGCGCGTTCACGCAGCCGCCGAGGCACTCGACCTCTTCCCAGGAAAAGGCGCCGTCGCCGCTCACCACGAACTTCTTGCCGATGCGGCGCTCGCACACGGCTTTCAAGTCTTCCGCGCCGCGCAGCATGCACGGTGTGGTGCCGCAGACCTGAAGGTGATGGCGCCCGCGCGGCTCCAGATGAAACATCGTGTAGAACGTCGCCACTTCGAGCACGCGAATCTTCGGCATGCCCAGCATCTCGGCCAGCACGCGGATCGCGGGCTCGCTTACCCAGCCCTCCTGCTTCTGCACCAGCCACAACAGCGGGATGACCGCGGACGCCTTCCGGTTCGACGGAAACTTGGCGAGCTGGCGCTCCACTTCCGGCATCGCTTCCGGACGGAACGCGAAACTCTCGGGCTGGTCTTCGGCCAGTCGGCGCACGGACATATTTCTTACCTTGCCATGTCCAGACGCGCGATGAGCCCGTCCTTGATCGTGTAGATCGCCGCGACCTCGAACCCCTCGCCGCCGGGCGAACGCTCGCCCTGCTCATGGTCGATCACGATGTTGCCCACCGCGAAGCGATGCTTGACCCACGCCCGGTTCTGCGGGTGCGCCGCGAACATCGCCGAGAAGCGCGCGCGGATCTCGTCCTTGCCGCGCTGGACGGCCTCGCCGTTGTAGGTCGCGATCACGCAATCGTCCGCATACCAACGGCAGAAGGCCTCGATGTCCTGGGCGTTATACGCCTCGAACTGGGCCTGGACGATCTCGGTCGGGGTCATGGCTATCCCTTCGGGGCGCCCTTCTAGGACGCTTCGGCGGCGGAATCGAGGGTTGCGGGGTCGCGGGCCTTAGCTCTTGACGATCTGCAGCCGCCCATCGGGCCCGATCGGCCAGCCGGGATTATAGGCGATCTCCCAGGCGTGGCCGTCGGGATCGGCGATGTAGCCCGAATAGCCGCCCCACTCGGCCTTCACCGGCGCTTTGAGGATGGCGGCGCCTCTGGCGCGCAGGTCGGCGAAGATCGCATCGACTTCGGCTTCGGTGCGGGCGTTGTAGGCGAGCGCGCTGCCGCGATAGGCGCCGAGCGCGCCGTCGGTGTGGGAATCCGCCTTCAGTCCGTCGTGGGTCCACACCGCCAGCACGACGCCGCCGAGGTCGAAGAAGGCGATGTCGTCCATTTCCATGAACGGGGTCCAGCCGAAGGCGTCCTTGTAGAACGCCTTGGCGCGGGCCTGATCGGCGCAGCCGAGCGTGACCAGCGACAGGCGCTGCTCCAAGCTCACCAATAGACCTCGCGGGACGCGATGCAGCCGTCGGCGATGGTGTAGACCGCCAGCGAGGCGGACCAGTCCTCTTCCCCGCCGGCGTAGGTCTCGACCTGCGCCACACGCGCGCCGACCACGACACGATCGCTCGCGTTTACCCGGATGTTGGGGTGGTTGGCGAAGACGCCGTCTTCTATTCCGCTCAGCACGTCAGCCAGGGCGTGGCGATAGGGCTCGTCGCGGCCGGCGCTCCAGACGTGGATCGGGGCGTTCTCATCGAACGTCTGGCGCATCGCGCCGACGTCATGGGCGTTATAAGCGGCGATGTAGCGATCGACCACGTCGGCGGGGGGAACGCCGAGCGCAGCGACGCAATACAAGAGCACGGCTTCCAGCATGGGGCGCCCCTATCGATCGATCTCGCCGAACACGATGTCGAGGGAGCCGAGAACGGCGCTCACATCGGCGAGCATGTGGCCTTTGCAGAGATGATCCATGGCCTGCAGGTGCGGAAAGCCCGGCGCGCGGATCTTACAGCGGTAGGGGCGGTTCGAGCCGTCAGCCACGAGATAGACGCCGAACTCGCCCTTCGGCGCTTCGACGGCGGCGTAGATTTCTCCTGGCCCCACGTGAAAGCCTTCAGTGTAAAGTTTGAAGTGATGGATGAGCGCTTCCATCGAGCTCTTCATCTCCGCGCGCGTGGGCGGCGCCACCTTGGAATGCGGCGGCAGCACCGGTCCGGGCGTCTTGCGCAGCATGTCGATGCACTGGAGCATGATCTTGGTGGACTCGTACATCTCCTCCATGCGGCAGAGGTAGCGGTCCCAGCAATCGCCGTTCTTGCCGACAGGGATTTTGAAGTCGAGTTCGGAATAGATCTCATAGGGCTGTGCGCGACGCAGGTCCCAGGCCATGCCCGAGCCGCGCACCATCACGCCGGAGAAGCCCCAGTCGAGCGCCTCCTGAACGGAGACCACGCCGATATCGACGTTGCGCTGCTTGAAGATGCGGTTGTTGGTGATGAGCGTTTCGATGTCGCGCATCACTTTCGGGAAGCCTTTACAGAACGTCTCGATGTCGTCGATCAGCGACGGCGGCAAGTCCTGGTGCACCCCGCCCGGCCGGACATAGGCCGCGTGCATGCGCGAGCCCGAGGCGCGCTCATAGAACACCATCAGCTTCTCGCGCTCTTCGAAGCCCCAGCAGATCGGCGTCAGCGCGCCGACGTCCATCGCCTGCGTGGTGACGTTGAGGATGTGCGAGAGCAGCCGCCCGATTTCGGAAAAGAGCACACGGATGATCGAAGCGCGGCGCGGGACCTCGATGCCGGCGAGCCGCTCGATCGCCAGGCAGAACGCGTGCTCCTGGTTCATCGGCGCGACATAATCGAGCCGGTCGAAGTACGGCAGCGCCTGCAGATACGTCTTGTACTCGATCAGCTTCTCGGTGCCGCGGTGCAGAAGCCCGATATGCGGATCGACGCGTTCGACAACCTCCCCATCGAGCTCGAGCACCAGGCGCAGCACGCCGTGCGCGGCAGGATGCTGCGGCCCGAAATTGATCGTGAAGGTGCGCTTCTCTTCCGGCGTTGCGCCGGGCGCGCTCGATGCGTCGTCAGCCATGCTGTTGTTTCCTCTGAGCGCGGCGTTCGTTCACGCGCCCCAGCCAATCCAGTGCGCCCACGAGCGCGACAATTGCGAGCCCGCCAATGAGCACAGGCAGAGAAGAGAGCCCCGCGGCCGCCCCTGCCGATAGTGTCAGCCCGACGCCGTGGCACGCCAGCACCAAGCCAACGCCCGCCGCCATCAACGCGATCGACTCCGCCCAAAACCGGAACTCGTCGCCCTTCTCAAGCGGTTTGCTTGGAAGCAGATTCGCGCCGATCAGGAGTGCGAGGCCCACGAACAGAGCGGCAAGGGCGGGGAGGCCGAAAACGTCGCCTTCCGGCGCTCGCAGCACCTCCATGAGCGCGGCGACCATCAATCCAGCGCCCGCCCCGCTTACGGCCGAGCCCAACAGCGGAACAGCCTTCAGCGTCCGAGCCATGTTTGGAGCCACGACTTGTCCTCTCTGAGCGCTTCGCAGGCGCGGAGGCGCTCAATCAGCGGGCCCGGCTCGCCCATGGTGTCGGCCTGGCCGTCTTCCTCGATCGCCTCGCGAATGACCTGCCGGAAGTCAAGCCCTTCGCGCTGGGCGCGTGCGGCGAAGGCCTCGTTGAACGTCGCCATGTCGGCCTCCGCCCTCGCGCGCGCAAAGCCTGCGTCTTCCACCGCGGCCAAGTAGCGTTCGAGGACCGGGTCGCCTTGGGCGCCCTGCGCCTGGATTTCGGCAGCGAAGCGGAACGTCTGGGCGCAGCGCGCCAGTTCGATCGCGCTTACCCGCGTCGCCAATCCGCGCTGCGCCACAAGCAGGTACACGCCGAACGCCAGGACGCCCGCCAGCACCACCATCAGATAGATGAGCCCGGCGCGCGCGCCGCCAGCCTTGGGGCGCGCCATGGCTCACCCCGCCGCCGGAAAGCGACACGACCTAGTCTTCATCGCCGGCCTTCTCGTCTCCCGGCAGCACGCGCTGCATGCCTTCCCAGGGGCTTTCGAAATCGAAATTGCGATAGGCGGCCGGCAGCTTCACCGGTTCGTAGACGACACGGCGCTGTTCGGCGTCGTAGCGCACCTCCACGTGACCGGTGAGCGGGAATTCCTTGCGCAGCGGGAAGCCCTGGAAGCCGTAATCCGTCAGAAGCCGCCGCAGGTCCGGATGTCCCGAGAACGTGACGCCATACATGTCGAAGGCCTCGCGCTCGAACCAGTCCGCGCACGGAAAGACATCGATCGCACTCGCGACCGGCGTCTTCTCGTCGGTCTGCACCTTGAGGCGCACGCGTGCGTTTCGCTTCATCGACAGCAGGTGGTAGACGACGTCGAACCGGTTCGCGCGCTCGGGCCAGTCGACGCCGCAAATATCGACCAAGGTCGTGAACTGCGTCTCCTTGTTGTCGCGCAGGAATGTCAGCACGGTCAGGATGTGCTCGCGCTTCACGTGCACAATGAGTTCGCCGTGCGCGACCTCATAGCTCTCGACGGCGTCCGTCATCGCGTTCTGGATGTGTGCGCCGATCTCGTGCGGCCCGGGGCCTTCCGCGAGGGGGACGAAGCTCATGCTCATCTGCGGCGCTCCGCGGCGAAAGGCAGTGGGCATGCGCGCCGCTCCGCGGCGCGAAGCAGTCGGCAAGAGCCAAGACGCACCAGGGGCATCCTCGCCAGAAGCGCCTCTTTTGCGCAGATCAAACTCACGATCCTATTTCCTGTCGCCCTGCTGCCTGCCGCCCTGCTGACTGCCCTGCTGCCGACCGCCTATCTCTCGATCGTGCCTTCGCGGCGGATCTTCCGCTGCAATTGCAGAATGCCGTAGACGAGCGCTTCCGCGGTCGGCGGGCAGCCGGGGATATAGATGTCGACCGGGACAACGCGATCGCAGCCGCGCACCACCGCGTAGCTGTAGTGATAATAGCCGCCGCCATTGGCGCACGATCCCATCGAGATCACGTAGCGCGGCTCGGGCATCTGGTCATAGACCTTGCGCAGCGCCGGGGCCATCTTGTTGGTCAGCGTGCCGGCCACGATCATCAGATCGGACTGGCGGGGGCTGCCGCGCGGCGCGGCGCCGAAGCGCTCGAGATCATAGCGCGGGTTGCCCGCCTGCATCATCTCGACCGCGCAGCACGCGAGCCCGAACGTCATCCACATCAGCGAGCCGGTGCGCGCCCAGGTGATGAGATCGTCCACCGCGGCGACGAGGAAGCCCTTGTCGGCAAGCTCGTTGGAGAGCCCGGTGAAGAACGGATCATCCTCGCGCGCGGGATAGTTCCCACGCAGCGCGGCTTGGCCTGAAGGTGGAAACGACGCCTGTTTTTCCTCCTTCACTCCCATTCGAGCGCGCCTTTCTTCCACTCGTAGATGAAGCCGATCGTCAAGACGCCGAGGAACGCCATCACCGACCAATAGCCGAACACACCGACATCATCGAGCGACAGCGCCAGCGGAAACAGGAACGCCACTTCCAGATCGAAGATGATGAAGAGGATCGACACCAGGTAGAAGCGCACGTCGAACTTCATCCGCGCGTCGTCGAAGGCGTTGAACCCGCACTCATAGGCCGACACTTTCTCAGCGTCGGGGTCCTTCGGCGCGAACACCCAGGACGCCAGCATGAACCCCACGCCCAACGCCGCCGCGATCGCGAAGAAGATCAGGATCGGCAGGTATTCGGTCAGGTCGAGGCCCATGAGGTTCCATCCGCGTCCGGTTCTGCCGGTTCTGCTCTAAGGCCCCCGCGGACGGGGGAAATCAAGCGCGGCGGACGCTACTTGTGGTCGCGCCGGGGGACAAGGCCCGCGCCTGCCTCTCAGTGGTCACGCGTAGATGAAGACGGCGTCGTCCAGGTCGATTTGCGGCAATTCCTTGCGTTCAGCCCAGTAATCCTGGTTGTGGCGCCATTCCGGCTTGTCGCCGCGCTTGGGCATGAGGTGGAGGCCGCGCATCAGATAGCCAGGGTTGAAATTCTCGGGCTCGATCCAGGGCAGGATCGCCATGCCCTCGTCTTCGGGCCGCAGCGCGACGCGCACTTCACGCGCGCCCTTTTCCTCCATGTGCGCCAAAAGGCGACACACGAAATCGGCCACAAGATCCACGCGCAGCGTCCAGCTCGCACGGAAATAGCCGAACACCCAAACGAGGTTCGGGGCGCCGGTGAACATCATGCCGCGATAGGTGACCGTATCGGCGAAGTCGAGCGGCTGGCCGTCGACCTCGAACGCGACGTCCGCCATCGCGCTCAAGTGGAAGCCGGTGGCGGTGACGATGATGTCGGCGTCGATCGCGGCGCTGGACTTGAGCAGAACGCCGGTCTTGGTGAAGCGGTCGATCTCGTCGGTGACGACGCTGGCCTTGCCCGCGGCGATGCCATGGAAGAGGTCGCCCTCGGGCACATACGCGATGCGCTGGCGCCACGGCAGGTTACGCGGATTGAAATGGGTCTCAACGTCGTAGTCGTCGCCAAGATAGGCGCGGACGCCGTCCATCAATTCGCGCCGCACGGTTTCGGGCTCTTCGAAGCAGCGCCGTGTGAACGCTTCCTGATTGGCCAGTACCTGGCGGCGCACGATCTCGTGGATCCAGGCGTCGTCGATCTCCAGCGCGCGCAGCGTGTCGGCCAGGTCGTTGCGGTTGCGCTCCGGGAAGAAGTAGGTCGGCGATCGCTGCAGCAGCGTGACGTGGCTGCAGGCGTCGGCGATCGCCGGCACGAGCGTCGCCGCCGTGGCGCCCGAGCCGATCACCAGCACACGCTTGTTCGCGTAGTCGAGGTCTTCCGGCCAAGTCTGCGGGTGGACGATCGCGCCCTGATAATCCCCCGTCCCCGGCCAGTCCGGGGTGTAACCTTCGTTGTGGCGATAATAGCCCTTGCACATCCAGAGAAAGTTGGCCTTGAAGACGCGTATCTCGCCCGCGCTCGCGTCATACGCGTCCACGGTCCATACCTTCTCCGCGCTGGACCACCGCGCGCGCTTGATCGCGCAACGTTAGCGGATGTGGGGGGCGAGACCGTTCTCCTCGATCACCGCGCCCATGTAGGCGAGGATCTCCGCCGCCGTGGCGATGGGCGGCCCCACCCAGGGCTTGAACCGATAGCCGAAGGTGTAGAGGTCGCTGTCCGAGCGGATGCCCGGATAGCGGTGGGTCAGCCAGGTGCCGCCGAAACTCTCCAGCGCGTCCAGCACCAGGAACCGCGTTCCTGGGCGCTGCGTGGCCAAGTGATAGGCGGCGCCGACGCCGGAGACGCCCGCCCCCACGATCAGGACGTCCAGGGCGCCGGCTTCCACGGCCGCAGAATCTTCGGTCGCCGTCGTGCTCATCTCTCGCCTTCTCACGCAGTCCAGCAAGTCATGCGCGGGGGCTCTCTGCAACCATGATCCGGATCAAGTCTTCCGCGACAGCGGCGCGCCAGCTTTCCTTAATATTGTTTGTGTAAGGAGCGTCTCCAGGAGCGCTGATCAATGGCCGTGGAAGCCCACGAACCAATCTTTCTCATCTGTGACGACAACGCCTATGTCCGCAGACTGGTCGCGGACGTCCTCAGCGGCGCCGGCTTCAGCCGCCACGTCTTCGCCCTCACGGGGGATGAGCTTCTGGAGGCGACCGTCGCCTTTCAACCCCGCGTCGTGGTCACGTCGTCGCGGGTGCCAGGGCTGTCCGGGCTGGAATTTACGCGCATGATCCGCGCCGGCTATCGAAACGTCAGCCGCACGCTGGGCATTATCGTGATGACGAATACGCCGACGGTCGCATTTCTCGGCGCTGCGCGCGATTCCGGCGTGGATGAAATGCTGGTGCGCCCGTTCAACGGCCAGGCGTTGCTTGAGCGCGTGCACGCGGTGCTGTCTCGGCCGCGCAGGCTGGTGGAGAGCCTTGCGTACACCGGCCCCTGCCGCAGGCGACGCATGATCGATCCCAACGCGACGTTGCGACGGCGCCTGTCCGATCCGCTTGAGGGCCCCGACGCCAGCGAGGAGGAAGCCGACACCAACCGCGAATTGGTGCGCAAGTGCGTCACCAAGATCAGCGAACTCGCCAGCGGGCTGACGCAGATCGATCGGCAAAAGCTGCGCGAGATCTTCGCGGTCGTGACCGATGCGGAGCGTCTCGCGAACGACGCCCGCGATGATGCGACCGCGGACGCCGCCCGATCCATGCTGCGCTATATCCGCGCCACCGGCGCCGGCGCCCAGCCCGATCCGGAGGTGTTCCGCGCCCATATCGACGCCATGCAGAAGCTCGGCCGCCTTGGCGTTGAACATCAGGACCTGCGCGACGAGGTCGTTCGCGGGCTCGTCGCGATCGTCGACAAGCGCTTGCGGCGAAAGCAGGACGCGGCCTGAATATATTGACACTCTTAGTGCCACTTGTTACGCCCCCTTCGCAGCGGCCTTGAAGCCGCGCGGCGGAGGCGGTCGCATGGACGTCGTCAATCAGGTCTTCCCGACCGATCCAGAGCAGATGAAAGCGCTGATGGAGACGGGGCCTGCGGGCCCGATCTTCATGGTCAATCTGCTCAAGTTCAAAGACCGCGCGGCGTATGAAGACGGGCGCGCCAGCGATCTCTCGGGGCGCGACGCCTACATGATCTACGGCCGCGCGGTGATGGACATCCTCCCGAAGTTCGGGGGCCGCGCCATCTTTGCAGGGGACGTCACCCACCTTTCCCTCGGCAAGGTGGAGGAGCTCTGGGACGAAGTCGCGATCGCGATGTATCCCGAACGCGCGGCGATGGTGCGGATGTCGATGTCGGAGGAGTGGCGCGCGGCCGCCGTCCACCGCAGCGCCGGCCTCAAGGGCCAGCTCAACATCGAGACGGTCGCATCGCCAGAAGCGCCGTGGCTCAAAACTTTGCTTGGCCTCGCGTCATGATGTGGGCGCGCCGCATCGCGCTTTCGCTTCTCGCCATCGCCGTCCTCGCGGGTGCGGGCTTCTTCATTTTTCGAGACAGGATCGCGGAGGCTGCGTTTCGCCGCGCTGCCTATGAGAATGTCGGGCGCGACCGCGCGGCGCAGCTGCCGGACGGGCTGCACGTCTATCTTTGCGGCACGGGCTCGCCCCTGCCCGATCCTGGGCGTGCAGGCCCCTGCCTCGGCGTGATCGCGGGCGAACGCGCATTCGTGTTCGACGTCGGGTCCGGTTCGGTGCGTGTGCTGGGGCGGATGGGCTTTCCGCTGGCGCGCCTTGAGCGCGTCTACATCTCCCATCTCCATTCCGACCACATCGACGGGCTAGGAGAATTGATGTTGCAGGCGTGGATCGGCGGGGCCCGGTCGACGCCGCTTCCGATCGCCGGGCCGCAGGGGATCGAGACCGTCGTCGCCGGCTTCTCGGACGCCTATCGTATCGACAGCGGCTATCGCATCGCTCACCACGGCGAGGCGGTCGCCAATCCCGCAGGCTTCGGCGGCGCGGCGGACATCATCCAGCCGCCCGGGGAGACGCCGACGCTCATCCTCGACGAGGGCGATCTCAAGATCTATGCGATCAGCGTCGATCACGAACCGGTCTCGCCTGCATTCGGCTTCCGCATAGAATACAAGAACCGAAGCATCGCGATTAGCGGCGACACCGCCTACAGCCCCCGCTTCGTGCGCGGCGCGCGCGACGTAGACGTGATGTTTCACGAGGCGCTGGCGCCGCGTCTCGTGGCGATGCTGGGCGACGCTGCGCGCCAGAACGGCCAGGCGAACCTCGCCAAGATCATGAGCGACATCCCCGACTATCATACCTCGCCCGAAGACGCCGCGCGGGCGGCGCAGGAAGCCGGCGTCGACGCGCTGGTGCTCTATCATCTCATTCCGCCGCTGCCGTCGCCGATGCTCTACGACACGTTCCTCGGCGATGCGCGCCAAGCCTATCGCGGACGCATCCGGATCGGGCGGGATGGGATGCTCGTCAGCCTGCCGGCGGGGTCGGACGCGGTGCGCGTGACGCGCGCGGTGCGCTGAGCGATGACGCGGCCGGCGTCCCCTCGCATCGTCGCGGCCGAGGACGCTGCAACCACCGCTCCTGCAGACGGCCGGCGCAAGCGCGGCGAGCGCAGCCGCCGGCAGATCGTGGAGGCAATCCGCGCGCTTATCGGCGCAGGCGAGATGAACCCAAGCGCAGCCCAAGTCGCCGAGCGCGCCGGCGTCAGTCTGCGCAGCGTGTTTCGCCACTTCGAGGACATGGACAGCCTCTATCGCGAGATCGCTGCGCTGGTGGAGGCCGAGGTGATGCCGCTTGCCCTGCGCCCTTTCGAGGCGCGGGAGTGGCGTGGGCGCCTCGTCGAACTCACGGCGCGCCGCGCAGACATCTTTGAACGCATCATGCCGTTCCGCGTCGCCGGCGCGGCGCGGCGCTTTCAGTCCGCCTATCTGATGGATGATTATTGCCGCACGATCTCGCTCGAACAAACGGCGCTGAAGGCGATCCTGCCGCCGGAGATTGCCGACGATGCCCTCCTTTTTGCAGCCCTCGATGTTATCGTCGGCTTTGAATCCTGGCGGCGCATGCGTCAGGATCAGGGATTGTCGATGAAGAAGGCCGAGGCGGCGATGCGGTTTGCGGTCGAACGTCTCACGGCGGGCTTGTGAAGCGCGCGCTCGCGGCGTTGCTTTTTTTCGGCGCGGGATGCGCGCGCGCGCCTGACGATGCGCCGCACGCGGCGGCTGCGAGCCCGGCGACGCGCGCCTGCGGTCTCGACGCCGCCGCTCTCGGATCTTTCGTGCGCATCCCGGAGGGCGCGTTCGTGCGCGGCGCGCAGCCGGTCTATCCCGAAGAGGGCCCGCCAACGCGCCTGCACATCGCCGCGTTCGACATGCAGGCGCACGAAGTCACCAACAATCAGTTCGCCGCGTTCGCGCGGGCGACGGGCTATGTCACAGACGCCGAGCGCAGCGCCGCTGCGGGCGGCGAAGGGGTGGGCTCGGGCGTGTTCACCAGCACCGACGATACGCATCGCGGGCCCGGCGCATGGCGCCTCGTGCGCGGCGCCACGTGGCGCGCGCCGGAAGGCCCCGGCTCCACGATCGACGCGCGCGGCGGCGAACCCGTCGTGCACGTCTCGCTGCAGGACGCGCAAGCCTACGCCGCCTGGGCGGATGCGCGGCTGCCCACGGAAGAGGAATGGGAATACGCCGCCAGCCTCGGCCTGCATGATCCTGGCGATGCACGCTCGGGCGCATTCGATGCGCGCGGCGCGCCGATCGCCAACACCTGGCAGGGGCCCTTCCCGATCGTCGATCAGGGCACGGATGGTTTCCGCGCGCGCGCGCCGGCGGGGTGCTTCCCGCGCGACCGCATCGGCCTCTATGACATGATCGGGAATGTCTGGGAGTGGACCAATTCACCGGCAGGGCCCGCCAGCGCCACGATCAAGGGCGGCTCCTATCTTTGCGCCGACAACGCCTGCGCACGGTTTCGCCCCGCGGCGCGTCAGCGCCAGGACGTTGATTTCTCAACCAATCATATCGGCTTTCGCGTCGTCCGCGACGTGAACTAGTTTGGCCAGTAGATGTAGTCGTCGCCTTCGTTGAACGGGTCGGCGAGGGTGCTGTCGACCGACACTGGAAGCTCCACCGAATACGGATAGAGCGGCGCGCGTGCGCCTTGCAGATGGCGGTCGATCAGCGCGCGCATCGCCGCGACGCGCGCGGGCTCGCGGTCGGCGAGATTGGTCTCTTCGGTGGGATCCTCCGCCAGGTTGTAGAGCCACGCGCGGTTCGGGCGCGCCGACACCTGCAGCTTCCAATCGCCCTGGCGCACCACACGATAATGCCCGCTTTGCCAGAAGAGCGCGTCGTGGGGCGGCGCATCGTTTTCACCCAAAGCCAGCGGCAGGAGGTTGCGCCCGTCGATCGCCACGCCTTGCGGCACAGCCGCGCCCGCGGCGGCCGCAAGCGTCGGGGCCACGTCGATGTGCGCGACCGGGGCTGCGATCCGACGTCCCGCTTCGATGCGCGCGGGCCAGCGCACGAACAGCGGCACGCGGATGCCGCCCTCGAAGAACGTCGCTTTCCAGCCGCGATAGGGCGCGTTGACGTCGGAGAGCCCGACATAGCCCGCGCCGCCATTATCGCTGGAGAACACCACGATCGTATTCTCTGCAAGACCCTCCTCCTCCAGCTTGTCGAGGATGCGGCCGACGCTGCGGTCGAGCGCGCGCACCATTGCGGCGTAGACGCGCAAGCGGTGCGGGGCGATGTCGCCCACCGCCTCGTAGTCTTCACGCATCGCCTGCAGCGGCGTGTGCACGCCCCAATGCGCGAGATAAAGAAAGAACGGACGGTTGCGGTTGGCTTCGATGACGCGGAGCGATTCGTCGGTCCAGTAGTCGGCGAGATAGCCGCCCGGCTCGAACACCGGGCCTTCGTTGAACGACGCTGCGAACTGCATGCGCGCCCAGAGGAAGCGGTCGATCGGATCAAAATCGAGCTTGGCGGAGACGCCGCGCGGATCGCCGTCGGGCAGATGCAGACCGCTCGCCATCAGGAGGCTCTCATCGAATCCCTGCGCGTTGGGGCCGAACTCGGGGCCCGAGCCCAAGTGCCATTTGCCGATGTGCACGGTGTGATAGCCCGCGCCGCGCAACATCTCCGCGATTGTGACTTCCGATCCCGGGAGGCCCTGATCGTTGAACGGGGGCGTTGCGCGCGCCGCGCTCTGGTCGAAGATCGCGCGCGGCATGTTGGGCCGGCGTGAATCGTTGCCGATCATCGTGACGATCCGGCCCATCCCTTCGGGGGTCGGCGTGAATTCAAAGCCCGTGCGCGTCGGATAGCGGCCCGTCATCAGCATCGCGCGCGAGGGCGCGCAGGTCGCGGTGCCGGCATAGGCTTGTTCGAACAACGCGCCGGACGCTGCGAGGCGGTCGATGTTCGGGGTCCGCACGCGCCCGCCCGCCACGCCGCCGCCGAACGTCGAGATGTCGTTCATGCCGAGATCGTCGGCGAGGATGAAAATGATGTTGGGCGCCCGCTCGTTGATCGGCGTTTGCGCCTGCACCGGCCCCGCGTCCCACGTGATGTCCTGATGCGGGCCCACGTCGAACTTGCCGGTGTTGGAGGCCATGAAGAGGATGATCGCATGGCGGTTGAACCATGCCGCGGCGCCCGCCACGATCACCAGGGCCAGTGCGCCGATCAAAATCTTCCTGAGCATCGCGTTTTCTCCTCAGGCCGCTTCCAAGAGCGCGTCGCAGCCTGTGCCCGCAAGCGCTGCACGCACCGCGGTCTGGTCGGCGGCGCTGAGCGCTGCGAAATCCTCGCGGATCCAGGCGAGACATTTCGCCTGATACGCAAACGTCGGCTGCGTCCAGGCGCGGGCGTCGATTTCCGTCTCCACGACGTCAGCGCCCGCGGCCGCCGCTTTTGCGTTGGCGATCAGGAACGGCGCATAGACGCGTCCGATCTCGCCCAGCAGCGGCTTCACCGCGCCGATCTCGTCGCGCGCGAGCCAGGCGCCGCCTTCGTGGCCGGAAAGGTCCTCCACGCGATCGGTCCAGGCGCGCACGCGCGGCGCGATCCGCGCGGTGATCGCGGCCGATGTCGGCTCCACGATCGCCAGCTGCGTAAGCTGCCCATAGAGCGCGAAGTCAGCCGAACTCGGCCGCGCGCCCAACACAAAACCCTGCGCCGCGATCAGCTGATCGAGAATGGCGACAAGGCGAGCATAGCTCGCCTCGATTGTCTCCGCAGTGGTCGCGTTCGAGCCGACGACATAGAGCCGGTCGATCTGGCGCTTGCCGACCGCGTCCGCCCAGGCGCGCGCCTCGCTCTCCGGCATCTGCGGGCGCGACCAGAACACCAGAAGCGGCGCTGCGTTGGCGGCGTCGGCCGCGTGGGCCCAGCGGAAGTGGAACATCGCCTTGGTCAGCCACTCGTCGGCGTAATCTTCAATCAGCGCGTTGAGGAACCTGATCACCGGGTCTTCCGGGAGCGCCGCGCGCCCGGGGTGTTCGCCTTCCAGCCGTCGAATGATCGGCGTTGAATCGACCACCGCGTCGAGGCCGCCGTCCGCGTGCGGAAAGAAGAAGGTGGGGAGCAATTTCACCTTCGGGGTCGGGTAACCGGCCGGGGGATCCTGGTGGCCGCCCCAGCGGATAGCGTGGGGAATGCGCCGGTAGCGCAGCAGGGCCAGCATCTTGCGCGTGTAGGGAGAACCCGGCGCGCCGAGAAACTCGAGCCGAGCGCCGCTCTGCGTCGCCATGTCCGCCTCCCCGTGTCTGTCCGTGTATTTTGTGGCACGTTGAATGCCAAAAGATGCGCGCGTCAACCCTGCGCTGTGCGGTTTGGCCCGCCGCGGGGATGTTGACCGTGACTTTGGATCGGCCTATCTGCCGCCTCTCGCTTTTGCGCGGGTGTAGCTCAGTCGGTTAGAGCGCCGGCCTGTCACGCCGGAGGTCGCGGGTTCGAGCCCCGTCACTCGCGCCAGCCCGCTCTGCGCCCCGCGATTGCGCCTCCTTCCCCACAACCCATGCGCCAGCGCCTTGGCCCCTATGCGGTTTTGGCGTCGCGCGCCGCCTGAAACAGGCGCCTCGCGCCGCGATTCAGGGTCGCCTCCACGCCCCGCCTTGGTTAAGACACCCGCTGGACAAGCCTGTGGGGCCGAAGGCCCTGCGTCAGTTCTGACTGGGAAGGGAGACAGGCGATGAAGGGGATCATTCGGGTTCTGATCATCATAGTGGTGGTCGTGCTCGGCCTTGGCGCGGCCGGCTATTTCTTCGTGTTGCCGAACAAGTACACGTCGACGCAGACGTTCACCGTCGAGCGTCCCGTGGATCAGGTCTACGCCTATCTCGCCGCCACCCCGGCCGGTGAGAAAGTCGGCGACGTGACCATCACGGAAGTCACCGACGTCGATGCGCAGGCGCGCCAGATCGAGGCGGTGGTCGCGTTCGCCGACGGCGAGACGGGCGAAGCGACCTACACGGTCGCGTCGGAAGGCGCAGGCTCGCAAGTGACGGTCGTGTTCGAGCGTCCGATCGGCGCCAACCCGCTGACGCGTCTCAACGCGATGTCGAAGAACGAAGTTGAGCCGGTGGCGCTTGCGGCGTCCGAATCGCTCAACGACACGCTCGGCGAACTCACCAACGTGCCAATCGCCGGCTTGAGCTACGAAATCGTGCAGGTCGGCTCCAAGCCGTTTCTCTACAATGAGAATTGCAGCCCGATCGCGCCGGCGCAGATCAAGGAAGCGGTGGCGCAAAGCCTGCTGGTGCTGCAGCCGCTGATGCGTCGCTATACGCTTGAGCAAGACGGCCCCCCGATCGCGGTGGAGACGAGCTGGAACGAGGAGCAGAACCAGTATTGCTTCCAGATCGGCTACGCCTTCCGCGGCACGCCGCCGACGATCTACGCCGGGGGCCGCGTCGGCCGCACGCCGGAAGGCCGCGCGATGCGCGTGCACTACGAAGGCACGGAAGAGAACGTCATCCCGACCTACGACCAGATGGAAGCGCTGGCGCAGATCGCGCGGCTCGATCTTGGCAAGTCGTTCGAAGTGTATTTCGACGATCCGGCGGCGGCGGGCGGCTCTGCGAACCGCGACATCTTCTATCTGATCGAGAACGGCGATCCCGCGCGGCTCGCGGAAGTGGCGCCGAGCGCGGGGCCGGTGCCGCAATCGTCCCTGGTCATCGGGCCTGCGACCGCCACGGAGGCGCCAGCGGCGCCGCCCGCTGAAGGCGCGCCCGCAACGACGCCCCCCGCGCCCGCGGAAGGTGAAAAGAAATAGGCGCAGCCGCGTGCAAGCACGAAGGGCCGGGAGCGATCCCGGCCCTTTTCTTTTGGCGTCCTTGATCGGAGCGCGAAGCCGCTGGCCGACCGGCTGATGGCAAAGCAGCGGACGCGCGATGCTCTAGTCGCGCGTCGGGTTCGACCAGGAATTGGTCGGCGAGGTTTCCGTCAGCAGCATCTGGATGCGCGGCAGCGGTTTCAGCACCGCCTCGCCCTCGGCGTCCTTGACCCCGACAAACGCGTCGCCCGATTGGACGTCGATCGCGATCACGCTGAGCGGGCCCGCTCCGCCGCCGCAACTGGCTTCGGCGCAGCCGGTGAAGACCAGCGCCTCCACGCCGTTCGCGGCCGCGATGGCGCCGACGCCCTGGATGTCCATGTTCTGCGAGAAGCGCGCGGCGGCCTGGGCGTCGAGCCCCAGGTTCTCGGCGGCGTAGCGCTCCATGCCCGCATCCTTGACGAAGTCGAAATAATACTTGCCACGGGCGGCCCGCAGAGCCGCGGCGGTCTCCGATTCCGGCGCGACGGCCGCCACCGGCTGAGGCGCAGCCGCCGGCCCCTGGCTGCGCTCGCCGCAGGCCGGGAGCAAGAGCGCCGCGGCGGCGGCGATGACGAGCATGGTGCGCATGGCGGGACCTCGCGAATGATTCTCCGCCTATAAGCGACTCGCGGCTGCCGCGTCAGGCGCCCAGGCAGCAAAAAGGCGCGGAGCGCTTTCGTCTCCGCGCCTTTGCCGTGAGGCGTTCATCTCTGACTACGCGCTCACGACATGCGTCGCCGTCACCATCACCGGGCTCGCGATGCCGAGATACACAACGAGACCGATGAGGATGATCGCGACGCGCATCAGCGTCGAGCGATACATGATCGATCTCCAGCAAGGGTGAAATGTCAAAGCCTTGCTGCGTGTTCGCCTTGAAGCCGTTCGCACGGGTCATACGCGCGTGCGCAGTCTCAGCGGGCATCCATGCGCAAGGCCTTAAAGCACAAAGCCTGTGCGTGCGGGTAAAGGCATCGGGTCCTCCATTTCGCCGTCGCGTCTGTGTGCGCGGCGATGGTCGGGATATTGATCAAACGTGTGCGAAAGGCGGCAAGGCGCGGGCGCTTTTGCGCGCCGCGCTCAAGACGTGACGGACGTCACTCAGACGTCGGCATACGCGAAGGCAAGCCGCCCGACCCAGTCTTTGGCCTGCAGACGCCCTTCCGTCGCGAACAAGCAGACGCACGCTTCATCGCCCGCCACCAGGGGCTGGTGTTCGAGCGCGCCATCGGCGGCGGCGAAGTCGCCGGCGCGAAACACACCAAGCTCGTCGCGATAAGACCCGCTCAACACCGTGCAGAACTCGGCGCCGAGATGGGTGTGGCGCGCAGTCGGGCGGCCAGGACCGACATGCAGCACGTAGACGCGGTCATCGGCGGCGTGCGGCGTCTTCACGGCCGAAACCCACACGCCCGGCGCAATCCATTTTTTCTTCGACAGCGGAAGCCGTTCGAGCAACGGGCGGCGGTCCGCCACGGGCGCGTGCGTCTCGACGCCGTCAAGCCGCGCAACCGTCTGTGCGTACGCGTCGGCCGCGAGCGCTGCGCCAGGCAAGTCGGCCAACGCGTCGCCGGAGGCCGCCTCCAGCGCGCCAAGACGGCGCCGGCAGGCCGGGCACATCTCGACGTGCGCGCCCACGACGAGACCGAAGCCGCTCTCAAGCGCGCCGGCGGCATAGGCGGTGAGAATGTCGTCTGCGGGATGATGAGAGGGGCTCATGCGTAGCGCTCCCAATGCGCGCGCAGTTTCATCAGCGCGAGGCGCAAGCGCGACTTCACCGTGCCAAGCGGCATAGCGAGCGTCTCTGCAATCTCGGAATGAGGCTTGTCTTCGAAGAAAGACAAACGGACCACTTGTTTCTGCTCCTCGGAAAGAATGTTGATTGCGGCTTCGATCTGGGCCTGGGTCTGGGTGCGCTCGGCGGCGTCATCGGGCGCCTCCTGCCCGTCAGGCTCGGGATCGGCGGCCGCCTGGTACGCAAGCTCGACCTTTTCGCGGCGCAGCTTGTCGATCCAGGCGTTGCGCGCGATCACGAAAATCCAGGTTGAGGCGCGCGCGCGGCCGGGGTCGTAGTTGCCGGCCTTGCGCCACACCTGGACCATCGCATCCTGGGCCAGATCCTCCGCGATCGCGCCAGAGGCGCCCAGACGCATCAGATAGGATTTCACGCGCGGCGCGAAATTCTCAAACACCGCCCGGAACGCCGCGCGGTCGCCGGAGGCGACAGCGACCAGCCGGTCTTCGTCACTCATCCCCTGGCGGCTGTGCATCGTCACCACGTTTCCCATGTAGACGCCCCTTGAGCCGCCCGGGGGCGTTCCGCCGAACCGACGCGCATACGCAGGACCAGCGACAGGATGGACTGACGAGGGCGTACGCATGCCCCCGGTACGACCGGAGGCAAGCTTCGGATCAGTCGGCGCCGGGCGGCCCAACGAGAGCCGCCACAGCGGCCGCGCAGGCGTCCTTGAAGTCGTACGCCAGACCCTCATCCTCGGCGCAATCGGGCCAACGGCCGGTCTTCAACCAATACTGCGCCAGGCCCAGGCGTGCGCACAACCTGGGAAACTGCGGATGGCGATGGAACGGCGTCCCGCCGGTGTTCACGAACAGCTGCAGCGAGGATTGCGCGCGGGCCATGCCGAAGCCGTCATGGGCGTCGGGGCGGATCGGGCGGGCTTTGTCCAGCGCCCGATCCAACGCCTTGAACGCCTGGTCGGCGCAGCCGAACCGCGCTGCGATCATGCAGCTTGAGAGCGTGATCGGGCCGTCGCCCCGGCTCATGGCGTTGACGATGGCGGCGCCGGCCGCGCGCTGCTCGTCCGGCGTGCGGCGCAGCAGGTCGACGTAATTGCGCAGCACGCTGACGTCGCGGGGGCTCACGCCGCGCGTCGGCGTCAGGCGCGGCGTCGCCAGCGCGGCGGCCTCGTCGAGCTTCATGGCGAGACAATAGGTGATCCACATGATGTACCAGGTGAACGCGGAATCCGGCCACCGGAGCCAGGCCCCGTGGACCACCTCTAGCGCGGCCTCGACGTCGCCCCGCGCGCTCAGGAGGCTGGCGCGCAGCGATTCCACCGCCGGCCCTAGGGGATCGAGCCGCAGCGCCCATTCCAGCGTCGCGGTGGCGTCGCCAAGCCGCCCGACGCTGAACAGCCACGCCGCGCGCGCCACGTGCAGCGCTGGATCGTTGGGCGTGCGCCGCAGCGCCTCGTCCGTCAGGCGCAGCTTCTCCTCATAGTCGCCGAACGCCGGCTTCAGGAGCGACAGCGCCACGAACGCCTGGGGGCAGTCCGGATCGATTTCCAGCGCGCGCTTGGCTGCGAGAACCGCCTCTTCGTGGCGCGGATCGCCGATAAGATCGCGGTCGCGCGGGAGCAGGAACGCCCGCACGCTCGCAAGCGCCGCCCAGCCATTGGCGAAGTCCGGCGCCAGCGCGACGCACCGTTCGAGCAGCGTCTCAGCCTGCTCTTCCTCAACATCGCTGAGCGTCAGCCAAATATGACGCGCGCGAAGGTAGAGATCATACGCCGCGGGATCGACCTGTTGCGCGCCGCGCTCGGGACGCATCAGCGCGTATTTCAGCGCGCGCGCGACTTCGGCGGCGATGTCGTCCTGCAGCGCAAAGGCGTCGACGAGATCGCGGTCATAGCGCGCGCTCCAGAGCGCCACGCCGCTTTCGGCATCGGTGAGTTGCGCGTTCGCGCGCAGCCGGGCGCCGGAGCGCCGCACCGAACCGTCAAGCACGTGGGTAGCGCTCAGCGCCGACGCCGCCGTCGCTTTTGCCGAGCCGCGAAACTGAAACGCGGATGTGCGCCCGATCACGCGCAGCTGGGACTGGCGCATCAGGATCAGGATAATCTCATCGGCCACGCCGTCGGCGAAGAACGCCAGGTCCTCGCCGTCGGCGTGGTTGTCGAACGGCAGCACAGCCAGCAGCGGGTCCTGGCGCAGCTGACCGCCCGCGCGCATCGCGGGGCCCTCCTCAAGGGTGAACACTTCGAGCGCCTCGCGCAGCTTATCGAGCCGCACCGCTCCTTGAGGATGGAGCCGCGCGGCAAGCGCGCCGCGCACCGCGCGGCGCACATCGACGGAGACGAGAATGGCGCCCGGCATCGCGATCTGGCGCAGGCGCGCAGCTACGTTCACGCCGTGCCCCAGCAGATCGCCATTGGGCGCGAGCAGGACGTCGCCCAGGTGGACGCCGATCCGCAGCCGTCGCCGATCGAGAGAGGCGCAAATCGCCTGCGCCGCGGAGAGCGCGCCCGAGGCGCTGGCGAACTCCAGCATGAAGCCGTCGCCGGCGGTGCTGAAGATGCGCCCGCCCTCCACCAGCGCTGCGGAATCGAGGAGATCGCGGACCCGGCCCACCTCGTCGGCCGCCGCCGTTTCATCGGCTTCGGCCAACGCGGAATAGCCGACGATGTCGACCGACACGATGATCGCGAGCTTTTTGGTCCCGATCTCCTGCATGCGCCGGCTCTAGCATGGCGGCGGTTCCCGCGCGACAGGCGCGGCGGGCCCGGGCTTGTCGGCTTTCCAGGCCCCGGTATGGTTGCCCCTCAAACGAGCACAGGCCGACGGCAACGGCCGGACAGGGAGATACTGCATGGCGTGGGATTTCGAGACCGAGCCCGAATTCCAGGAGAAGCTCGACTGGATGGAGGCCTTCGTCTCCACCGAGGTCGATCCGCTCGGGCACATCGGGCTGCACCCCGCCGACGTGAAGAACCCACGCTACCAGGCGCTGGTTCGGCCGCTTCAGGCCACAGTCAAGACGCAGGGCCTATGGGCCTGCCACCTCGGGCCGGAGCTCGGCGGCCAGGGTTATGGCCAGGTGAAGCTTGGCCTGATGAACGAAATCCTTGGACGCACGATCTTCGGGCCGTCCGTGTTCGGGTGTGCGGCGCCCGACACCGGCAACGCCGAAATCATCGCGCATTTCGGCGCGCCCGAGCAGAAGGAGAAATACCTCAAGCCGCTGCTCAACAATGAGATCGTTTCCGCATTCTCGATGACGGAGCCGCAGGGCGGCTCCGATCCACTGATGTTCGTCACCTCGGCCGTCGAGGACGGCGATCATTGGGTGATCAATGGCGAGAAATGGTTCTCCACCAACGCCAAGTGGAGCGAATTCCTGATCGTGATGGCGGTTACCGATCCTGACGCGTCGCCCTATAGCCGCATGTCGATGTTCATCGTGCCGACCGATACGCCGGGCGTTGAGATCGTGCGCAACGTCTCGGTCCATGGCGGGCGCGACGGCAGCGAAGCGAATATCCGCTACACTGATGTGCGCGTGCCGAAGAACCACATCCTCGGCGAACGCGGCGGCGCCTTCGCAATCTCGCAGACGCGCCTTGGCGGGGGTCGTATCCATCACGCGATGCGCACGGTCGGCGCCTGCAAGCGCGCGCTCGATCTGATGTGTCGCCGCGCCGTATCGCGCAAGACCCGCGACGGGGTCATCGCCGACAAGCAGACGGTGCAGATGCACATCGCCGACAGCTATATCGAGCTGGAGCAATTCCGCCTCTTCGTGATGAAGACGGCCTGGACGATCGATAAGCATCGCGACTATCGCAAAGTCCGCAAGGACATCGCCGCGATCAAGGCGTTGATGCCGAAGGTCTATCACGACATCGCCGCGCGCGCCCTGCACATCCACGGCGCGCTCGGGGTGTCCAACGAGATGCCGTTTGCGGCCCAGGTCGTCGGCGCGCTGGTGATGGGCATCGCGGACGGGCCCACAGAAGTGCACAAAGTCACCGTCGCCAAGCAGCACCTGCGCGCCTACCGCGACGTCGATGATCCGATGTTCCCCGCTTATTCGCTGCCGCAACTCAAACAAGCCGCGATGGAGAAGTACGGCGACGCCGCCGATATCGTCCGCGAGATCGCCGAGTCCGCGGAGGCCGCATGAGCGCGGCGCCGATCTGGAGCCACGCCGAAGTCTGGGATTCGGTCGCGGCTGCGCTCCCCGATGCGCGCGCGATCGTCCAGGGCGAGCGCGTGCTGACTTGGGCGGACTTTTCACGCCGGTCGGATGCGCTTGCCGCACATCTTCTGGAGCGCGGGCTGTCGCGCCAATCCAAGGTCGCCGTCTACACGCAGAACCGGCCTGATTATCTCATCGCCTATTACGCAGCGTTCAAGGCGGGCCTTGCGCCCTTCAACGTGAATTACCGCTACGCCGCCGACGAGGTGCTGTACCTGCTGGAGAACGGCGACGCCGAGGCGGTGGTGTTCGAGACACTCTATGCGCCGCTCATCGAGCGCATCCGCACGCGCGCGCCGTTGGTCAAAACATGGCTCGCCATCGCCGATGAGGGCGAAGCCATTCCGCCATGGGCTGAAGCATTCGCCGACGTCGCCGCGCGCACGCCCGTTGCGCAGCCGGTCTCTGCGCCGTGGGGGCGCTCCGGCGACGACCTGCTGATCCTCTACACCGGCGGCACCACGGGCATGCCCAAGGGCGTGATGTGGCGCCAGCACGATCTTTTCGGGCGCTACGGGTTCGTCTCCAATGCGCTCGTCGGCATCGAACCGCTTGGCCATCCCCACGAGGCGGGGCCGCGCGCCGCGGCCGGGATTGTGCCGCGCCCGATCGCGCTGATCGCGCCGCCGCTGATGCACGGCACCGGCCAGCTCGGCGCGACCAACGCTTTCTCCTTCGGCGGCACGGTGGTGCTGCTGCCAAAAGGCCGCTTCGATCCCGAAGCGCTGTGGGACGCCGTGCACCGCGAGCGCGTTACGCGCATCTCCATCGTCGGCCAACCTTTCGCGCAGCCAATGCTCGATGCGCTCGACGCGCATCCGGAGCGCTGGGACGTCAGCTGCGTGCTTGGGATCATATCGTCCGGCGCGATGTGGAGCCGGGAGAACAAGAAGGGTTTGCTCCGGCACATGCCGCAGGCGGCGCTCACCGACGCCTTCTCCTCGTCCGAGGCGATCGGCATGGGGACGTCGATCATGACGGCGAACGCGGAGTTTGAGACCGCACGCTTCACGATCGGTCCGGACTGCGCGGTGTTCACCGAGGACGGCCGCCGCGTGACGCCAGGCTCCGGCGAGCGGGGGCGCACAGCCGTCGGCGGCTTTCTTCCGCTCGGATATTACAAGGACCAGGCGAAGACCGACGCGACGTTCAAGATCATCGAAGGAAGACGTTGGTCCGTCCCGGGAGATTGGGCCGAGGTGACCGCCGCGGGCGAGCTCATCCTGCTCGGTCGCGGCTCGCAATGCATCAACACCGGCGGGGAAAAGGTCTTTCCCGAAGAGGTGGAAGAAGCGCTCAAGGAGCACCCCAGCGTTCGCGACGCGGCGGTGACCGGCCTGCCCGATCCGCGCATGGGCGAGCGCGTCGCCGCGCTCGTCGAGCTCAGCGCGCCGGCGGAGGTCGCCGATCTGATCGCCCACGTGCGCGAGCGCCTCGCGCACTACAAGGCGCCGCGGCATGTGCTCATCGTCGACACAGTCGCGCGCGCGCCCAACGGGAAGCTCGACTACAAGGCGATCAAAGCGCGCGCCCTGGACGCCTTCGCGGCCGCAGACCAGCCCGCCACGTGAGCGGGCCGGCCGAAGACGGCGCCCCCGATCCAGAAGCCGTGTTTCGCAGCGCGGTGGAAACCAACCTCAAGCGCAATTATGTCGCGCACTTCCTGCATGGCATGCTCGGCCTCACGGGCTTCCGGCTCATGTATGCGCCGACGTTCCTGCCGGCGTACATCTTTTCGCTGACCGGATCGGCGGCGCTTGTCGGGCTTGGCCAGGCGCTGCTTCAACTTGGAGCGGTCGCGTCGCCGATCATCGGCGCGGCGCGCTTCGAGCAGCGGCGCCGGCTCTTGCCTTACGCGATCGGCGTCGGCTCCTTGATGCGGTTGCAGATCCTGGGGCTTGCCCTCGCAGGATGGTTTCTCGAGGGGCCCATCCTGCTTGGCGCAACGATGGCGCTGCTCTTCCTGCTCGGCGTTTTCACCGGCGTGCAGCGCGTCGCCTTCCAAGTGGTGATGGCGAAGGTCATTCCGATCAACCGCCGCGGGCGGCTGCAGGCGTGGCGCAATCTGACCGGCGGGCTGATCGCGGCGCTTCTGTCCTATTTCGCTGGGCGCTACCTCATCGAGCATGACGTTTTGGGCAACGGGTACGCCACCACGTTTTTCATCTCGTTCGTCTTGACCAGCCTTGGGCTGCTCGCGCTGCGGCTGCTGATGATCGAGCCCGATGCGCCGACGGTGCGGGCGCGGATGCGCGTGATCGACCGGGTGCGCGAATTTCCGGCGCTGCTCCGGGACCGCGACTATCGCCAGTTCATCATCGCGCAGGCCCTTGCTGTCGGGGGGCGGGTGGCGGCGCCGTTCTACATCCTGTTCGCGGCGCGCCAGATGCCGCTCGACGGGGCGACGATCGGGCTTTTGTCGTTGGCGTTCCTGGGCGCGGACACGGTCTCAAATCTGGTGTGGGGGTACATGGGCGACAGGATGGGTTTCCGGATCACATTTCTCGCAGCGCTCGGCGTTTGGATCGCGGCGAGCATCCTCCTGATATTCGCCACTTCCCCGGCGCTGATCCTGGCGAGTTTCTGCGGGCTGGGCGCGGGCATCTCGGGCTATGTCATGAGCGCAGGCACGCTGGTGCTTGAATTCGGCCTGCGCGAAGACGCGCCGATGCGCCTTGCGCTTTCCACAACGATCGAAGGCGCGATCTCCTCGGCGGGGCCGATCCTCGGCGGGCTTGTCGTCCACATCGCTGGCGCGGGGACATTGATCGCTATCGCCGTTGTGTTGCTGCTGGCTGCGTTCGTGGCGCTGTTGCGTCTCAACGATCCCCGCGGCCGATAGGATCAGCAGCGCGTGTCGGAACGTGGAGGCGACGCGCGCGTTCACTGGTCATCTCTATGCACAAAGGAGGCATGCGATGAATTGGACGCAAGTTGAAGGCAAGTGGGACCAGGTCAAGGGCTCCGCGCAACAGCAATGGGGCAAGCTCACGGACGACGATCTCGCGCAAGCGCGCGGCCGCCGCGACGAGTTGATCGGGCGCATCAAGGAGCGCTACGGCGTCGCCAAGGAAGAGGCCGAACGCCAGGTCGATCGCTGGATGGATACGCTGAAATAGTCCGCGTCACGCCCAACGCCAAAGCGCCGCCGTTCGAAAGGACGGCGGCGCTTTTTGTGCCACATGGCTGAGGGCCGGGCGGCGTCAGTCGCGAGACTTCGCTTCCTTGGCGGCGACGATGCCCATCAGGATCGTAAGGGCGGCGGGAAAACGCGCCGCTAAAACGCCGGCCAACGCCGCGATCGCGACCGCCAGCATCGGCGATTTCTCCACCATGCCCTCCGCGGCGCGCGTGATCGCTGCAAGGTCATCGTCACTGTTGGCGATCCAGCGCGCCACCGGATTGGACTCGCGTGGTTTCGGAGAGAGCCAGATCACGAGGATGAAGATCAGTAAGGGCGCGACCATCACGCCGCCGACAATCAGCGGTGCAAGACTGAGGTTTGCACCCACGAACGCGCCTTCCAACAGAAGCGCGCACGCATTGACCAGCCAGATGCTGATCCACACCAAGCCGATTGCGGCAAGAGCCAGCGCGAGGAACGCCCCCGCGCCGGCCAATTGCACGCTGCGCAGCGGCCGCCCCAGCCACATCGTCAGCGACGCGCCATCAGCAGCCCGATGAGGAGACCGGCGCCCGCGGCGATCCCGAGCGCCATGCCGGGCTTCTCGCGCACTTGCGACTGGAGCGATGCGAAGGCATCCTCGCTGCGCGCGCGCACGGTTTCCGAGAGGTCGCGCGCACGCACTTTGGCCTCGTCCCCGACCGTCTGGGCAAGGTGGCCCACGTCGCGGCCGAGATCGCGCACGTCGTTCTTCACTGCGCGATAGGTCTGCTTCATTTCCGCGCCATTGTCTTTCCCGCTCAGCGTATCTGCAGCCATAGCCGTCTCCTTGGATCACGAGCCGGCGCCCATTCGCCCGCTCCATTCGCCCTATGAACGAACCGCGTCGCCCAAAGTTCCATCGCCGCGCCGCAAATAGTCGCTGGGGAACGAACTGATCCGGCGCTCGTTTCCCTTTGCGCAACCGCAATTGGAGGCGTCACATGCTCAGTTGGGCCTTAATCTTCTTTGTCGTCGCGATCATCGCGGCGGTGTTCGGGTTCGGCGGCGTCGCTGCGGCGTCCGCAGGGATCGCGCAAATCCTCTTCTTCATCTTCCTCGTGCTGTTCGTCGTCAGTCTGGTGATGGGCCTTGCACGCCGGCGCGGGCCTCTCGCTTAGCGGAGCCTGACAATCCTGAAGCACTGAAACGGCCGGCGATTCCTCGCCGGCCGTTTTGCTGTCTTCATTTGTGCAGGGTCACGTCACGTTAGAGCACGGAGCGGCCGCGGAAGGCGCGCATGATGAACGTGGCCACCAGCAGCACCAAAAAGACGAAGAAGAGGATCTTCGCGACGCCGGCCATTGCGCCAGCCAAGCCGCCAAAGCCCAGCGCCGCCGCCATGATCGCCAGGATGAAAAAGATCAAAGCCCAACTCAACATTCCGGCCTCCTTGATGAACGCGCCCGCGCCGACGCCCAAAGGCCGGCGACGGGGCGGAGCGTCCATGGAACGCGAAACTCTGCGTCATGTTCCGCGTATCGGGTTCGGAACCGCCCGGCGGCAAGCCGGCTTTTCCTCTCTGTCGACGCACTCGGTCGACGGATTTGGATGATGCGCTCGGGAGTTTCGCCATGGTGATGAAATCCTGTCTTGCAGCAGCGGGCCTTGGCCTCGCCGCGACCGCGGCCTGGATGAGTCAGGGCCAGTCCATGACGATCGACGCGCCTGCCCCGCAAGCGACCTTTCAGGATTGGCGCACGGAAATCGCCGCCGCTCAGGCCGAGGTTCCCGGAGCGACAAATGCTGACTGCGATTTCACGGTCTCAATGTCGCGCGTGCACAACGTCACCCGCGACGCCGACGGGCGCGTCATCGCGGCCGCCATTCGCGGCGATGCGGGACCGGCGGCCGCGCCGCACGCGGCGCCCGTCAGCTGACGGCTGCAGATTTCTCCGCCCGACTGGAACGCTCGCCGCGTCCGACGCGTTTCCACTCGCGACACCTCACCGCGACACCTCACCAGGAGCTCCACCATGAACTTGCGTATGGGATTGATCGCCGGCGCCATGCTCGCCGTCAGCGCGTGCACGACCACCGGCAATGTTGAACGCAACGCCGCTGGCGGCGCGCTGATCGGCGGCGCCGCAGGCGCCATCATCGGCAACAACACCGGCGAAGGCGATGCAGGCCAAGGCGCCGCGATCGGCGCTGCGGTCGGCGCAGCGGCCGGCGCGGTGCGCGGCTACAGCCAGGATCAGCGCATCGAAGAATGCCGCTCGGCGCCGAATCGTCCGCTCTATCGCGACAACCGGAACGGCGGCTTCTACTACTACATTCCAGGCACGAACCGGACGTGCTGGGAGAATGGATCGCCGCGATAACAGGAAAGCGTGATTGCGCTGAGACCGCGGCGCGGTCATGCGCGGGCCGGAGCGACGCTCCGGCCCGCTTTGTTTTTTGCGCGCATTGTTTTGCGCAGCACGGCTCTGTGCGCGCCCGATCCGCCGCGCTATCGGAGACGAGCGGGAGGCGCATGTGAACGGCGGGGCGGATCACTATCGGTGGCGCATTCGCGCGGCGCGCGTCGTCACGCCCGCGTTTCGCGTCTGGCAGCGGTTGACGCGGCCGATGACGCTCGGCGTGCGCGGGCTCGCGCGCGACGGCGACGGGCGCGTGCTGCTGGTGAAGCACACGTATCGCCTCGGCTGGCATTTGCCCGGCGGGGGCGTCGAGATCGGCGAAACCGCAGAGGAAGCGATGCGCCGCGAAATGATGGAGGAAGGCGGCATCGAGCCGCTCGGTCCGCTCAAGATCATCTCGGTGCACTGCAACCGCCCTCAGAACAAGCGCGACCACGTGTTGCTCTATGCGATCGAGGGATGGCGCGCGTGCGCCCCGCTGGAGAACGGCGAGATCGCGGAGCGGGGCTTCTTCGCCCTCGATGCCCTGCCGGACGATACGACGCCGCTCACCCGCGTGCGGATCGCGGAGGCGTTGGGAAATTCTGCGTTCTGAAGCGCGCGCGTCAACGCGGCGGGAACGGCCAAGACTCGCGCAGGAAGCGGCCGTAAGTCGGCGCCATCGCCAGCGGCAGAAGCGGCGTGCGCCGTTTCGTGATCGTCAGGACGCCGCCATCCACGCGCGGGATCGGGCGGAACGCGGAAGCAGGGATGCGCCCGCTGATCCGAAACTCCCACCACGGCGCCCACATGGCGGAGAGCAGCGTTGCGGGCGGCTCAGCGGTGCGCTTTTTCGCGACCTCCCATTGCACGATGACGTCGGCCCGGGCCATCGCGATCGATGGATCGTCCAGCAGACGGCGCAAGATGTCGGTTGTCGCGCCGAACGGCAGCGAACTCAGGACACGGAACGGCGTGCTCGGCAGACGGACCGCTGCAAAGGGCCGCTCGACGATGGTGATGCGGGCGTCGCCGAGCGCGCGCAATCTTGCCGCCCACGCAGGATCCGGCTCCACGGCGATGACCCGCGCGCCACGCCGTGCAAGCGCGCGGGAGAGCACGCCGCGGCCTGCGCCGATATCGATGTAAAGCGCGTCCGGTCTAACGTCAGCGCGATCGAGGATGCGTTCAGCGTCCGGTTCGCTGAGAAAGTTCTGACCGAGTTGCCGGCGTCGCGTGTCTCGGTTCGTGCGCCTCTGGGCGGGCACGGAGAATCGCCATGCAGGTCATGAGGCCCTCGGCAGTGCGGCGCCGCATCGACCGGTCGCCGGTGAAAGGTGGGTGCGGGAGTAGGATTTGAACCTACGACCTTCAGGTTATGAGCCTGACGAGCTACCGGGCTGCTCCATCCCGCGTCAAAACTTGTGACTTCAGCGCCGTTCCGGCCGCTTCATCTTACTCCTGGGTCCCCGCTTTCGCGGGGATGACGCTGGGCGGGGCCAAGCGTCCGCTGGCGCCATCCCGCGTCAAAACTGGTGCTGCGCCAGTTGCGCGAACGGCCGCACTCGTAGAACGGGCGCGGCCGCGAAACAAATACGGCCGAAGCCGTCATTGTGAAAGAGGGTTGATCTTGAGCGTCAGACGCGCGGCCCGGGCAGACCCGGCGACGACCTACTCTCCCACGCCTTAAGACGTAGTACCATCGGCCCTGGGGGACTTAACGACCGAGTTCGGGATGGGATCGGGTGGGGACCCCCCGG
>WGOB01000068.1 GCA_016124255.1 Alphaproteobacteria bacterium | reverse complement strand
CATTCGCGGATGTTGTGAATGTTCGTGCCGGTGGAGAGGTCCATCACGGTGTCGGCGCCCCAGCGGATGGACCACACCATTTTCTCCACCTCTTCGCTCATCGAGGAGGTGACGGCGCTGTTGCCGATATTGGCGTTGATCTTCACCAGGAAGTTGCGGCCGATGATCATCGGCTCAAGCTCGGCGTGGTTGATGTTCGCGGGGATGATCGCGCGCCCGCGCGCGATTTCACTGCGCACGAATTCCGGCGTGACGAAATCCGGGATCGATGCGCCGAAATCCTCGCCGTCGCGGATGAATTCCTGGCTCGCCTCTCGGCGCAAATTCTCGCGGATGGCGACGAATTCCATCTCCGGCGTGATGATCCCGCGGCGCGCGTAGTCGAGTTGCGTGACGGCCGCGCCGCTCTTCGCGCGCAGCACGCGCGGGCGGGCGGGAAATTCCGGCGTCAGCTTCTCCGGCGAGAGGTCGCCGTTGTCGATGGGCTTCACCGCGCGGCCCTCGATCGCTTCAACATCGCCGCGCGCCAGCGTCCAGGCTTCACGCGTGCGGGCGAGGCCCTTCTCGATGTCGATCGTCTGCGCGGGATCGGAATAGGGCCCGCTCGGATCATAGAGCGTGACGGGCGGTTCGTTCGCCGTGGGATGCAGCGCAACCTCGCGGAACGGCACACGCAGATCGGGGTGCGCGCAGCCGGCGGCGTACACTTTGCGCGAGCCGGGGATCGGCTCGGCCGTGATCGTGGGGCGGAAGGCGGCGGGGTGTTCAGGCTTGTTCATGGCGGGCTTTCATGGTCTGGCGCGACGCGAGCGAAGGGGCGCGACGCATCGTTTCGCTTGATCGGGCGCGTGAGGCGGCATGGTCTTGCGGGGCGGCGTTCACAGCGTCTCTCCCTTCGCCGGCATGACCCGGATCAGGTTCGGCGGGTCGCGGGAGAAGCCCGCCTCTCAGCCCTGCGATCAGGACGCCCCGGAGAACACGCGGACACTAGACCCGCGCGGCGCGGCGTCAAGCGGGCGGCGCTTGTGAGCGGCGCGATCCAAGATCACAGTGCGGGCATGTACAGGGAGTTCCGGCCGCCGGCGCCGCTGCGCGACGACGTGCGCTGCATCTGGACCTATGAGAGCGCGGGCGACGATGCGCCCCAGCCGATCGCGCCGGACGGATGCTGCGAGCTGATCGTGCATTGCGGCGATCCGTATACGGAGCTTCCAGATCGACGCGTCCAACCCGCCGTGCTGTTTGCGGGGCAGCTCACGGCGCCGTTTGCGATCGTCGCCGGCGCGCGGGCGGCGGTGCTCGGGGTGCGGTTCGCGCCGGACGGAGCGCGGGGGTTTCTCGGCCGGCCGGCATCAAGCGCAACGGACCAGCGCGTGGACCTCAGCGACGCGTTCGGCGTCTTGGCGGCGGAAGCGCGGGCGGCGCCCAATTGGGATGCACGCATCGCGATGGCCTCCGCTGTGGCAGCGGCGCGGCGCATTGCGCCCGATCCGCTGGTGCGGGCCGCGGTCGCGGCGATCGGCGCGGGTGCGTCGGTGGATACGGGCGGCGTTTCCGAGCGGCAGTTCCAGCGGCGGTTCAAGGACCGCGTCGGCGTCGCGTCGCGGACCTACGCCGCTATCGTGCGGTTCCGGCGTGTGTTCGACGCCATCGAGCGATCACCGGATCTCGTCGCGGCCGCGCTTGCGGCGGGCTATTACGATCAGCCGCAGATGGCGCGCGACTTCCGCCGCTTCCTGGGGGTGACGGCGCGGGCGTGGGCGGCGCAACGGGTCGGGCTCGCCACCGCGCTGGCGGCGCCGGGATCGTACAAGAATGCAGCGCAGGAAGCCGGATAAGGTCAGGGCGCTCAGGTCGTTCGAGGAGTGTGTCGTGCGTGCGATGATTGTTTCACTGGCGCTGCTGGCAGGGGCGCCGCACGCGGCGGGACAGACCGCGGCCATCGACGAATTGCGTTGGCTGAGTGGGCGATGGCTCTCCTGCGAGGACGGTCGTGAAGTCGCCGAACACTGGTTCGGCGGCCGCTCTGGCGAACTGTACGGGACGGGTTACACGCGGGGCGAGGGCTTCGAATACATGCGAATCGGCGCGGATGCGGATGGCGCGCTCACATATTTCGCCCAGCCGTTTGGGCGCGCGCCGACCGCGTTCGCGTTGGCGCGCGTCGACGGGCAGGGCGCGGTGTTCGAGAACGCCACGCACAATTTCCCGCAGCGGATCACCTATCGCCGCGAGGGAAGCCGGCTGCATGCGCAGATCGAGGGAACGCGCGCCGGCGAACCCGTAACGATCGCGTGGACCTATCGGCGCGTCAGCCACGACAGGGGATGCTCGGCGCCGTGAAGCCCGTTGGGCGAAGCGCATTGAACGCGCCGCGCGCCGCGCCTAGATGCGACGGCGAAGAGGCGCGCCGATGGTCAAACGCAGACTGGGACGAACAGAGATCGAGATCACGCCGCTGATGCTCGGCGGCAATGTGTTCGGCTGGACCGTCGATCAGGCGAAAGCGGACGCGATCCTAGACGCCTTCGTGGAACTCGGCGGCAATGCGATCGACACGGCGGACGTGTATTCGGCCTGGGCGCCAGGGAATGAGGGCGGTGAATCGGAGACCGTGATCGGCCGCTGGCTCAAATCGAGCCGCAAGCGCGACAGGGTCGTGATCGCGACCAAGGTCGCGATGTGGCCCAAACGCGCCGGGCTTAAGCGCGCGAACATCGAAGCGGCGGTGGAAGACTCCCTCCTGCGGCTGCAGACGGATTATATCGATCTCTACCAGGCGCACCGCGACGACGCTACGGCGCCGGACGAGTTCATGGCGGCGTTCGACGGGCTGGTGAAGGCGGGCAAGGTGCGCGCCATTGGCGCGTCGAACTTCGATGCCGGGCGGCTCTCGGAAGCGATGCGGACAAGCGCGAATTTATCGCTGACGCGCTTCGAAACTCTGCAGCCGGAATACAATCTGATGGAGCGCGGGATCGAAGCGGCGCTGGTTCCGCTCTGCGTCGAGGCAGGGGTGTCCATTATCCCGTATTACGGGCTTGCGGCTGGCTTCCTGACGGGCAAGTACCGCCGCGCCGACGACCGCTCCAAGAGCGTGCGCGGCTATCGGATGGACCGCTACATGACCGGCAAAGGCACGCGTGTGCTGAAGGCGCTCGACGCGGTGGGCGAGCGGCGCAGCGCGACGCCGGCGCAGGTCGCGCTTGCCTGGATCATGGGCAAGCCTGCGATCGCAGCGCCGATCGCCAGCGTCACGAATGTGGAGCAATTGCACGAATTGATGGGCGCGGTGCGGCTCTCGCTGAGCGACGCCGACATGGCCGAGCTCGACGCCGCGAGCGCCTAATTTCTCTCGCTCAACCGGTCTCCACATGAGCGGAAATTGCTCCACCCCGCGATCAAATCTGGAACCGGAATGCATCCCCGGTTCGGCGGATGCGGCCGGCGGTGGGCGCCGCGAAATGCGTGCCGATGATCAGAACCGGCTGATCGGCGTTGTCGCTGACGAATTTGAGGCGGGTTCGGCGGGCTTCGTCCGGATCGGAATCGAACGACGGGCACCATTCCGGGCGCGTCACCTGGCAGGGATGGTGCATCAGATCGCCGGTGATAATCGCGCGCTCGCCCATGGATTCAATCAGAACGCTGACGTGGCCCGGCGTGTGGCCGATCGTCGGCGTCAGGCGGATCTCATTGGAGATGCGGTGATCGGTTTCCACGAGATCGACGAGGCCGGCGTCCTGCACGGGGCGCACTGATTCCTCCAGGATGCGCGCCGACCACTTGCTCTGTTGCGCCGACCAATGGCCCCATTCTTCGCGGCCGATCAGGTAGCGGGCGTTTGGAAACGTGGGGATCCAGCGATCGCCGTCCTTCATTGTGTTCCAGCCGACGTGATCCACGTGCAGATGCGTGCACACGACGATGTCGACCGTCTCGCGCGGCCAGCCGATCTCGGCCATCTCCTGTAGGAAGCGCGTCTGCAGCGGCTGGCGGTTGAGCAGCGCGTGCGGCTTGTCGTTGCCGAAGCAGGTGTCGATGATGGCGCGCACGCCGGGCGCCTCGATCAGGAGCGCATGTACGGAAATCCTGAGCGCGCCCTCCGGGGTCACGAAGTGCGGGTAGAGCCATGGCATGGACCGCAATTCCTGCGGCGTCGCTTCGGCGAGGAAGGGGCGCTCCGCGTCGTAGGGGGTGACGAGTTCGACCTCGAGCAGGCGGGTGATCGTCACCTCACCGATCCGCCAAGTCAGCACCATGGCGCTCTCCCTTTGCGGAGAGCCTAGATCAAACGGGCCTCAGAACCAGCCCTTCTTCTTTTTCTTCGGTTCCGGCTCAGGCGGGGGCGGCGGGGCGGCCCGCGGGGGTGGAGGCGCAGCGGCTTGCGGCGGCGGCGCCGGCGGCTGCGGCGCTGGGCGCGCAGCTTGCTGCGGCGCGGGCTGCTGTGGCGCGGGCGAGGCCGGCTTCGCTACGCCTTGGCCTCGCGATGATCCAAGCTTATCGACCCAGAACGACATTGCTTTCCCCATCCTGTTGCTTGGGCGCGCCCGTCCCCACACCCCGGCCGACGGCCTCGATCAGCTTAGCGAACCGGGCGAGAAGGCGCACGCCCGAACCCCAGTTAGGGGCGCCGTGTTTCGCTCAGGTCGTCGCGCAGCGGTCGTAATAAATGTCGTTCAGTCCGTCGGGCGCGCATTCGCCGGCCAACATTCGTTCGATGCGCCGCACGCGCTCCTGGTTCTCTGAAGCGTGGTTGACCGGGTCGAGCCGATTAGGCGCCGGCAGCATCGCCACCAACGCCAGGAACTCGCGGTCGGTCAGGCCCGGAAGCTCTTTGCCAAACCAGCGCCGCGCCCCCTCGGCGAAGCCGATCACGGGTCCCGTCGCATCGCGGCCAAGATAGGCGCTGGCGAGGACGGCCCGGAGAATGTCCTGCTTGCTCACCCGATCGATAAGGGCAAAGCGTGTAAGCACCATGAGTTCGAACTTGCCGAGCTTCAGCGGGCCGCTCGAGAATCGGTTGAAGAAGAGCTGCTTACCCAGCCCCTGGGACAGGGTCGTCATGCCGGCCCCGGGCGTTGCGTGGTCGATCCCGTCATTGGTCCAGAAGGTTGGATCCTCGATGCGGACAAGCCAATCAAGACGCTCTCGAGAGACGGTGTCGAGCGCCGGATCGGCCGTCGCGAGGATTTCGGCGACACGCGCCGCAGCGTGCGGCCGCTGATCGATGACGCGCCACGTGAGGAACGCGCCGTAGCCGGCCACAAGCGTCACAAGCGCAAGCGCAAACCACTTCATGACCCGCATCAGTCACTCCGACCGCTACCGAACATCTACTGGCGCGCTTGATCCACTGTCATCAGAAGAATGCCGCCGGCTCACAGGCCGCCCTTTTTGAAATTGGTTGGCTGCGGCGCGGCGCTAAGGAATTCACGCCTCGGTAGCGGCCTCTGCGCAATGGGCCGGGAGTGATTATGCGCCCGCGCGGTTTTTGACGAGGTCGTCGACGACGGCGGGGTCGGCGAGGGTGCTCGTGTCGCCGAGTGAGCCGACTTCGTTCTCGGCGATTTTGCGGAGGATGCGGCGCATGATTTTGCCGCTGCGCGTCTTTGGGAGGCCAGGCGCGAACTGGATGACGTCGGGCGATGCGATCGGGCCAATTTCCTTGCGGACCCAATTTTTCAGTTCGCCGCGCAATTCCTCGCTCGCGGGTTCGCCAACATTGAGCGTGACATAGGCGTAGATGCCCTGGCCCTTGATGTCGTGCGGCATGCCGACGACGGCGGCTTCGGCGACTTTCGGGTGCGCGACGAGCGCGCTCTCCACTTCCGCCGTGCCCATGCGGTGGCCGGAGACGTTGATCACGTCATCGACGCGGCCGGTGATCCAATAATAGCCGTCTTCGTCGCGGCGGCAGCCGTCGCCGGTGAAGTACATTCCGGGATAGGTGCGGAAATAGGTCTCGAAGAAGCGCGCGTGATCGCCATAGACCGTGCGCATCTGGCCGGGCCAGGAATCGAGCAGCACGAGATTGCCGCTCGTGGCGCCGTCGAGAAATTTGCCGTCGGCGTCCACCAGCGCGGGCTTGATTCCAAAGAATGGACGCGTGGCGGATCCGGGCTTCATGTCGGTGGCGCCGGGGAGATTGCAGATGAGGGCGGCGCCGGTTTCGGTCTGCCACCACGTGTCGACGATGGGGCAGCGGCCTTCGCCGACGACGCGGTGATACCAGAGCCAGGCTTCGGGATTGATCGGCTCGCCGACGGTGCCCAGGAGGCGCAGGCTCGCGCGCGAGGCCTTCTTCACCGGTTCATCGCCTTCGCGCATGAGCGCGCGCAGTGCAGTGGGGGCGGTGTAGAAGATGTTGACCTGGTGTTTGTCGCAGACTTCCCAGAACCGGGAGACGCTGGGATAGTTGGGCACGCCTTCGAACATCGTCGTGATCGCGCCGTTCGCGAGCGGCCCGTAGACGAGGTAGGTGTGGTCCGGCACCCAGCCGACGTCGGCGGTGCACCAGAAAATATCCCCGTCATGATAGTCGAAGACGTATTGGTGCGTCATCGACGCGTAGACGAGATAGCCGCCGGTGGTGTGCAGCACGCCTTTCGGTTTGCCGGTAGAGCCCGAAGTGTAGAGGATGAAAAGAGGATCCTCCGCGCCCATCGGCTCGCACGGGCAATCGGTCGGCACGGTTTCGGCTTCGGCCTCGTATCGCACATCGCGGCCGGCCTGCATCGCCACGTCTGCGCCGGTGCGCGTGACCACGACCACGCGCTCGACGCAAGGCGTGTGCGCGAGGGCGGCATCGACATTGGCCTTCAGCGGAATGGATTTGCCGCCGCGGACGCCTTCGTCGGCGCAGACCACGAGCTTGGAATCGCAATCGTTGATGCGGTTGGCGAGGCTGTCGGGGGAAAAGCCGCCGAACACGACCGAGTGGATCGCGCCGATGCGCGCGCAGGCCAGCATTGCATACGCCGCCTCGGGGATCATCGGCAGATAGATGGTGACGCGGTCGCCCTTCTGGACGCCGTTCGCCTTCAGCACATTGGCGAAGCGGCAGACGTTCTCATGCAGCTGGCGATAGGTGATCGTCTTGGAGTCGGCGGGGTCGTCGCCTTCCCAGATGATCGCAATCTGATCGCCACGCGTCTCGAGGTGGCGGTCGACGCAATTGAAGCACGCGTTCAGGACGCCGTCTTCGTACCAGCGAATGTGGAAGTCGCGCTCGTGGAAGGAGACGTCCTTCACTTTGGTGTACGGCTTGATCCAGTCCAGCCGAGCGCCGTGCTCGCCCCAGAACGCTTCGGGATCGGCGAGGGCGGCGGCGTGCATCGAGCGATAAGCGATATCGTCGACATACGCGCGCTCGCGCCATTCGCGCGGCGCCGGCAGGACTTTCGCCTCGGACATGGACGCTTCCTCTCGTCTGATGGGCGCTGCTCGCGCATGGAATTGGTCGCATGGCGGCGCCCGGGTGCGCAAGATTGCTGAATCGTATGGGCGAGGGCGGAAACAGAATGCACGCGCGGCGCGTCGTCTAAGCGGCTCGCATCATGCGGCCATGGAGGAGAGTCCCATGCGCAGAAGCACCCTGTTCGCGGCCCTGGCCGCCGTCGCGCTCGCCGCGGCGCCCGTCGCGGCGACGGCGCAGACCGATCCCGCGCCGCCTGCCGCCGAGCAGCCGGCTACGCCGCCGGCCCCCACGCCGTCGCCGACGCCGGCGCCCGCACCGACGCCGCCGGCGGCGACGCCGGACGCGGTTCCGGCCGACCAGAGCGCTGCTGCGCCCGAAGGCTGCCGGACGCGAAAGAGCGAAGGCGAAGCCTGCGCGTGTCTGTCGGACACATCCCGCATCGGCGAAGCCACGCCGCACGCGGACGGCTACAATGTCTGCGTCCGGCCGGACTGAGGACGCCGGAACTTGGTTAACGGCGGCGCCCGCCGCGCCGCCGTTTCTCCCGCGCGCGCCAAGTGCTAAGCAGCCTGCAAATCACTCCCCGATTTGGAGGCGCGCATGCGCATCGGCTGCCCAAAGGAAATCAAGGATCAGGAACATCGGGTCGGCTTGACGCCGGAAAGCGCGGCGGAACTCGTGCGCGCCGGGCACGATGTGCTCCTGGAGACGCGCGCCGGCGAGGGCATCGGCGCGCCGGATGCGATCTACGAAAAAGTCGGCGTCAGAATCCTGCCGAGCGCAGAGGCCGTGTTCGGCGAGGCCGAGATGATCGTGAAGGTGAAGGAGCCGCAGGCGGTGGAGATCGCGCGGCTGACGCCGAAGCACACGCTCTTCACTTATCTACATCTTGCTCCGGACCCGGAGCAAGCGGAAGGCCTGATGCGCTCGGGCGCGACCTGCATCGCCTATGAAACGGTGACGGACCGGGACGGGCGGTTGCCGCTGTTGAAGCCGATGAGCGAAGTGGCGGGGCGGATGTCGATCCAGGTCGGGTCGCATTTCCTGGAGAAGGCGCATGGCGGGCGCGGTGTGCTGATGGGCGGCGTGCCTGGCGTGCGGCCGGCGGACGTGGTGATCCTCGGCGCCGGCGTCGCGGGCTACAACGCCGCGCAGATTGCGGTCGGCATGCGCGCGCGCGTCACCGTGTTCGACAAAAACCCGGCGCGGCTTGAAGAGCTCGATCGCGAGTTCAACGGGCGGCTTGAAACAGTGTATTCCACGAAAGCCGCGGTCGAGGACGCGGTGCAGCAGGCCGACGTCGTCGTCGGCGCGGTGCTGGTGGCGGGCGCGTCGGCGCCGAAGCTGATCACCAGAGCGATGCTGAAGACGATGCGGCCGGGCGCGGTGCTCGTGGACATCTCCATCGATCAAGGCGGCTGTTTTGAGACGAGCCACGCCACGACGCACACCGACCCCGTGTTCATCGTCGACGGCATCATCCATTATTGCGTGGCCAATATGCCGGGCGCTGTGGCGCGGACAAGCGCGTTCGCGCTCAACAACGCCACGCTGCCGTTCACCCTGGCGTTGGCGAACAAGGGCTACAAGCAGGCGCTGATCGACGATCCGCATCTGGCGAACGGGCTCAATGTCTATGAAGGCGCCATCGCGCACGAGGCGGTCGCGCGCGATCTGGGCAAGCCGTACGTGAAGCCGGGCTGGCTTGGGTGATGCGCGGCTCTGTCTGGGCGAGTGATGAGGCGATTGCGGCGTTCAGCTTGAAAGAACTGAACGATGAGATCGAGCATGCCTCATGGCGGCTTCGGCACGCGAAGCGCGCTGACCATCGCAAGTCCTATTTCGGCAGGCTGGTGATGCTGGAGACTGTGCGCGAGGCGCGGTTCGGGCTTGCGGCGCCGCGGCGCGTCCTACGCGCACGGCGACGCTAGACGTCCTTCTCACTCTCGACGAATTCTCTGGCGGCGCGGATGCCGGCGGCGGCGGTGCTGCGGGTCTGGCGCCGCGCGAGGAGGGTGAACGCCGCGAGCACGCCCAGCACCATCGCCCAGGGGCTGACGAGCCACGCGGCGCCGGCGAGGGCGAAATAGTACGCGCGGACGCCAGTGTTGAATGAGGAAAGCGCGGGCGTGAGCACATTCGCCAGCGCGCCGGCGTAGTGTGCGCCATCGGGATCGTGGGCCTCGGGCGCGGCGCCGATCAGCGCGACGCAATAATTCAACTGGCGGATCGACCAGATGAAGTCGAGCAGCCCGCGCGACAAAGTCACGGCCACGACGCCGATCTTCACTTCAAGGAGCCAGATGGGCGCGGGCTCGAAGATCACGATCCCGGTGAGACCGCGCATCATGTTCTCGCCGCCGAGCAAGACGCCCATCGCCGCGGCGATGATCAGGATGTTGGTCGAAGCGAAGAACGAGGTGGAGCTCAACAGATGGCCGATGAGATTGGAATCGGCGATGCGGTTCTCACGGGCGATCATGCGGCGCATCCACTCGGCGCGGATGGCGACCATGTCCCGGTTGATGCCGCCGCGGCCGCCGGAGAATGAACGCAGAAGCGGCTCGTAGAACAGCCATACGAGAGCGAAGGTCGCGGCCGCGGCGATGTCGAATGCACTCATGGGCGCAAGTCTATCCGGTCCGAGCCGCTTAAGTCATCGATTGTCCAGCTGCGCGCGGACGGCCGCGAGGCCTTCGCGCGTGATGCGATAAGGCGCGCCGTCGCGGCTGGCGATGAGGCGGCGTTTGCGCAGCTTGGCGAAGATCGCCAGCGTGCAATCGGCCAACAGCCAGCCGTCGCGGTTGAAGCAGCGTGCTTCGATGATCCTGCCCGCGTGGTTGCGAATGTGCGCGATATGACCGCCCTGCGCCAAGGCGTGCAGCGTGCGCTGCTCTTGCTTCGAAATGTTCAAGGGAGAAGCCCGATCCGAACCGAACGGAAAATCGCCGCGTGTGCGGCGTTCGGCGGGGCGCGGCGTTCAGGTCAGACGCGGAACGCAGCCCGGATCGTCAGGCAATCTCTTGCAGCATAAGGCGCGCTTCTCTCACGGCGTGCACGTGCGATCAAGCCGCTTCGATCAGGGTTCGGGCGGGTTCGCGACCAGCGCGTCGAGCGGCGGCGCCAGGCGCTCCATGTCGGTCCCGGACAAGGCATACGCCCAACCGCGCGCGCGTTCGTTGATCGCGTCGGATTGGGCGGCGGCCTCGCTTTGTGCGCCAGGCGGCGGCGCGGCGGACAGAAGGAGCCAGGGCCGGTCTTCGAACGTCACGATCTGGGCGTCGATTGTTTCGCCGCCGGTGAGCGCCAGGCGGATGCGCGCCAACGCAGCGCCCTGGACGCCGGACGCCGGCAACACGTCCACGGGCTGCACCTGCGTCAGGCGTTCGGCGACGGATCGCAATGCCGAGGCGGAGAGCGGCTCGCGGCTCGCTTGCGCGCCGGCGAAGGCGAAGGCGCCGGTCTCGGCGTTGCGCTGCAGGATGTAGGGCGCGCCGGATTCCGGCGCGATCTCGGCGCGGACGATCGAGTCGGCGGAGATCGAGAGCGGCTGCAGATCGAGCCAGATCGAAGGATCGCGCAGCGGCGGCAGTTCTCCGCGCACGGCCCAGACCTGATCCTCGTTCGGGCGGCGCACGAAAAGCCCATTGCGCTGCGTGCCGATGATGAGATCGACGAGGAAGGCCCCGTTGGAATTCTCGATCTGCACGAGCACCCCGTCGCCGCCCTGCGTCGGATCGGAGACGCCGAGCTGTTCGTGGCGATCGGGATCGGCGGTCATGCGGCGCACGAACGCCAGTTCGGAGAGGCCTTGCGTCAATTGCGCGAGGCGCTGCGGGCGCACTGGGAAGTCGCCGCGGTCGGTCAGCGCCCAGCCGCGCTCGGTGCGGGTGATGCGATAGCGCGCGTCCCCGGAGACGATCGTGATCCGCTGCGCGTCGGCGATCGATTGGGCGAGGCCGGGCACAACGGGGCCGATGACACGCGTCGCGTCGGTGGACCGCGCGCTGATGGTGACCGCGACGGCGGCGATCGCCAGCGTCGCCAGCGCGGCGACGGCCCAGCGCAGCGCGCTCTTCTTTCGGCGTTCGGCGAGCGCTGTGGTCATGGGCGGGCTCCGCGAGGCAGCTGGCCTTTCTGCGCGCGGCGCTGGCGGCGCCAGAAAACATAGATGCCGGCGCCCGCGACCAGGATCGGCGCCAGCCAGACATTGATGAACGTCACCCAACCCCGCAGCGCGTCAACGTCGCCGCGAAGGTTGCGGCCGATGGCGCGCAATTCCTGGCGCACTTCAACGAGGCGGCGGCGGAAGCGTTCGATCTCTGCGGTTTCCTCGCGCGTGAGTTCGGCCCCGAGATCGCCGCGGAAGTAGCCGGAGCCTTGTCCGCGCGCCTGCATCTCGGCGAGCTGCGCTTCGGTGCGCTGCATCTCGCGCTGCAATTCAGCCTGCCGAGACTGGATGCGCTGCTCCGCGCGCGATTCCAGCCGCTGGATCATGGTCATCGGGCGGATGCTTGGCGCCCGCGAGCGGAGGCTCACAAGCGCGGAGGAGCCGCTCAGCATATCGATCGCGTTCAGGACGAACGCGCCGTTGTCGGCGAAGGTCGCGCCGCCGCCTTGCGGAGCGACGTAGAAATCATCCGCCAGGAGATCGCTGTCGGCGATGAGTATGAGCTCTGCGCGCTCCGCTGACCGGGTCAGGCGTGACGCAGCTGCGGCCGGGGCGGCGGCGGACGCCGGCGTTGCGCTTGCGTCCTGCTCTTCCGGCACGGCGCTCGGCGCGCCTTGCGGAAACGCCGTCTCCAACACGCCAGAGAGGCGCAGCGCCACGCCTTCGCGTCGGGACTGGCTCACGAAGCCTTGCAGGAGGTCGATCGGCGAGGGACGCGCCAGCGCTTCGGCGCCTGGAATTCGCATCGTGTCGCCCGTGGTGCGCGCCAGGCGCATCACCTCGACGCCCTCGCGTTCCTCCGTGGTGAAGGCGCCGGCCGCGGCGAGCACCAAGCCGCGCTGCAGCCAGGCGGTGGTGAGATCGTCGTCGTCGAGGTCTTCGGGGCCGATGCGGAAAAAGATCGGCTGCGGAATCTGCTGGGCCTGCCCGCCCGGTCCCTGGATCTGCACCGGCAGCGCGCCGCCGAGATCGAGCACGACCTCGTCCGTCATCGACACGCCCCAGGCGCGCAGCAGCGGCGCCAATGTCGTCGCCGATGAGGGCGGCGTCAGCGACGGCCCGGTCTGAGGGTTGAAATTGTTCTGCAGCGACACAAGCGATGCGGGATCAAGCGCGATCACCGCGCGGCCCTTCGCCAAAATGTACTGGTCGATCGCGTAGAGCTGCGTCGCGCTGAGCGGGAAGGGATGCAAGATCGCCAGCACGTCGGCGTCGGCGGGAATGTCGCTGAAGGTCGGGTCGAGCTTGGTCACGTCCATCAAGCGGCCAAGATCCATCGCGAATTGCGATTGGCCCATCTGCGCGCCGAACGGCGATTGCGCGAGCGCAGGGTCGATCGGCAGCGCCGTGATCAGTGCAATGCGCGGCAGATCGGGGTCCTGCAATTCGTAGATCAGCCGCGTGATCTCGTATTCGACGAAAGCTTCGCGCTCGGGCGTGAAATACGGAATCGGGCGGCGTTCATCGACGGCGTTCGAGCCGACGAGGCCGAAATAGATCGGGTCCCCGCCGGTCTGGATCGGCAACGGCTCGATGCCCGCTTCGGCGGCCTCGTCCTCGGCTTCGGTGAACGGGGCGGGATCGACCTCGACGAAGCGCACCTTGCCGTTGGATTGTGCGGCGTAGGATTGCAGAAGCTCGCGCACGCGCGCGCCGTACGCCTGGATGGCGGGATCGGCGGCGGCTGCAGCGCGCGAATAAAAGAGCTTCAGCTCCACCGGCTCTTGAAGCTCACGCAGCACCTCGCGCGAGCCGCGCGAGAGCGAATAGAGCTGGTTCTCGGTCAGATCGAGACGCGCGCCTTTGAACCAGAGATTGGCGATGAGGTTCACGCCGACGAAGAGCGCGACCAGGCAGGCGGCGACGATGATGGCGTAGCGGCGGGCGCTCATGATCTAGGCTCCGCGCCGGGCGTCGACCGCCAGCCAAGTGAAGCCCAGGCAAAGCGCGGCGAGCGAGAGGAAGTAGATCAAGGAGCGCACTTCCACGACGCCGCGCTGGGCGGCGTCGAAATGGTGGAGGATGGACAAACGCGTCAGCGCTTCGGCTGCGCCGCCGCCGACGAAGCCGGTCGCCGCATCGAGCACAATCGGCAGGCCAAGCGCGGTGAGCAGGAAAGATGCGAGCACGGCAAGCACGAACGCCACGACCTGGCTCTGCGTCAGCGCCGACATCGCCGAGCCGATGGCGATGAAGGCGCCCGCCATCAGGACGCTTGCGATGTAGGCGGTGAAGATCGCGGCGTTGTCGGGATCGCCGAGCACGTTGACCGTGACCCAGAGCGGGAAGGTGAGCGCGAGCGCGATCGCGGCGATGGTCCAGGCTGCGAGGTATTTTCCCGCGACGAGCGCCCAGGTCGGCGCCGGCAGCGTGAGCAGAAGCTCGATCGCGCCGGAGCGGGCGTCCTCCGACCAGAGCCGCATGGCGATGGCCGGCAGGAACACCATGAAGATCCAGGGGTGGAAGGCGAAAAAGCCGGTGAGGTCGGCGCGGCGCGATTCAAAGAAGCCGCCGACCTGGAATGTGAACAGGCCGATCGCGAACAGGAACACGGCCACGAACACATACGCAATCGGGGTCGTTGCGTAGCTCAGGAGTTCGCGGCGGTAGACGGCGAGAAGGCTTTTCATCAGGCCGCCTCCGCCGCGCCGGTCAGCTTGCGGAAGGCGCCGAAGAGGCCATCGGCGTGGCCCTTGGCCAACTCCGCAGGCGGGCCGTCGGCCACGATGGCGCCGTCATGGATGATGATGGCGCGGGTGCATACGGCCTCAACCTCCTCCAGCGAGTGGGTCGAGAGAATGAGCGCGCGGTCCGCGCCGAGGCGCTTGATCAGTTCACGGACGGACTGGCGCTGATTGGGATCGAGCCCGTCGGTCGGCTCATCCAGAATAAGCAGCATCGGATCGTGGATCAGGGCCGCGGCAAGGCCGACCCGACGACGGTAGCCTTTCGACAGCGTGTCGATCGGCTGGTCGATATAGTCGCCGATGCGGGCGTCGTTGGCCGCCTTGAGGACGGCCGGCTTGACCTCGTTCTTGGCCAGCCCGCGCGCCTCCGCCACGAAGCGCAGGAACGTCCAGGGCGTCATTTCGCCGTAGAGCGGCGCGCCCTCCGGGAGATAGCCGATATGGGCCTGAGCGCGGGCGCGGTCCTCGGCGACATCGATCTCATCGACGCGCACGCGGCCGTCGTCGGGTTCAAGATAGCCGGCGATCATACGCATCGTCGTCGTTTTGCCGGCGCCGTTGGGCCCGAGAAAGCCGACGATCTCGCCGATGGCGACATTGAACGTCACGCCGTCAACGGCGTTCCGGCGGCCAAAGCGTTTCCGCAAGCCTTCAACCTGCAACAGCATTCGCGGGTCCGAGATCGGTCAGGGGGTGGGCCGCGGGACCCGGCGGCGCGTAGGCCCCGCGTCCGCGGCGGCGCCTGTCTAGGCTGATGCGGATGAAAACAAAAGCGGCCGAGGCCGCGTGTTGTCGATTTGCCGCTGAGCCGGGCGCGGCGGTGCGGGTGCGGTTGATCCCCGGTCGGAAGAGGAGGATGGTTTTGAGAGATGCCGACATATTCCGCGCTGAGCCGCCGATCGGGACCCGCTGCGCCAGATGCACAAAACCCCGCGCGATCTGCGCGGGGTTTTGGAGAAATCAGCGTTCGGCCGGGCGAAAGTGGCACTGCACCCAGGGGGCTGGGGGGGCTGATGGATACTGGGCGCCGTCGCCGTTCTCCGCCCGACCGAACTGGCACCAAAGTCTCCCCCGTTCGCGGCGAGTGCAAGCCCTAAATGTGGTATCCGCGCCACTATGAACGAAGCTTCATCGAATATCGTGTAATTGTGCCGTCAACCCACTGAGAGAGAAGAGTTTTTCATGAACGCAACCCAGACGGGAGAGGGCGCCGAACCTGTTATTTCTTTCCGTAGACCGGAGCTGGACGCGCTATTGCGGATCTACGGAAAAATGGTCGCCGCGGGCGAATGGCGCGACTATGCGATTGATTTTCTGAGGGATAGGGCGGTTTTCTCGATCTTTAGGCGAACGTCCGAATCGCCGTTGTTCCAAGTCGAGTACAGGCCGGCGCTGGCGCGGCGGCAGGGCGCCTACAGCTTGCGCGGGGCGGCTGGCCAGATTCTCAAGCGCGGCCATGATCTTAGCGGCGTGTTGAGCGTGCTTGACCGGGCGTCGCTGAAGCTGGTCAGCGCGGACTGAGCCCGAAAACGAAAACGCCCCGGCGGGCAGCCGGGGCGTCCGTGAGTCTGAATTCCCGATCCCGTTATTCCCGGCTGAAGAACGACAGCAGGATTTGGAAGATCTGGATGAAGGCGATGTAGAGGTTCAGCGCGCCGTAATTGGTCATCACGGCGAGCGACCGGGTGTCGCCCTGGAACTGGTAATAGGAGTATTTCAGCGACTGCGTCTGGAAGGCGATGATCAGCCCGAAGACCAGCAGCGCCACCGCCTGCATCGCGACCATCAGGAAGTCGGACTTGAACAGGAAGAGGTTCAGGATCGACAGGCCGAGCAGGCCGAACACAGCGAACATCAGGAACGAGCCGATCGGGCTCAGGTCGCGCTTGGTGGTGTAGCCCCACAGCGAGAGGCCGCCGAAGGCAATCGCGGTGACCAGGAACGCCTGGGCGATCCCGGTGAACGACACGTTGTAGCTCATGCCGCCGCCGATGCTGGAGGCGCTCACGCCCGTCATCGCCAGGTACACCCAGACGCCAAGGCCCATACCGATCAGGCTGACCACGGCCCAGTAGAGAATGCCCGAGCCCGTCGGCGAGGGATTGCGCATGAAGAACATGGAGCCGAACAGCAGCGCCACGGGCCCCCATTGCACGACGTAGACGAAGGGGGTGCCCAGCACCAATTGCGTAATCGGGGCGTAGGCGCCGACCGCATAGGCGAGCACGGCCGAGAGCACGAGGCCCAGACCCATCTTGCTGTAGACGCCAAGCATGAAGCTGCGAAGACCGGCGTCCACCGCCATATCGGCGCGGCCAGTCGGGACCGACCGTGCGGATCCGTAGTGATCGCTCATTAAAGCTCCTCCACTACGCCCCGTGGAAATCGGGGCGCTATGAGCCGGAAATATGGCTGCGCGCGACGGTCCGGGCAAGGAGGAAGCCCCGGAATTGGGCGCTCACGGGTTTGTCAGACGGCCTCGGCCGCGCCATTTTAACTGCCGACGACACATGATAATCGCGGCGCGGTCGCGGGCGACTCGCGCAGGGTTACCAGGCGTTCACACCTTAACGCGCGGCGCGCGAAAACGGCCGCTAGGGAGCTCGGGTGGCAGACGAACCGGATCCGCCGAACACGGACGACGACAAGGCGCCTCCGCCTGTCGCGCCGTCTGACGAGGCCGCCGCCTCTGCGGCCCCAGGGGCGGCGCCGACGGCTGGTCGCGAAGAGGCTGTCGGGGCGGGCGAGGCGGCGACGCGCGAGGGCGCGACGAGCGAGAACGCCCCGCCGCAACCGCCTGACTTCGGCCAACGTGTAGCCGCGTTCTTCGACGGCGCGCGGATGATGATCGTGCCGGCGCTGATGCTCGCGGCGGTGTTCCTGTTCTCGGTCGGCGTCGTGATCTGGGACGGGCTGCGCAAGATCCGCGCGCCGCGCAATCTGCGCGAGACGGCGGTCTGGGCAGGCTGGGGCGCGGGCGCGACGGCGGCCGTGGCGGCCGGCTTTTTCTTCTATGTCACCTGGGGCATGCCGTCGGCCCGCGATGTCTGGGAGGCGCGCCAAGGCCAGAGCATCACCTTCGTCGACCGCGACAACACCGTGTTGCTGATCGAGGGCGCCGAGAACGCGCTGCCGGTCAATCTGGCCCAGCTGCCGGATTACGTGTCGCAAGCCTTCCTCGCGATCGAGGACCGCCGTTTCTATCAGCACATGGGCGTCGACATCGGCGGGCTGATGCGCGCCGGCGGCGCGAACCTGCGGGCCGGGCGCGTGGTGCAGGGCGGCTCCACGATCACGCAGCAGCTCGCGAAGAACATCTTCCTCACCAATGAGCGGACCTGGCGGCGTAAGCTGCAGGAGGTCGCACTCGCGCTCTGGCTGGAGGGTCAATACTCGAAAGACGACATCCTGGCGCTCTATCTGTCGCGCGTCTATTTCGGCGCCGGCGCGTACGGCATCGAGGCTGCGGCGCAGCGGTATTTCGATCGGCCGGCGCGCGAGTTGACGCTGGCGCAGGCGGCGGTGCTGGCCGGGCTGGTCAAGGCGCCGTCGCGGCTCAATCCCGCGCAGCAGGACCAGGCGGCGGCGCGGGGGCGCGCCGTGGTCGTCCTCAACGAAATGGTGTCGCTGAACTACATCACGCCCGAGGAACGAGAGGCGGCGCTGAACGAGCCGCTGGCGATCAGCCAGGAAAACCCGTGGCAGAACCTCGGCTATTTCCGCGACTATATCGATCCGCTGCTCGACGAGGTGATCGGCGATGCGCGCGATGATTTCATCGTAGAGACCACGCTCGATCTGACGGCGCAGCGCGCCGGTGAAGCCGCGGTCAACCGTGTCGTCGCCGAAGGCGGCGAGCGCCGCGTCTCGCAGGGCGCGCTGGTCTCGCTCGATGGAGACGGCGGCGTGCGCGCGATGATCGGCGGCCTCGCCTACGGCAAAGAGGACGGGGAGAGCGAGTTCAACCGCGTCACGCAGGCGCAGCGCCAGCCCGGCTCCTCGTTCAAGTTCTTCATCTATCTTGCGGCGATGGAGCAGGGCTTCACGCCTTGGACCGTGCGCGACGACGCGCCGATCACAATCGGCGACTGGTCGCCGGGGAATTACGAGGAAAAGTACAACGGTCCGGTGCAGCTCACGAGCGCGTTCCAGCACTCGATGAACATGGTGGCGATCCGCGTTGCGCTGGAGACCGGGGGGGCCAACGTCATCGACGTCGCACGGCGGCTCGGCGTGCGCTCGCCTTTGTTCAATTACCGCTCGCTTGCGCTCGGCGCGCAGGAGATGAACCTGATGGAGTTGACGGCGTCCTACGCGGCGATGTCAAACGGGGGCTATCGGGTCGAGCCGCACGGCGTGGTGCGCATTCGCCGCGCCAGCGGGCAGACGGTATGGCGCTGGCGACCGGAGAACCGCACGCGCGTGATTGAGGATCGCCAGCGGCGCTACATGAACCTCCTGATGTCGCGCGCAGTCGAGGCCGGCACCGGAACGCGCGCGCGCATCGAAGGGCGCGCGATTGGGGGCAAGACCGGCACGACAAACGATTACCGCGACGCCTGGTTCATCGGCTTCACGCCCGGCCTCACCACCGGCGTGTGGGTCGGCAATGACGATCACCGCATCCGCATGGCGCGCGTCACGGGCGGGCAATTGCCGGCCGAGATCTGGCGCGAGTACATGGAGGTCGCACTGCGGCGACTGCCTGCGGAGCCGATCGAACTGCCGACGGCGGAAGATTACGCGGTTGGGCCGGCGATGGAGCGGGGCATCGAAGGCGTGGTGCAACGGCCGGCGGTGGTCGGCGCGCCAATCGGGCCATCGGCGCTTGGAACCGTGGAAAACCCGCCGGACGATCGCGACCGTTCGCTCGACTTCGGGCCGGAAGGCTAAGGCCGCCGCTGCGGCGTGCATCGCCTGCGCCGCACGCTTGACCGAAGCGAGCGGCGGCCTTTGATGCGCTTCGCACTGCAAAGGATGCTTCACCTGTGATCAAAATCATCTTCGCGGCGGCGATCGGCGCTGCGCTCATTGCGACGCCCGCCAAGGCGCAATCGCGCGCCGTGGAAAGCGCGCCGGTCTATGTGGCGCGTCTCACGTTCGACGTGTGCGCGGCGGCGCTGGAGCAGGGTCCAAACGGGCTCACGCAGATCGTCGAGCATGCGGTGGGCGAGCGCGGGCTGGCGATCACAGGCGCTGGGCCGCTCTCGTCGCTGCCGGGCGATATGGGTGTGCGCTTCGCGCGGATTCTCGGCGCCCAAGGCGATACGCCGGTGCGCGTGTTCGGCCCGCCGACGCAAATGGCCGACGGCTTCATCGTCAGCGTCGTGCGCGAGGACGCGCAAAGCTGCGCCGTCGTCGTCCAAGGCGGGGCCGAAGCGCTCGACATCGTGCGCGCGCGGCTGGTTCACAATTCTCAGCAATGGGAAATGGATTCCACCCAGAACGGCGCGACGCTCTACCGCCGCATCGGCGAGGGGCGGATCGGCCGGATCCGGATGATCCTGGCGCCGCGGCGGGCGATCGGGGGGGTCGACCAGATCATCTTCTTCCAGGAGCAGGCGCCGGCGACAACGGGGCCGACGCAATAGGGGCTGCAACAGCCGCTAAGGCTCGCGGCCGACGGCGTGGAGCGCAAGGCCGTGCTCGCGCAGCCAGGCGCGGCCCTCAACCATGTGCGGCGTGCATTTGCCGACCAGCGTCCAGAACCGCCGTGAGTGATTCATCTCGCGCAGATGCGCGGTCTCGTGCGCGGCGAGATAATCCAACACCCAGGCCGGCGCGAGGATGGCGCGCCACGAAAACGCGATCGACCCGTCCTCTGCGCACGACCCCCAGCGGCTGGTGGTGTCCTTCACAGTGACGCGGCGCGCGCGGACCTTGAGCGTCGCGGCATGCTGGGCGACGCGCGCGGCGAGATCGCTCTTGGCCAGCGCGTAGAGGAATCGTTTCACACGTGCTGCGAAGAGCGCCGGGTCGGTGGTCGGCACGATCAGCCGCCCCGCTTCCAGCCGCGGCGCGCCGCGTCCCGCGACGTGCTGCAGCACATGGGGCGCGCCGCGGATCGGGATGGTCGCGCCCGGCGCGAACGGAATGTGCTCGGGAAGGCGCGCGAGTTCGGCCGCGATCCAGGCGGCGCGCTCTTCGGCGAACTTGAGCGCGCGCTTCAGCTGGCGCTCGCTCGGCGCGGTCGCGATCGCTTGCCGACGCACCGCGTCGATGCGCACGGACACGCGGCGGGCGCGAGGATTGACGGCTAGTTTTAGCGCCACGCGACGGCCGTCGATGAGTTCGAGTTCGGCGTCGCGGGTCGCTAACGGCATCGGGTCACGGCGTCTTGCGCGTGAGGCGGCGTACGCCGCCGCTGTGTTCGCGCATGAAGCTGCGCATGCGTGGATAAATCTCGGAGGAGAAGCGGCGGCCATTGAACACGCCGAAATGACCGACGCCTGGCTGGATGTAGTCGCAGCGCTTGGCGTCTGGAATATTGATGCAGATGTCGTGGGCGGCCTGGGTCTGGCCAATGCCGGAAATGTCGTCCTTCTCGCCTTCGACCGTCATCAGCGCAGTGTTGCGGATCGCGGCGGGGCGAACGGCGCGGCCGCGGTGGGTCATCTTTCCGCGCGGCAGTTTGTGCTCCTGGAACACGTCGCGGATCGTCTGCAGATAGAATTCCTCGGTGAGGTCGCAGACCGAGAGATACTCGTCATAGAATTCGCGGTGCTTGGTGATGCCGTCGCCGTCGCCGGTGATGAGGTTCTTGAAGTAGCTCCAGTGCGCATCGACGTGGCGGTCGAGATTCATGCCGAGGAAGCCGGCGAGCTGCAGGAAGCCCGGGTAAACACGTCGGAACGCGCCGGGATAGATCGGCGGCACCGTGTGAATCATGCGCTGTTCGAACCAGTCGAACGGACGCTCTTCGGCAAGCTTGTTCGGAACCGTCGGCGACTTGCGCGCGTCGATCGGCGAGCCCATGATCGTCATCGTCGCGGGCGTGCAGGGATCGTCGAGCTCGGACATGAGCGCGACCGCTGCGAGCACCGCTGGCCCCGGCTGGCACACAGCGACGACGTGCGTCTGCGGGCCAATGACGCGCAGCGCCTGCGCGACGTGGTCGACATAATCTTCAAGATCGAAGCGGCCGGCGTAGATCGGCGCCATCCGCGCGTCGGTCCAGTCGGTGATGTAGACTTCGTGTTCCGGCAGAAACGTCTCCACCGTGCCGCGCAGCAGCGTCGCGTAGTGGCCGCTCATCGGCGCCACGATCAGCACCTTGGGATCCTGGCGCGGACGACGCGCGGATTGCAGCTTCTCCTCGTCGCGCTTGAAGTGCAGCAACGAGCAGAACGCGCTGGTCCACACTGGCGTCGGCTGCACCGGCACCGGCACGCCGTTCACCATCGTGGTCGGCAGGTTCCAGTCCGGCTTGCGGTAGCGGCGGGTCACCGCTTCGAACACATCGGACGCCGCGGCCGCGCGCCGCGCGAGTTCGGTGTGGGAGGCGGGGTTGAACGGCGAGCGCAGCATCGCGCCCTGGATCGACATCGCGGCGCGCAGCGGCACAAGCGCCACGTGGTTCAGTTCGTACAGCGAATACAGCATTCAGCGTCCCGCCCGTGCTGCGGTGCAGCACGCGGTAAGGTCTAAGATAGATTCATGTCCGTTGCCAGCCGCTTAACCTCAGAGGCGCAGCCGCTTGCATTAACGATTTAGGAGCGCGAGCGGGCGCCGCAACGTCAGAGGGCCGGCCGGAGGTCTTCGCCGAGGCTGGTGCGGATGCATTGGACGAGGCTCTCAGGCGTGGCTTCGTTGGAGCGGATCATCCCGCGGAGCGTCCAGGCTCCATCCATGATGTAGATGAACGAGGCGTGCTGCACGACATAGTCGGGCGAGGCCGGGTCGCCCGAGCGCATGGCGCCGACGCCAAAGGCGCGCGAGGCGGCGTCCACCTGCTCGTTGCTGCCGGTCAGACCGACGAGACGGGGCGGGAACCGCTCGGTGGAGATGTAGGACGCGACCTCCTCGGGCGTATCGCGCGCGGGATCGACGCTGATGAAAACCGGCTGCAGCTGATCGGCCTGCGCGCCCATCTCGTGCATGCCCTGCGCCATCAGATCGAGCGCCATCGGGCAGATGTCGGGGCAGCGGGTGAAGCCGAAATAAAGCAGCGCCGGGCGTCCGGCGAAGCGCGCCTGGGTGGTTGGCGCGCCGCCGGAATCGACCAGGTCGAGCGGGCCGCCGTCCATCGTGCCGCTGTCGGTAATGCAGTCGTTGCTTGGCGAGGATGCAAGCTTCTGATCGTCGGCGGGCGTGCGGCCGAGCAGCCACCAAGCGCCGCCGCCGCCAATGGCTGTGGCGAGGATCAATGGCGCGAGCATACCCGCCAGCGACGACTTTCGCGCCGCCGGCTTTTGCGGTTCGGTGGGTTTCGAGGTGCGCGCCATGGCGGAGTCCTATCCCGGCGCCCGGCGCGCCGCAAATGGCCGCTTGCCGCAGCGGAGGAGGGAGACATGACCGTCATCATCGAGCGCGACGGGCCGGTCGCGATCGTCACGATCAGCCGCCCCGCGGCGCGAAACGCAGTCGACCCAGATACCGCACTGGCGCTGTTCGCGGCGCTGACGGATTTCGAAGGAGATGCGGCGCTCATGGCCTGCGTCCTGACCGGGGCGGGCGGCAATTTCTGCGCCGGCGCGGATCTAAAGGCGGTGGGGGCCGGCGCACGCTGGCGCCCCGCGGCGGCAAGCGCGGGACCGCTGGGGCCGACGCGATTGCTGAGCGATGCGCCGGTCAGTGAGCCTGGGATTACGCTTACCAAGCCGCTGATCGCTGCGGTGGAGGGCTACGCCGTGGCCGGCGGGCTGGAGCTGGCGTTGCTGGCGGACATGCGCGTGGCCTCCGCGACCGCGCAGTTCGGCGTCTTCTGCCGGCGCTGGGGTGTGCCGCTGATCGATGGCGGCACGGTGCGGCTGCCGCGGATCGTCGGGCAGGGGCGGGCGATGGACATGATCCTCACCGGGCGGGCAGTGGGCGCGGAGGAAGCGCATCAATGGGGGCTTGCAAACCGCCTCGTCGGCGCAGGCGAAGCGCGCGACGCGGCGGTTGCGTTGGCGCAGGAGATCGCGCGGTTTCCCCAAGCGTGCCTGCGCGCCGATCGTGCGTCCGCGTTTGCGGGCTGGAGCCGCGACCTGCACGACGCGCTTCTGCGCGAGGGCGTGCGCGGCGCGCCGATCGTTGCGCAAGAGGGGCAGGCGGGCGCCGCGCGCTTCGCCAGCGGCAAAGGACGGGGCGGCGCGTTCGAAGAGATCTGACTCGCGCTTGGTTCGCCTCAGTGCGCCATCAGCAGCGGCACGTCAGCGTTGCGCAGGAGATCGCGGGTGGCGCCGCCGAACACCATTTCGCGGAGCGGCGAAGAGGCGTAGCCGCCCATCACGATCAGATCGGCGCCGTTCGCCTTGGCTTCGTCCAACAGCGCCGTCGAAATCGACCGGCCGGCGGATTCGATGTTGTGGACCTCAGTCTGTGCGCCGCGCCGCTCAACGTGCGCAGCGATGTTGGCGCCAGGCAATTCGCCATGGCCGAACATCTTCGGCTTGGCGCCGACTGTGACGATGAACACCTTGTCCGCCGAATCGATCAGCGGCGCCGCGTCGGCAAGCGCGCGGGTGGCTTCGCGGCTTGCGTCCCACGCCACCATCACCGTCTTGCCCAACACAGTCGCGGACCATCCCGCGGGCGTCACGATGATCGGGCGGCCGGCATGAAAGAGGACGCCTTCAGCGACTTCCTCCAGCAGAACGCCGTGCTCGCCCTCGCCGCGGGCGATGACGGAAACGTCGGCGTAGCGCGCATGGACCGCTGCGACGCGACCGAGATCGCGGGAGAGCGCTTCGGCCATGCGCAGCTCGCACGGGCGCTGGAGCGCCGCGATGCGCGCTTCGATCTTCTCGCGCTCGCTTTCGCCCTGCGCGCGGGCGCGGCTCAGAAGCTCGGCCCAGATGCCGGCGACGACTGTCGGCTCGTAGGCCAGCGGCTCGTCAGGCAACGAGGTGAGGAACGCAGCGGCGAGATGGGAGTCAAAGCGCGCCGCGAGCAGGTCGGCCAGCTTGTACGCCGGCTCGTCGGCGGCGGCGTCGGCGGTGAGGATCAGAATGTCTTTCCAGCTCATCGGGCGGCCTCTCCATGGATGGTGATCGCGGACGCCGGGATCGAGCGCGCATTATAGCGGCTCATCGCGTGCAATTCGAGGCTTGCGCGACGTCCACGGCCGCTCGACATGAAGGCCAGCTTTTTCAATCAACGCCAAGGAGACCGCCATGGGCGCGGCGATCCGCTCGGAAGCCTTCATCAATGGTCAATGGATCGACGCTGCGACGCGGTTCGACGTCCAAAACCCAGCCAATGGCGATACGGTTGCTGCGGTTCCCGATCTCGGCGCGGCGGAAACCGATGCGGCGATCGCGGCCGCGCACACTGCGGGGCCCGGCTGGTCCGGCTTGTTGGCGCAAGAGCGCGCGCGGATCCTTGAAGCCTGGTACGGCTTGATCATCGGCGAGGCGGATCGGCTCGCGGCGCTGATGACGGCCGAGGGCGGCAAGCCGCTTGCGGAAGCCAAGGGCGAGATCGTCTACGCCGCAAGCTTCATCAAATGGTTCGCCGAGGAGGGGCGGCGCGCGTACGGGCGCACAATTCCGACAACGGTGGCGACGCGCCGCTATGTCACGATCCGCCAGCCTGTCGGAGTGGTGGCGGCGATCACGCCATGGAATTTCCCGGCCGCCATGATCACGCGCAAGGCCGGACCCGCGCTCGCGGCCGGCTGCACGATGGTGCTGAAGCCGCCGCAGCAAACGCCGCTGACGGCGCTGGCGCTGGCGGAATTGGGCGTGGAGGCCGGGCTGCCGGCGGGCGTGCTCAACATCGTCACGACCAGCAAGTCGCGGCCGGTTGGCGATGCGCTCTGCGCCGATCCGCGGGTGCGCAAGCTCTCGTTCACCGGCTCCACGGCGGTGGGCAAGATGCTGGCGGAGAAATGCGCGGGCACCGTGAAGCGGATCTCGCTCGAACTCGGCGGCAATGCGCCCCTCATCGTGTTCGCCGACGCCGATCTCGATCTGGCGGTGAAGGGCGCGATCGCGTCAAAGTTCCGCAATGCGGGGCAGACGTGCGTGTGCGCGAACCGGATCCTGGTGCAGGCCGACATCTACGACGAATTCGCCAAGCGCCTGACGGATGCGACGGCTGCGCTGAAGGTCGGGCCCGGCGATGAAGCAGGCGTGCAGATCGGGCCGCTGATCGACGACGCCGCGATCGCCAAAGTCTCGGAACTCGTCGCTGATGCGCGTGCGAACGGGGCGAAGGCGCTCACCGGCGGCGCCAAGCTCGATCTCGGCGCTCGTTTCTATGCGCCGACGGTGTTGGCCAACGTCACGCGCGATATGCGGCTCTTCCGCGAAGAGATTTTCGGGCCGGTGGCGCCGCTGGTGAAGTTCAACGATGACGACGAGGCCGTGTCGCTGGCGAACGACACCGAATACGGCCTCGCCGGCTATTTCTTCACTCGGGACGTGAACCGAGCGTGGAAGATCACCGAGCGGCTCGATTACGGCATGGTCGGCGTCAATGACGGCATCCTCTCCAACGAGGTCTCCCCGTTCGGCGGCGTCAAGGAAAGCGGGCTCGGGCGCGAGGGCGGTGTGGAGGGCCTGGAAGAATTCCTCGAGACCAAGTTCATCAATTTCGGCGGAATGTGACTGGACCGCGGGCTGGAAGCCCGCGGTCCCCTCACTCCCGGATCGGCGTGCGCGCCGCGGCCAGGATCGGGCCGCCGCGCGCAGCTTGCACGAGGACGGCGCAATCGCGGGGGCAATAAACCTGGTCGAAACGCGCCGGGGCGCCCGACCAGCTGCCTGCGCGGCGCAGTTCGCGCACGAGATTGTAGTGCGGCATGCGCTGGCCGCGATTGACGCCGCCGCCGATGGTTTCCCACACCGGGCCCGGATCGAACGCGACGATCCATACGTCTGCCGGTTCGGAAGGCGCGGCGCCGCGGCCAACTATAATGTCGGCGCGACGATTGCGCGGCGTGATCGTGATCGACGGGCCAGGACGAAGCGGCGCGCGATTGATCTCCGTCAGCATCGTGTCGATCTCATCGGCGCGCGTCGCGTGCGCGTGGCGCATGCCGTTCACTACAATCTCCGGCGTGGCGAGGCCGCGGCCGCCAAAGCTTCGGCGATACGTGCGCTGGCGGCGCGTGAACGCATTCTGGGCGAAGGTGTCGCGCCAGCCGAGATAGTCCCAGTAATCGACCGGGAAGGTCAGCGCGATGACGTCGCCGTCGCGCGCGTATTGGCTGAGCGTGCGGTTGGCGCGGGCGCAGAGATCACAGGATTGCGCGGTAAAGAGCTCCACCACGATCGGCGCGCCGGTGCGATGAACTGGGCGTTCCTGCGCGCGGGCAGGCGCGCAAGCGTCCCACGCGAGCGCTGCGAGCAACGCCGCCGCCATCATGATCCGCCGCCACTGCATCGGATGGAGCATGAACATCCGTCTCCGGACCGTCGATTCAACTGGCTGTGACGCGACCGCCCCCTCGCCGTCCGCTCTCCGCCCGCTTCACGCCGCTTTCGCCAGGCTCCGCAGCACGTAGTGCAGGATGCCCCCGTTCCTGAAATATTCGACCTCGTTCTCCGTGTCGATGCGGCAGAGGACGGTGGGCGTCAGGATCGCGCCGTCCGGCTTCTCGATCCGGAGCGTCACCGGCTGACGCGGCTTCAGCGCGCCGACGCCGTCGATGGACACGCGTTCCGCGCCGGTGAGGCCGAGGCCCTTCCAGCTGTCGCCGTTCTGGAATTGCAGCGGCAAGACGCCCATGCCGATGAGGTTGGAGCGGTGGATGCGCTCGAAGCTCTCCGCGATCACCGCGCGCACGCCAAGGAGGTTCGTGCCTTTCGCGGCCCAGTCGCGTGAGGAGCCGGTGCCGTATTCCTTGCCGGCGAAGACGACGAGCGGCACGCCTTCGGCCTGATAGAGCATCGCGGCGTCATACATCGCCAGGCGCTCGCCGGAGGGCTGGTGGATGGTGTCGGGCGCTTCGATCACGGCGCCGGAGGCGTCCGTCACCATCGCGTTCTTGATGCGGATGTTGGCGAAGGTGCCGCGCATCATGATCTCGTGATTGCCGCGGCGCGCGCCGTACGAATTGAAGTCGCCCTGCGAAACCTGGTGTTCGCTCAGATAGCGCCCGGCGGGCGAGGCTTTCTTGATCGCGCCAGCGGGGCTGATGTGGTCGGTCGTGATGGAATCGCCGAAGAGCGCGAGGACCGCGGCGCGATCAACGTCGGTCACCGGCTTGGGCTCCAGGGTCATGCCTTCGAAATAGGGCGGGTTCTTCACATAGGTGGAGCCGACGGGCCAATCATAGGTGCGCCCGCCCGTCACTTTGATGGCGCGCCAGTGCTGGTCGCCCTTGAAGACGTCGCCGTAGCGGGTTTCGAACATCTCCGGCGTGATCGACGCGCGCACGATGTCGGCGATCTCTTCGCTCGAAGGCCAGATGTCACGCAGATAGACAGGGCCGCCGGATTTGTCCGTACCCAGAGGGTCTTTCTCCAGGTCGAGATACATCGTGCCGGCGATGGCGTAGGCGACGACCAGCGGCGGGGAGGCGAGATAATTCGCGCGCACGTCCTGATTGACGCGTCCCTCGAAATTGCGGTTGCCGGAGAGGACGCTGGCGACGACCAGATCGTTTGCGGCCACGGCCTTGGAGATCGCCGGCGGGAGGGGCCCCGAATTGCCGATGCAGGTGGGGCAGCCGTAGCCGACGAGATTGAAGCCCAGGCCATCGAGGGCGCTGTCTAGGCCGGCCTTGGCGAGATAATCGGTGACGACCTGGCTGCCGGGCGCCAGCGAGGTCTTGACCCAGGGCTTGCGGGTTAGGCCGCGCTCCAGCGCTTTCTTGGCGACGAGGCCCGCGGCGATCAGCACGCTCGGGTTGGAGGTGTTGGTGCAGGAGGTGATCGCGGCGATGACGACATCGCCGTTGGCGATGGCGAAGGATTCTCCGTCTACGGAATGTTTGGCGGAGAGCGCAGCGCCGCTCTTCTTGAACTCGCCTTCCATCACGGCCTTGAAGCCGGCGGCGGCGTCGCCCAGGAGCACGCGATCCTGCGGGCGCTTGGGCCCGGCCAGCGAGGGGCGCACGTCCGACAACCCCAGTTCGAGCGTGTCGGTAAAGACGGGTTCGTCGGCGCCGCGCCACAGGCCCTGCGTCTTGCAATAGGCCTCCACCAGCGCGATGCGCGCCTCTTCGCGGCGGGTGGCGCGAAGATAATCGATGGTCTTCTGATCGACGGGGAAGAAGCCGCAGGTCGCGCCGTATTCGGGGGCCATGTTGGCGATGGTGGCGCGGTCTTCCACGGTCAGCGCATCGAGGCCGGGGCCGAAGAATTCCACGAACTTGCCGACAACGCCGCGCTTGCGCAGCATCTGCGTGACGGTGAGCACGAGGTCGGTCGCGGTTGCGCCTTCGGGCAGGCGACCTTCAAGGCGGAAGCCGATCACTTCCGGGATCAGCATCGAGATCGGCTGGCCGAGCATGGCCGCTTCCGCTTCGATCCCGCCAACGCCCCAGCCCACAACGCCGATGCCGTTGATCATGGTGGTGTGGCTGTCGGT
>WGOB01000046.1 GCA_016124255.1 Alphaproteobacteria bacterium | reverse complement strand
CGTCGTGGTGGGCTCGGCGAGCGACGACAACGGCGACGCCGGAACCTGAATCGCAGCTGAACGCCGTTCACGAAGATGCGATCGCAGCGGAACGGTTTAAGCGAAGCCTTCGTTTCGAACTCATCCCCCGTTCAGCGCCCGGTCGCAATGATCCGTGCACTGAGCGCACGGGATCCGTGCGAAACATGGAAGGATGGTGTGATGAGAGTTCTCTTGGCTGCAGCGGCCCTCGGCTCGGTGCTGGCGCTCGCAGCGCCGGCGAACGCGCAAACCTGGGGCGCGCCCAATTACGGCGTCTGGCAAAGCATTGACCAGCGCCAGGACAACCTCGATCGTCGCATCGACCAGGGCGTCCGCAGCGGAACGCTGACGCGCCGCGAAGCCGCAATCCTGCGCACAGAATTCCGGGATCTGGCGCGCCTGGAAGCGCAGTATCGCCGGACCGGCGGCGGACTGTCGCTCGCGGAGCGCCGCGATCTCGATCGCCGCTTCGACGTCTTGTCGGCGCGCATCCGCTTCGAACGTCACGATGCGCAGAACCGCGGCGGCGCCTGGCAGTCCATTAATCAGCGCCAGGCGAATCTCGATGCGCGCATCGATCGCGGCGTGCGCAACGGCGCCCTGACGCGCGGCGAAGCGTATCGCTTGCGCGCGGAGTTCCGCGACATCGCGCAGCTTGAGGCCCGTTATCGCCGCACCGGCGGCGGCCTCTCGCTCGGCGAGCGTCGCGAGCTGGATCGCCGCTTCGACGCGCTCTCGGCGCGGATCCGCTACGAAGTCGCGGACAACAACTACCGCCGCCGCTGATCTCCTCATCGGCGCAAGCCTGGGAAGGCCGCTCCGCAAGGGGCGGCCTTTCTCGCGTCAGGGCCGCCGCCGGCAGCGCCACACCGTGCGCTGCGCAGGATCGCCCTCGGCGAACCGGAGGAGCGCCGCATTGCGCCGCGCCGTTTGCTCGCGCGCCGCAGCCGAGCACGCGTCCGGCGCCGGCGCCGTGCGGGCTGCTTCCGCCGCGCTCGCGCGCTGGTCCGGCCCCAAGGCAAACCGTTCGTTGCGGAATTCGCCGGTGTCGGGAGACAGCGTCTGCACTTCGAGCGTGCTGCGATCGGCGCTCAGCGCGACGCGGCGGAGCGCGCGCCCATCGGTCGTCGGCGCGTAGGGCAATTCCCCGTTGACGCACGCGTCCGCGTCGATGGTGAAGCTGGTGTTTTCGCCGGGTGCGCCGCTGGCCAGCGCATCGAACACGCAATCCTGCACGCCCGCGATGTCGGCCGCAGTGCGCCCTGCGCCGGCGCCGCGTGAGCCGAAGAGGCTGCTCGCCACCGGGGCCACCAGCGCGATCGCCGCCGCCAGCGCAGCGACGCCAAGCACGGCGGGCCACACGCTCCGGCCGCGCGCGTGCGCGGGCGCCGGCGCGTCGATGGACGGCGGTTCCGGTGCCGACGCTGCGGCGGGCGCCGTCTCGGCGCCGAGCGCGGTCTGCGGCGGGCTTCGGCGGCCCATATTGATGATCGGGCGCCCGCCGCTGCGAACGGGCCCTGCGTCCGGCGGCGCCGGCCTGCGCCGGCCCATCAGCCCCCAATAGCCGAGCAGCGCCAGCGCGGCCCCAAAGCACAGGGTGCCCGCAATCAGCGAAAGGTCGCGCCGGCTGAACGGGCCCACGCCCCCGCCGGCTGGACGCCCGTCGGAGAGCTCGTTGATCTTCTGCTGCAGCGCCGCGACCGCCGCGTCCCGCTCCGCCTGGGCGCGCTCGACCGGGGAAAGGCAGCGATCGGCGGCGACAAGCGGCGTCACCCCCCACGTGCGCAGGAACTGGACGAGCTGGGCCGCGCGTGTCGCGACTCCGCGCCCCTGCAGCGTTTCGCGTCCACGGGTGTGCCATGTGTTCACCCCGACCACGCGGCCGCATTCGTCGAGCAACGGACCGCCCGAAGAGCCCGAGCTGATCGTCGCCTCGTGATTGATGGTCGGGATCGGCTGCCCCGTCGGGGCGATCTCGCGCAGCGCCGCGATCGCGCCGTTGGAGCGCGACGGCGCGGTCGGTCGCACCAGCTCCGTCGCCGGCCGGTCGAGATCGTCGAGATCGGGATAGCCCAGCGCCACGATCGCGTCCCCCGGACGCGGCGCGACGGTCGAGATCGTAAGCGCCGGCGGGCTCTCGCCGGAGAACCGCAGCAGCGCCAGATCCTGCTCGGCTGAGAAGCGGACGATTTCAGCCGGGGCCATGCCCTCGCCGTTCGGCGCCACGATGGCCATGCGAATGTTGGGGTATTGCATCGCCGCAGACGCCACATGGGCGTTGGTGACGGCCAGGTTTGGCGCGACCACGAAGCCCGAGCCCGTCGAATGCAGGTAGCGCCCCTGGAACGTCTCCATGACGGCGACGACCCGGACCGCCCCCAATTGCGCTTGCTCGATCGACGGTTCGTCTTCGCTTGGCGCCTGCGCTGCCGACGGCCCCGCCGCCAACCCCAGGAGAACAAGGCAGAAAAGCGCGGCGCGGAAGACCATCGTCAAGATCGGAAGCGGAACGGAAAAAGGCGCGGGTTCCGCGCAGTACAAGCGCGCCGGCGGCGCAAGATCAAGCGCTGTGCGCGCCCGCTTTCCTGCGGTTGCTTGCATAACCCGCCCGCCCACGGCAAAGCCCCGCCTGCATCGGTGATGACCTGGCTGCTTCATTGCCGAGCGCGGCGGCGCCTTTGCGGCGGAACAAAGTGGAGCATGCGCCCGATGGCCATGATGTCGCCCGTCTTTGCGCGTCTTGGCGCCATAGGTGTGGATGGCCGGGCGCGCGAATTTGTGAAGCAGCAAGGTTTGTAAGCAAGAAAGGGCCGGTTCGGTAAGAATCGAACGGCGGCTAAGGCGGCGACTCGCATGTTGGGAAGTTTCTTCGGTCTGGTTGCGCCCAATCTCGCGATAGATTTGGGCACCGCGAACACGCTCATCTACGTGAGAGGCCGCGGCGTGGTTCTCGATGAGCCGTCCGTGGTGGCCTACGTCAATGAGGGCGGCCGCAAGGAAGTCTACGCCGTCGGCGCCGAAGCCAAGACGATGCTCGGCAAGACCCATCGAACGATGGAAGTGATTCGCCCGCTCCGAGACGGCGTCATCGCCGATTTCGAAGTCGCCGAGGAGATGATCAAGCAATTCATCAAGAAGGTGCTTCCGCGCCCGACCTTGATCTCGCCGCAGATCGTCATCTGCGTGCCGTCCGGCGCCACCCCGGTGGAGCGCCGCACCATTCTGGAAAGCGCCGAGCAGGCGGGCGCACGCCGCGTGCACCTGATCGAGGAGCCGATGGCCGCGGCCGTGGGCGCCGGCCTGCAGATCGATGATCCTGCCGGCTGCATGGTCGTCGATATCGGCGGCGGAACGACCGAGATCGCGGTGCTGTCCTTGGGCGGAGTCGTCTGGAGCCGCTCGCTGCGGGAAGCGGGCGACAAGATGGACGAGGCGATCATCCAATATCTGCGCCGCACCGAGAACCTGCTGATCGGCGATTCCACCGCCGAGCGGATCAAGAAGGAAATCGGCACCGCTAAAGCCCCCGAGGAAGGCTCCGGCATGCAAATGCCGATCAAGGGGCGTGACAATCTTTCGGGCGTGCCCAAAGAGATCACGGTCAATGAGGCGATGGTCGCCGATGCGCTGGCCGAACCCGTCGGCAAGATCGTCGATGCGGTGCGCCAGGCGTTCGAGCAGATGCCGCCGGAACTGGCCGCCGATATCTACGACCGCGGAATCATGCTCACTGGCGGGGGCGCGCTGCTGCGCAACCTTGACGCCGTGGTGCAGGAGCGGATTTCGATCCGTGTGTCGGTGGCCGATGAGCCGCTGCGCTGCGTGGTCAAGGGCTGCGGCGTGGCGCTGGAGAAGCTGAACACGCCGGAAGGCCGCCGCCTGGTTACGCCGGACGTCTGATCGGACGCGCGGACGCCGGCGCCGCCAACGGCGCAATGGAGCAATCGAGGACGCGACTTGGCCAGAAGAACGCGCAGCGCAGGCAGGCGGCGGTTTTCGCTCTCCGCCGCAGTGGTCGCCGCGATCGTGTTGCTCGTGGCCGCAGGCGTCGTGCTCTACCTGCGCGTCGGCGCCAACGGCCCGATCTCTTCCGCCGGCGATGACGTCGCCGCCTCCGTCGCGGCCGGCGTCGACGGGCCCTCCGGCGTCGTCAGCGATACGCTGAGCCGGTTGGGATCGATGTGGGGCGCCGCCGAGCGCATCGAGGCGCTGGAGGAGGAGAACAGGCAGCTCCTCTATTGGCGGCGCGCCGCGGAACGACTGGCTGAACGCAACGCGCGTTACGCTGAGCTTCTGCGTATGCCGCCCGACGCGTTCGGCGAGAACGCCGATCTTGGCGGCGCGATCGGCGCGCGTCTCGTGCTCGATTCCGGCGGCCCGTTCACGCGCACGCTGGTGGCGGACGCCGGCGCAGATCATGGCGTGCGTGTCGGATTCATCGCCGTCAATCATCGCGGTCTCGTCGGCCGTGTCGTCAGCGTCGGACGCGCGTCCGCGCGCATCCTGATGCTGGACGATTACAATTCGCGCGTGCCGGTGATGGGCGCGCACTCGCGCGTGCGCGCGATGCTGGTCGGGCGCGCGTCCAATCCGCCCAATCTGGTCACGGCGCCGTTCGAGGTGGAGGATCCCGCGCTTGAGTTCTTCGCCAGCGGCCTTCGCCAGGGCGAGCCGATCATCACCTCCGGCGACGGCGGCCTTTATCCGCGCGGCATCCGCATCGGCGTGGCCGCGCGGCAGCCCAACGGCGATTGGCGTGTGCGGCTGGCGGTCAGCGGCGCCCCGATCGACTTCGTGCGCCTCTTGCCGTTCGTCGAACCGATAACGCCGGAAGACGAGGGCGTGGGCGAAGACGAAGGCCCGTCCTTCGCCCCGCCACGCGCGCGCGTATCGGATGCGCCCGCGCCGCCGCCGCGGCCCCAACGTGCGCCGTCGCCGGCGCAGACGCCGCCGCCGGCCGCAGCCACGCCGACCGCTGCGGAGGGGCCCCCGCAATGACCGCGATCATCACCCAGAGCGCCAAGCGCAGCGCCAGCCGCGGTCTGGGATTTGCGCTCGCGGTGCTGACCGTCATCCTGCCGGCGCTGCCGTTCGGGCCGGTGTTCGCGCAGCCGCCGATGCCGCTGGGCGTGCTCTGGGCGGCCTACGGCTGGGCCGCGGACGACGACGGCTCGTGGCGGCGCCCGCTGATGGTGGCGGCGCTCGGGCTGTTGCACGATCAGATGTCCGGCGGCCAGTACGGCCTCTTTGCGGCGCTTTATCTTGTCGCTTTTCTGATCGGCCGATTCATTGCGCGCGTGACCTCCTCGCCGAACACGCTTTCGATCCTCGGCGGCTTCGCGCTGACCGCGATCGGCGCCACGGCCGTTGCGTTCGCGATTGCGCCGCGCGCGCTGGGCGCAGGCGCCTCCGCGGTCAAGTTTGCGGAAGCCGCCGTCATCACGGTGCTTTTGTTTCCGTTCGTGCGCGGGCTCTATATGAGCGCGCAGCCCGTCACCCGCGCCGCGAAGCGCAACCCGATCGGAGTGCGCCCCACATGATGGAGACGTCATGACGACCGTCAAACGCGACGCCGGCGGCATCTTCAACCGTCGCGCCGTGCTGCTTTCTGGGGTGGCGTTCGGCGGGCTCGGCGCCGTCGCGCTGCGCATGGCGCAATTGCAGGCGACCGATTTCTTCAGCGGCGAGTGGAGCGAGCAGGCGCGCGAGAACCGGTTCGACCGCCGCGTCGTCACCCCGCCCCGCGGCGTGCTCTATGATCGTTTCGGCGTTGAACTGGCGACCACGCGCCGCGACCTGCGCGTGTCGATCATTCCCGAGGACGTCGACGATCTCGAAGCCACGATCGGCGCCATCGCGCAGGTGCTCGAACTGGACGACGCGTGGATCCGCCGCCGCGTGCGCGAGGCGCGCAACGGCAAACCCTATGAGCCGCTCTTGCTCCGCCAGAGCCTCGAATGGGATCAGTTCGCGATCATCAATGCACGCTTGCCCGAGCTCAAGGGCGTGATCGCGGAAGACACCGAGACGCGATCCTATCCCCACAGCCTGGTCTTCGCGCATCCGATCGGCTACGTCGCCAAGCCGACGCAGCGCGAGATCGACCGCGTGCTCGCCGAAGGCTCCGAGGGGGAGCGCCGCGCCATCTATCTGCGCAATCCCGACGTCCGTCTTGGCAAGGCGGGTCTGGAGCGGGCGCTGGAGGACATGCTGCACGGCGAAGCCGGCTGGCGGCTGGTGAAGGTGGACGCCAACGGCCGCCCGGTCGGCGAAGACACCGGCAGCCAGAACCCGCCGAAACCCGGCGCTGGCGTGGTGCTGACGCTCGACGCCGATCTGCAGAAGCGCGCGATGGAGGCGTTCGGCGAACAGGCGGGCTCGGCCATTGTGATGGACATCGTCACCGGCGACATCCTGGTGATGGCGTCCGCGCCCGGCTTCGATCCGAACCTGTTCGTCAACGGCATCGGCCAGGCGGACTTCGACGAACTCAATCTGAGCGACCGCCACCCGCTCTATCACAAGGCGGTCACCGGCACGTATTCGCCGGGCTCGACGTTCAAGATGATGGTCGGGATTGCCGCGCGCCGCGCCGGCATGCCGGAAGATTGGGCCGTATCGTGTCCCGGCTACTTCCCGTTCGGCGGACGCAATTTCCATTGCTGGCGCCGCGGCGGCCACGGCCGCGTCGACATGCACGGCGCCATCAAGGGCTCGTGCGACGTGTTTTTCTATCGCGCCGCGCTTTATGCGGGCGCTGAGCGCATCGCGCAGGTCGCGCGCGAGTTCGGCTTCGGCCAGCGCTATGATCTCGGCCTGCCGCGGCAGGACAACGCGTTTCTCGATTCCATGCGCCAAGGCATCGTGCCCGATCCGGCGTGGTGGCGCTCGATCGGCCGCGGCCAATGGACGGACGGCCTCACCGTGAACTTCGGCATCGGGCAGGGCGATCTCCAGGTCACGCCGATCCAGCTTGCGGTGATGACGGCGCGCCTCGCGAGCGGGCGCACCGTTGCGCCGCGCCTCATCCGCGAAGGTCCAGGCGTCAGCGATCCCCCGGTCTTCCCGTCGATCGCCGGCCTCGATCCCGCCCACTTGGCGCAGGCGCGGGCGGGCATGTACGGCGTCTCCAACGAGGGCGGCGGTACGGCGCTGTCGGCGAGCAATATCGGCCTCGTGCGCCATCCCGAGACGCGCCAGATCATGCAGGCCTCGCCGGAAACGGCGCGTTACGAACCAGTGCGCATCGCCGGCAAGACCGGCACCGCGCAGGTGCGCGCGATCACCGCGGCCACCCGCGGACGCCACTACTCCACGATCGAATGGAAGTACCGCGACCACGGCCTCTTCGTCTGCTTCGGCCCGTGGGATGACCCGCGCTACGCCTGCGCCGTCGTGGTCGAGCATGGCGGCGCGGGGTCTTCGGTAGCGGGCCCGATCGCGAAGGTGATCATGCACGACACGATCCTGAAGGATCCCGCCCGCATGCAGCCGCGAACCTTGGCGCAATTGCAGGCGCAGCAAATGGGGACGCCGGCATGACGGTGTCGTTGAGCAGCGCGCACGGCGGGCGCTCCGGCGTGCTCGGCAAGATGCCGCGCCTCAATTGGTGGATCATCACCGCGCTCACGGTGCTCGCCATGATCGGGGTGGCGATGCACGCCTCGGTGTCCGCCGGCGACGCGACCGCGCTGAAGCCGCTCACACACGGCTTGCGGTTCGCAGCGCTCCTCTGCATCGCGATCGGCGTGGCGCTCTTCGTGCCGCCGCGCACTTGGTATCTGATCGCCTATCCGCTCTACGCCACGACGATGCTGTTGCTGATCGGCGTGGAGCTTGTCGGCGAGACGCGCATGGGCGCCACGCGCTGGCTGTCCATCGGGCCGATGTCGCTGCAGCCGTCGGAGATCATGAAGATCGCGATCGTGCTGGCGCTGGCGCGCTACTACGAGGATCTGCGTCCGGGCCGCGCCCCGACTTTGCTGTGGTCGGTCCCGGCCTTGCTCTTGGTCGGCGCGCCCGTTGCGCTTGTCATGCACCAGCCCGACCTCGGCACCGCAACACTGATCGCGATGGCGGGCCTCGCCGTCATGTTCCTGGCCGGTCTCCGCTGGCGCTACATCATCGTGGCGATGAGCGTGGCCGCCGCCTCCGCAGTCGGCGCCTATTATTTCGCGCTCCACGATTACCAGCGCGCGCGGATCAACGTATTCCTCGGCCTCGCCGACGATCCTCTCGGCGAAGGCTATCACGTGCTGCAGTCGAAGATCGCCATCGGCTCCGCCGGGCTCACCGGCGCCGGCTGGCGCGAGGGCTCGCAGAGCCAGGGCGATTTCCTGCCGGAGAAGGACACCGACTTCATCTTCACGATGATCGTAGAGGAGTTCGGCTTCGTCGGCGGCTTCGGCGTGATTGCGGTGTTCGCATTTCTGCTTTGGAAGGCCGTGGAGGTGGCCACGCGCGCCCGCACCTCCTTCGGCGCGTTGGCCGCGGCCGGCGTCGCCGCGACGCTTGCCTGCTACGTGCTCATCAACACCGCCATGGTCACCGGCCTTGTGCCTGTGGTGGGCATCCCGCTGCCGCTTATCTCCTACGGCGGCACCGCGATGGTCACGATCATGGCCGGCTTCGCGATCGTGCTCTCCATCGACCTGCACCGCGACCAGACCGGAGGCCGCGGCATCTTGTGGTGAGAACCGCCTTGCGGGGGCCGCAGCGAGTTCGTACCCAGGAGCCATGAACGCCCCAGCCCCGGCGCCGCGCCGCGATCTCTATCCGCAGATCGAGCCCTTCGCGAGCGAGATGCTGCGCGTGTCGCCGCGCCACATGATCTATATCGAGCAATGCGGCGCGCCGAACGGGCGTCCGGTGATCGCGCTGCACGGCGGCCCGGGCGGCGGCATGAGCCCGGAGATGCGGCGCTTCTTTGATCCCAAGCGCTTTCGCACTGTGCTGATCGACCAGCGCGGCTGCGGCCGCTCCACGCCGCACGCTGAATTGGAGGAGAACACCACCTGGGATCTCGTCGCCGACATCGAGCGCGTGCGCGAACGGCTCGGGATTGAGAAATGGCTCGTGTTCGGCGGCTCGTGGGGCTCCACGCTGTCGCTCGCTTACGCTGCAAAACATCCCGAACGCTGCGCGGCGTTGCTGTTGCGCGGCGTGTTCCTGCTGACGCGTCACGAGATTCAGTGGTTCTATCAGCAGGGCGCCTCGAACGTCTTCCCCGACGCGTTTGAGCGCTATCTCGCGCCGATCCCCGAAGCCGAACGCGGCGACATGCTCGCCGCCTATCACCGCCGCCTCACCGCGCCCGATCGCGACGTGCGCCTGGAAGCCGCGCGCGCCTGGGCGCGCTGGGAAGGCGAAACCATCTCGATCGTCGGCCCGTCCGGCCTGCCGACGCGCTTCAACGACGATCGCTTCGTTGAGGCGTTCGCGCGCATCGAATGCCACTACTTCACCAACCGCGGGTTCTTCGAGACCGACGGTTGGCTCTTGGAGCAGGCGCCGCGTCTGCGCCGCTGGATGCCGCTGCGCATCGTGCACGGCCGCTACGATATGTGCACGCCGCTCTCGTCGGCGTGGGCGCTGAAGCGCGCTTGGCCCGAGGCTGATCTTGAGATCATCCCGGACGCCGGCCATTCGAGCCTGGAGCCGGGTATCGTCGATGCGCTCGTGCGCGGCGCCGACGCGCTCTACGACGCCGCCGCCTGGTAGCGCCATCGCGCGCAGCAGCGCCCGCCGCCCCTATACGCCCGCGTCGCGACGCGATAGGGAGAAGGAGGGGGCTGTGCGATGCGGGTGATTGTACTTTTGTTGGCGATGTTGGCGCAGGCGGGCTGCGCCACGGTCGATCGCGCCTGGGAAGCGTCGTATATGGCGCGCCTCTCCGCCGCCGCCGCCGCGCCGCGTGAGCCGCATCTGCAGGCCGCGCGCGTGGCGCCCATCGGATACGTCGCCCAGGATGGCGCTGCCGTGACGCTGTCCGAGCGCTGGCGCAACAGCCGCTTCGCGTGTCACGACGGCGCGACGCTCGCGCTCTATCGCGCTGCCGACGGGCGCGCTGCAACCGCCGCCTGGAACGGGGCCGAGCAGACGTTCTCGATGCGTCGCGCCGATCGAGACGGCGCGCTCGTCTACGCCTCCGACCATGGCGAACTTGAGCTTGCCGGTGAGAGTGCGCGCTGGCGCAGCGGGCAAGAGCGGACGGTCGTCGTGGCCGCGCGCGATACGCTGTCGCGCATTTCTGAGCGCGCCTACGGAACGCCGGCGCACGTGCAACGCATCGTCGATGCGAACCCGGACGTGATCGTCGATCCCGATCGCATCGAGATCGGCCAAATGCTGCGTCTCCCCGGCGGCGGCGACGCACAAACCCGCCGTTGCCGACGCGTCGGCTGATCGCGCCCGTCAGCGGCCCGTCGGGAACGGCTTGTCCTTCAACGCATCGAACGCGATCATCACGTGCGTCTGATAGGCCGGGCGTGCTTCGAGCCGCTGACGCCAAGCCTCGACGTAGGGAACGTTGGGCCGCGCGATCTCAAGATTGAAATAGCGATAGAGCGTCGCGCCAAGCGGGATGTCGGCGAGAGTTAAGTTGTCGCCGGCGAGATAGGGGCGGTCCGCCAGCGCGGCGTCGAGCTGGCGCATATGTGCGGCGCACGCCTCGATCGCGCGGGAGACGGCGTCGTTATTCCGCTGCGCCGCCGGCGTGCGGTACATCCCCCAGAACACGCCATCGACGAAGCTCGGCTGCCAGGTCGTTTGGGCCCAGTCCATCCAGCGATCGACGCTCGATCTGGCCGCCGGACTCTCCGGCCAGAACGCGTCCGGCCCGTACTGCGCAGCAATATAGCGCAGGATCGCGTGGCTCTCCCACACCACGACATCGCCGTCCCGGATCGTCGGGATGAGGCCATGCGGATTGAGCGCGCGGAACGCCGGTTCGGCGAGGCCGCCGTGATCGCCGCCAAGCGCAACGTGCTCGTGCGCAAGACCCAGCTCGGCCACGAGCCACATCACCTTCTGCACGTTGCTGGAGCTGCGCCGGCCGTAGATCGTGAGCATCAGCGAGTAGACCCTGATGCTCCCCCAAGAACAAGGGCGGGCTCAGGTGTGCGCGGCAAGCCCTTGTTGCAGCGTGGCGAGGTCGAAATATTCGCGCCACACGGTGATGCGGCCGTCATGCACTTCCAGCACGCCCGTCACCGGCAGCTCGAACCAGCCCTTTGGCATGCGATGTCGGTCGAGGCGCTCTACGAACACGATCGGCCCTTGCGCGGCCATCCGCAGCAGCTTGAACTCGTTCTCCAGGATCGGCGCGAAGAAAGGCCCGAGCGTGTCACGAATACCCTGCGGTCCGCGCGCGGTGCCCATCGGCAGGTTGGTGTATTCGCAGTCCGGCGCCACCAGCGCCAGGCCGGCGTCGTAGTCCTTCTTCTCCATGGCTGACATGAAGGTCTTCACGGTGTCGAGCGGGGTCATGCGACATCCTCCTGCGCGCACAGGGCCCCACGGGCGGCGCCGCCGCAATTACCTCAGACATCATGCGCACGATAACCTTCAGGGCTTCTCGCGCTCGTAATAATCGACGTCATCCTCTGCGCGGTACATCTTCCGCAGGCCCCGGTTCCCGCGCGCGCCTGTGACGATCAGGATTTTCTGCGAGTCCGGATACTCACACGCCTCCACCTCCACGAGCGTGGAGAGCGCGAGATAGCGCATCGGAGTGGCGCCGGTGTTGATGATCTGGTGCGCGACCTCCGGTCCGCCGGGCGGGCAGGCGATCACGTCGTGCTTGCGGATCGGATAGCGCGCATCGCCGAAGCGCAGTTCGCCTTCCCCCTCGAGGATAAGGAACATCTCCTCTTCGCCATGATGATTGTGGAAGGGGCATTGCACCTTGCCGGGCGCCAGCACAGTGAGGTTATAGCCGAGTTTTTGCGCGCCGATGTGATCGCTGATTGTCGCGCGCTTGGAGGTGTAGGATCCGTTTTCCTCCACATCGTCGAACACAAGCGCTTCGTCGTCGAGGTTCATGATCGGCTTCATGCGCGGTCCCCTTCAGCGCTCAGCTGCGCGCGAGCAGGCGCCCCAGGAGCGCGATGAGAAGAATCCCGGCGGCGGGCCAGATCACCCAGAGCTCGCCCGACCATGAGAACGCGTTGATCAGCGCCAGCAGCGCGATCACGACGAGCAGGCGCACATCGGCGACCGAGAGCCACCCCCGCGCCATCAGCGGCGCGGCGCGATACGCGACGAGCGCGGCGAACGCCAGCGCGACCCAATGCGCCCATGTCGGCGGTCCGGTGACGATGTCGATGACGACAAGCACAAGCGCGATGGCGCCGAAGAGGCGAAGCTGCCGCGTGACGCGGGCGCGGAGATCCCCCGGCGCCGCGCTGCGCGTCGCTTTGGGCGCCGACGCCGGCGCCTTGGCCTTGCGCGACCGGCGCCCCTCGCTCTCTGGCGCAGCCGATCCGACCGGCGCGACGCCATAGACAGCAACGCTCTCTTCGTAGTTCTTCGGCCGCCGCTCGCCGAGATACTCAAACCCGACAGACAGCTTTTTCTGCACTTGATCGTAGACTTGTCGCGAAATCAGGATGCCGCCGGGCTCGGCCATCGTCTGCAGCCGCGCCGCCAGATTGACGCCTTCGCCCAGCAGGTCGTCGCCGTCGATCATCACATCGCCGAGATGAACGCCGATGCGGAAGCGCAGCGCGCTGTCGGGGTTGGCGCCCAATTCGCGCTGCACCTCGATCGCGCATTGCACCGCCTCGACCACGGAGCCGAATTCCGCGATCAGCCCGTCGCCGGCGGTGTTGGCGATCCGCCCGTGATGGCGCTCGATGAGCCCCGCGAACACGCGCCGCGCCGCCTGCAGCGCACCCATCGCGCGCACCTCGTCGGCCTCCATCGCGCGGCTGTAGCCGTCGGCGTCGGCGGCGAGGATCGTGGTGAGTTTCCGGCGGACGGGCGAAGACATCGCGCCGCTTTAGACGGTCTTCAGCCGAATGTCTTCCTCACCCATTCAGCGATCGCTCTGGTCGTCTCCGCGGGCTGTTCCTGCTGCGTCCAATGGCCGGAATTGCGGATCAAGCGCTTCTCCAGATTGGGAACCCATTGCTCCATCCCGTCGGCAGCGGAGGGCGGCAGCACCATGTCGTGCTCCGCCATGATCATCAGCGACGGCAGCGTCACCTGCGTCGCCAGATCGGCGCTGCGCTCCCAGTTGCGTGTGAAGTTTCGATACCAATTGATTCCGCCGGTGAAGCCGGTGCGCTTGAACGTATCGACGAAGAACGCCATCTCCGCCTCGGTCAGGATCGAGGGGCGCGGGTCGCCCGCGGGATCGTATGCCTCCACCATGCGCACCAGCGGGAAGATCGATTCATCGCCCTGCCGCTGGGTCGCCAGTCCCGCGCTCGCTGGCATCATCGCCGGATCGGTCTTGCGCATGAAAAAGCTCATCGACTTGGCGACGTCGGCGCCGAGCGCTGCGTCCGCCTCGCCGGGCTTCTGGAAGTGCACGATGTACATCTCCGGCCCCATCCGCTCGCGCATGATCGCGATCGGATCGATCGGCAAGCGCGGCATGAACGGCGTGTTCACCCCGATGATCCCGGCGCAACGTTCAGGATGGCGCAGTCCCATCTGCCACACGACGATGCCGCCCCAATCGTGGCCGACGAACACCGCCTTGTCGATCGCCTTGGCGTCGAGCAGGCCGATGAGATCGCCGCACAGGTGTTCGATGTCGTAGCTCTCCACCGGCGCAGGCGCGTCCGTCAGCCCATACCCGCGCTGATCCGGCGCCAGCACGCGAAAGCCCATGGCGGCTAGGTCGCGCACCTGGTGGCGCCACGAGAACGCGAGTTCGGGAAAGCCGTGGCACAGCACCAACGCGGGTTTCGCGTCCGCCGGTCCCGCCTCATGCACCGCCATCCGAATGCCGTTGGTTTGCACGAAGGTCGCCGCCGGCCAGCCAGGAAAGCTCGTCATGATCTCCGCTCCTTCAAAAACGCCTGCACGCCCGCCGCGATCAGCACCGCCCAGCCGAGCATGAAGGCGGCGCCGCCGATCGGCGCCAGCAGCGGCCACACGCTGTAGCCGAACCCCATCGCATAGAGCGACCCGCTGAAACAGGCGATGCCGAGAAAGAAGAAGGGCGGCGCCCCCCGCGCGATCCACGCGCCCCAATTGCGGAACGAGACGCTCGCGAACGCGGCCATCGTATGCATGAACTGAAAATGCACGCCCGTCTCGATCCAATCCTTCGCCTGCGCATCTTTGACGGCGTGCGCGCCGAACGCGCCGAGCGCGATGCAGAGAAACCCTGAGATCGCCGCGATCAGCGGCGTGGCGCCGATCTCGCGCATCATGACGCAACCGCCTTCTTCGGCGGAATCGAATAGGTGACCACCGCATGCGCGCACGGCTGAAGAGCGCCCTCGGCGCGGATCGTCACATCGCCCACGGCGAGCGTGCGGCCAAGCTTCAGCATGCGCGCTTCGGCGACCAGGTCGGCGCGGCCGGGCATACGCAGGAAGTTCATCGTCAGGCTCGTCGTCACCGCCATCGGTTCAAGCCCGATGGCGGAGAGCGTGAGCGCGTACATCGCGCTGTCGGCAAGGCCCATCATTGTCGGGCCGGATACGGTGTCTCCCGGGCGCGTCGAGTTCGGGTTGAAGGGCAGGCGCAACCGCGCGGTTACGCCGTCGGCATGCTCCACGCGCGCCGAGCCGCCGGGAAAGGCCTCGGCGTAGAAGGCGTTGAGCTGCGCGGCGTCCATGGATGCGACCATATCGCGCCTGCTGCGCAAGCGAAATCGTATCGTCGCGTCAAGTGAGCCGACGACAATTGAAACCCCGGGCCGGCCGCGCCAGAATGGCGTCCCGCGGAGGATGCATGCTGACCAAAGGCGATGAGTTTCCTATCCACCAGACCCCCGAGCCGGTGGCGTTCGCCGGATCGGACCGCAATTTCTACGACCGCTATTTCTTCAACGGCTATCGCCAGGACGGTTCCGGCTTCTTCGCCGTCGCATTCGGAATCTATCCGCATTTGAACGTGGCCGACGCGCACGTCAGTGCGCTGCGCGGCGGCGCGCAGCACGCGCTGCACGCCTCACGAATCCTCAATCACGAGCGCATGGACCTGAGCGTCGGGCCGATTTCGATCGAAGTGGTCGAGCCGCTGAAGAAGCTGCGCCTGCGCGTCGACGGCGAGGGGTTCAAGGCCGATCTCCTCTGCGAGGGCCGCTCGTTTCCAATCGAGGAGCCGCGTTTCACCCGCCGCAACGGCGCGCGCATGATGATGGATCTCACGCGCTTCACTCAGGCGGTGCGTTGGTCGGGCTGGCTTGAGATCGACGGCGAGCGCGAAACCTATGAGCCCGCAAGCGCGTACGGCGTACGCGATCGCTCCTGGGGCGTACGCCCGATCGGCGCGCCCGATCCCCAGCCCAACGTCCCCGCCGCGATGCCGCAATTCTACTGGATGTGGGCGCCGACGAATTTCCCGAACCTCGCGCTCTACTATCACGTCAACGAGGACGACGCCGGCGTTCCCTGGAATCTGCGGTGTGCGCTGGCGATGGACGGCTCAAACCAAGGCGGCTTCCTCGACCTCGTCGACCCGCGGCTGAGCGTGACCTGGGCGAAAGGCAAACGCCACGCCGACAAACTCGTGCTCAACGTGAAAGACGCCGCCGGCCGTGATCACGTGGTGAGCTGGACGCCGCTTCACACCTTCCAGATGAAGGGCATCGGCTACACGCATCCCGAGTGGACGCACGGGCTCTACAAAGGTCCCCTCGTCGTCGCCCGCGAGGCGTTCAAGCCGAGCGACCTCAACCCGCTCGAAGTGCCGACGCTCCATATCCAGGCGATCTGCAAGGCGCGTCACGAAGGCCCGGGCGGCGAGGGAAGCGACGGCGTCGGCGCCTTTGAACAACTCGTCATCGGCCCCCACGCCCCCAGCGGCTTCAAAGAATTCCTCGATGGCGCAGCGTGAGAAGACTCGATGCTGACCGCTGAGGAAATCGCCAGGCTGGCGGACTATCTCGCGCAGACCCTGCAGACGGGGCCTGTGCGCGTGGAGAACCTCTCGCGCATTCCCGGCGGGGCGAGCCGCGAGACCTATCGCTTTGACGCGGTCACCGAAGACATCGCCGGCGGCGTGCGCGGCTTCATCCTGCGCCGCGATCCGCCCGACAGCCTGATCGACACGGAACGCGCGCTTGAGTTCGCGGCCTACAAATCCTTCTTCGGACGCGGCGTTCCGGTCCCCGAAGCGATCGCTTTGGTCGCCGACGATTCCGTTCTCGAGCGCCCGTTCTTCATCATGGAGCGGATCGATCATGGGGCGTCCTCCAGTCCCTTCCAGCCCGATCCGTTCGGCGCGCATCGCGAGAGCATCGGCCGCGAGTTCTTCTCGATCCTCGGCGCCATCGCCGCGGTCGATCCTTACGACACGGAAATGCCCGGCGTCGTCGATACGCCGGCCCCGGAGGATTGCTGGCGGCGCGAACTCGACCATTGGCAAAAGGTGGTGGAGGACGACAGCTTGGAGCCCCAGCCGATTGCGATGGCTGCGATCCGCCGCTTGCGCCGCAATCCGCCCCATCCGCCGCCGAAGCTTGCGGTGGTGCACGGCGATTATCGCGTCGGCAATTTCCTGCACGACGGCGCCGGGCGCATCACCGCGGTGCTCGATTGGGAGATGGCCCATATCGGCGACCCGATGGAGGATCTCGCCTGGGCGCTCGATCCGCTCTGGGCGTCGGATCCAACGCGCGCCGCGGGCCTGCTCGATTTCGAGGAGGCGATCCGCCATTGGCAGCAGGCGAGCGGGCGCCGCTTCAACGCTGAAGCCTTTCAATGGTGGAGCCTCTTTTCCAGCCTTAAGGGACTGGCGATCTGGATTTCCTCGTCAAAGGCCTATCACGACGGCAAGAACACAGACCCGATCCTCGCATTCTCCGGATGGTATTGCGCCACGCGCCACAACAAGATCATCGCCGATCGTCTCTCACAAACCACCTGGGGCGGCCTCTGATGCGAAATCATGCGGATACAGAGCATACGCCGTGACGCCATCCTTCTCCCAGATCATGCTTGGCGCAGCCGGCGCGGTTGCGACGCAGCTTGGCCCCCGTCTAAAGGACGACGCCTACGCCGTCGGCCAAGCGCAGATCATCGGCCTGCTGATGGTGCTCGTCGCGCAGGAGGCCGATCGCGCGGCGGATACCTTGTCGCTGGAGACCGTAGCCATGCGCGCCTTGTTTGCTGAAGCGTCGGAGTCGCCGCTGCCGGAGGGCCTGCGCCGGCGTCTGCGCGCCATGGCCGAAGCCGCCCCGCCGGAAAACTTCACCATAAGCGGGCTTGAGAAACTGGCGCATCCGATGAAGGCGCTTTTGATCGAACTGCACGAGGCGGTGGAAGATCGCCCCGATGACTGGGCCCGGCCGCTCGAAGCGAAATGCTGGGACGTCCTGAAGCTCGGCGCCGATCATCGCCAACTCTTCATGCCGGGCCTGTAGCAAAGGCGGCGCAACGCGTTTTGTCGGCCCCTAGGGCGTCGCCGGCGCCATCGCCGCGTAGACGGAGCGCCGGAACTCAGTCAGCAGCACGTTGTCTCCCGGCGGCGAAACCGGAAACGCAAAATAGGCGATGAGACCCGAATTGCGGTCCACCCAAAGCGTGGCGTAGCCGCCGCCGACCCATCCGAACTGCCCCGCCGCCGGTCCCCGGCCCACAGCGGCGCCGTAGCCCCAGCTGAGTGCAGGGCCGAACGGCGAGAGCGCGCCGATCTGATCCTGCATCATCGCCCGCACGGTGTCCGGTCTCAGAAGACGCACGCCGTCGACTTCGCCGTCATTGAGGATGAGTTGCGCGAAGCGGTGGATGTCACGCGGCGATGAAGCCAGGCCTCCGCCGCCGTAGAAATAGGTGCTGCGCGCCGCGTCCTCGCCGTAGCGCGTCTCGATGCGTAGCGCGTCGTCGATACGCCGATGGAACGCCGGAACCCGCGCGGTATGGATCCGCGGAACGTAGAAATGCGTTTCACGCAGATCGAGCGGCGCAAAGATGTTCGCCTGCATGAAGGCTTCGAGGGTATGGCCGCTGGCCGTTTCAATCACGGCGGCGAGCACTTCATACGCGCCGCCGGTGCCGCCATACTCGAACAATGTTCCCGGTTCCGCACGCATCGGCAGTCGCGCCAGGTCTTGCGCGAAGGCGAGCGTGGTCGTGCGTCCTGCATGGGTGGCCCAGAGCGCCCAATACGCGTCGCCGTTGAGTTGCAGGCCGCTCGTGTGCGTCAGCAGATGCCGGATGGTGATCGGTGTCTGCGGCGCCTGGAGTTCGCCATCGGGCCCCGCGATCCGAACTTCTCCGAAAGCCGGGATCGTGGTGCGCACCGGATCATCGAGATCAATCACGCCGCGCTCCAAAAGGATCATCGCGGCGACGGCTGTGTAGAGTTTTCCGACGGATGCGAGCGGCATGATCACGTCGCGTCGCATCGGCGTGCCGGGCCCCATCTCGCCTGCCGTTTCGAGCCAGACGATCCGCCCGTCTTGCGCCAGCATCGCGACGGCCGAGGGAATGCGTCCCGCCGCGACGGCTTCATCCATTAGCGCCCTGAGGTCGCGGACGCCCTCCGCCGTGAAACCCGGAACCGTCTCCGCCGGCGCCGCCGTTTCCTGTTCAAGCACGGCATGCTGGCACCCGCACAGCATCGCCGCCGCCGCGACGATTCCGTTCATGCTGCTCGCCATCCTCGCCTCCTGTTGGAGGGGATGCGCGACGCCCGGCGTTTGGATGCCCGGCGCGAGCGCCTAGCCAATCACCGCGCGGCGCGCTAAGCGCGCGCGCTTGCCCCCGCCTCGACTGTTCTCCGATCCCGTCGCGCGCCTCACCCTGGCGATGACGGCGCTGTTTTGCGGGTTCGGCGCGGCCCTGCCGTTCCTGCCGCGCTGGCTGGAAGCAGAGCGGGGTCTGACGGGCTGGGAGATCGGCGCCGTCGTCTCCGGCGCGCAATTGGGCCGCGTCGTGATCGGGCCGGTCATCGCCGCCTGGGCGGACGGTTTCGCGGATCGGCGCACCGCCATGCGCATTCTCGCGATCGTCGGGCTCGCCCTCTACGTCGCGTTCTTCCAGGCGCACGGTTTTCTCGCGCTCTTCGCGCTCTCGTTCCTGGCCGCCTCAACAATTCAAGCGCTGACGCCTTTGATCGAAGGCGCAGCGCTGCGCGCGAGCCAGACCGGGATCATGCCGTTCGGCGTCGCCCGCGCGATCGGGTCGGCGGGCTTTGTTGTCGGCAACGTCGCCGGCGGCGCGCTCGTCGCCATGAACGGGCCCGGCATGGTGGCCGTGTGGCTGATCTGTTCGTTGACCGCCGTGACGATCGTATCCTGGCGCGCGTTGAAGCCGGACGCCGCGCCATCGACGGCCGCCGCCCTGGGCTACCGCGGCCGTCTGCGCCTCGGTTGGCGCCTCGCGACTGCGCCGCGCTTTGCGCGCGTCTTGTTCGGCGCCGGTTTCATCCAGGCCGGACATGCGTTCTTCTATTCATTCTCGAGCCTGGTCTGGCGCGATCAGGGGCTTTCGGACGCCATGACCGGCGTGCTCTGGGCCTTCGCCGTGTGCGTCGAGATCCTCTTTCTCCTGGCGCTGCCGCTGATTGAGAGACGGTTTCAGCCTGAGGCGCTGCTGGTGTGGGGCGGCGTGGCGGCTGTCGTGCGCTGGTCGTTGATGGCGCTTGCCCCGCCTGTTCTGGCGTTGTGGCCGTTGCAGGCGCTGCACGCGCTCTCGTTCGCGGCGGTGCATGTCGGCGCCTTGCGCCTGGTGCTGCGGGAAGCTCCCGACGAAGTCATGGGCCTCGCTCAGACGCTCTACGCTGCGCTGGCCTCGGGTCTGTTGATCGGCCTGGCGACCATTGCGTCTGGCTTTCTCTATGACGATTTCGGCGCCGGCGGTTATTGGGCGATGGCCGCGTTGGCGGCCTTCGGCGTTTGGCTCGCCGCGCCGCTCAACGCGCGCTGAGGGATGCAGGCGCGCGCCGACGGCGCTAGAAGAGGGGGCCATGACTCGCTTCGCCCTGCAGTTCGGCCAGACCCAGCCCGGGCTGACCTACGCCGAGCGCCCCACCGCCTACGGCATCTGCGCGCGCGGCGACAAGGGCATCGCCATTGTGCGCATCGGCAAGACGGGCGCGTGCGACTACGACCTCCCGGGCGGCGGCGTCGAGGCCAATGAGGATGAGGCCGAGGCGCTGATGCGTGAATTCACCGAAGAGACCGGCCTGACGGTGTGGCCTGTCCGCGTCCTCGGCCGCGCCGGCCAGTTCTGGATCAATCGCGGCGAACCGCGAAACAGCCTGGCGACCTTTTACGAAGTGGAGTTCTCCGCCGACGACGGCGCGCCCACAGAACCCGATCACGCGCTCGTCTGGATGCCGGCGCAGGACGCGATGATGAAAGTCCGCCACGAGGCCCACGCCTGGGCCATCATGCACTGGCTCCGCGCCAAGCGCGCGTAGACGCCGCTCGAACGCCGAACACGCAACCTCGAAAAGATTGTCGGAGGGCCTACCGGACCTCGCGGGTCTCCTCGCTCGTGCGCACGAACGGGATGTTGTCTTCCGCGACATTGAGCATCCGCCGCAAGATGCCGGGCCGCGCGATCTGCGGCTGCGCCATGGCCCGTGGCGAGGTGATGTTTGGCAGGTCCGCGACCGCGTTCACGCGGATCGCCGCCGGCGCGCGGAGGCGGTGGAACCGGAAATCGTCCGAGAGGCCGAGATCGGGCTCCGCCGCTTCAGGACCGCCGCCGAACGCAGGCGCTGGCGCGAGAGCATTGTACGAGGTCGTGACGAGCTGTTGTGGGGCCGCCGCGTCCGCCTGCGGCGTGAATTCGCCGACGGCGACACGGTGCGACACCGCGATGGAGAAGATCGCAACGCTCGCCCCGGCCATGGCGATCAGCGACGTGAATGGCGCGCCCCCTGCGGACGCGCCGCGCGCGATCAAATCGATGCGTTCCAGGAGCTGGCGCCACGGCCCGTGATGTTGGCCATACTGCCAGTGGCGGAAGTTCAGCGGCGCCGGCCCCTCGATATCGTCGCGGCGCATCCCGTCCAGCGTGATCTGCACCAGCTTGCGCTCTTTCTGCGCCGCCCGCGCGAGATCGACCACGCCGAAATTCTCGATCGAGGCCCCGGACCACAGCACCACAAGCACGCACTCGCCGATCGTGTGGCCGATTAGGCGCTGGTCGATCGAAACCTGAAAGTCCTGTTCGCTCAGAAATTTCGCCATCTCGCGCGCGCGCATTTCATCGCGCGGCGCACAGGCGAGTCGGACGGCAGGGCGCAGAGGATGCATCGGTAAAAATGCCTTTGAAGTCGCTTAGTCCATTTCCACGCACGGCGCTATCGCCGCCCGCCTTGGAATCGTCACAGAGCCGCCCGCAAGCCCCTCTTGCGGAGAGGCAGAACATGCCTTTCACGAGTGATCATGCGCCCACCTTCACGGTGACGTTGCAATGTGCCGCGCTCGGCTTCTCCACAAATTTTGCAGCCTTGTTCAAGGCGTCTTTGGCGGCGCTCGGCGAAGGCGCGGCGGGGGCATGAGCGTGCGGAAGCGCCGCAGTCGGGCAGCGGATTCCACATTCGGCGCCACATGGGGTGATGTGTTTCGCGTCGCCTCCTGGCGCCGGACGCGCCGTGACGCGCGACGTGGAAACCCCGTGACATAATCGCCACAATTTCGCGACGCTCGCCTCGACGAATGCGATGCGCCGCGCGCCGCCGGCGCCGCCTGTGTCGCTCAACAATGAGGCGAAGGCTGTCCAGCGCCGATTGTTGCTTTCGCGCTGCCCAGCGGTGGCCTAGGCTGCGGCGCGGAGCGGATGCCGGGGGGCGGCCAGCGTAGAAAAGTCTCGCACCAAGAGGGCTGTAGCCCAAGACGCGGGGCGAAGAGCGCGAGCGAGGAAAGACCAGTCATGGACCCAGAAACCCAGGCCACGATTGTGATGTACGCCATCCTCGCCCTGGGCGGGATCATTGGCGCCAACATCATAGGCGCCCTCTTGCGCGGCGGCGGCGGCGTCGTGGGCCGCACATTGATCGGCGGCTTGGCCGGCGCGGGCGCCGGCTACGCCGCGCTCCGTTTTCCCGAGATCGCCGTTTATGCGGCACGGCTCGATTTCGGCCTCCAGGCTCCATACGGCGCGCACCTGCAAAACCTGCTCACGGGCCTCTGCGGCGGCGCCGCGATCGGCTTGATCGCAGCCATCCTCATCCGCCCGCGCGGCTGACCGCTACCCCAGGCGCAGCAGCGCCGCGAGGAATGCGGCGTCGGACCAGCCTTGCCCGTCGCGCGCCAGCCGCGCCGCCACGATCCCCTGCGTCGGCAGCACGAACAGCCGATCGCCGGCCGCGCTCGCCGCCATCACCAGGTCCGCCGGCGCGGGCGAGGCGGGCGACCAAACGTCGGTCCCCGCCAGCGGCGGCGCTTCGCCCCTGGACGGCCACGCCAGCCACAACCCGAACCCGTAGCGGGGCTGGGGCCACGATCCGCGCGCGGCGTCGCGCAGCGCGTCGGTCGACAGCACCGGCGCCGCCCGCCAGACGCCGAGCCGCCGGATCAGCTCGCCCCACCGCGTCCAGGCCCGCGCCGAGATGCGCGCCCCGGAATGCAGATCGACCTCGCCGTCCGGCTGCCGTGACCAGATCAACGGCGCGCACCCGACGGGGTCGAACACCCGCGTGGTGATGTAGTCGGCCGCGTCGCCGGGATAGCGCGCAGCGGCAAGCTTGCGCCGCGCGATCTCCAGGAACACCCGCGTCGGCGCCGTGTCGTAGATGAACGCCGTGCCGGGCTCTGCGATCGGCTCCAGCGCCAGCGCTTCCGGCGTGGACAGTATTTGCCCCGCCCCGGACAAGCCGCACGTCAGATCAAGCAGCATACGGACCGTAATTCGGCTCTTCGACGGGTGGCCGGCCCATTCCGTCAGCGTCGCCACGGCCGATTCATCGAGCCGCATCAGCCGGTCATTGACCAGCGCGCCGACCAGCGCGGGGATGAACGCGCTCGTGCCGCGCCCGATATCGCGCGGCGCATAGGGATCGGCCGAGGGCGCATAATGCTCCGCCCAGACGACGCCGTTGCGCTGGATGACGAGCGCTTCGCCCGCATGCGCGGTGTGAAGCGCGATCGCGGCGGCGAGCGGCGGCGCGATCTGCGCGCCCGCCGATCCGGCCGCGCCGGCGGCCAGACTTGCTGCAATGAAGCTGCGGCGATCCAAGGCCCCCGATCCCTCCCGCGACGCTTGAGCGCGACGATGGCGCCGACCCGGTCTACAAAGCCCTGGCGCCGGTGAAAAGCCGGCGACGAACCATCGGCCGGGCGAACCGTCGGCCCAGCGAGGCGTTGAGCGGATATGCGTTGGAAGATCGTCTTTGCGGCCGCGGCGGCGCTCCTCGCCGCTGCGTGCGTGCTCCCGCCAGTCAACCGGGATGCTTCCGTGCCGCTCGGGCCGCTCGCGACCGTGGACCCGGAGCGCTATGCCGGGCGCTGGTACGAGATTGCGCGGCTGCCCAACATCTTCGAGCGGGACTGCGAGGCCGCCATGGCGGACTATGCGTTGCGCGCGGATGGCCGCATCAGCGTGCGCAACACGTGCCGCACCGCCGAGGGACGCCGCCGGGAAGCCGCCGGCTCTGCGCGCATCGTCGATCCTGAAACCAATGCGAAGTTGAAAGTGCGCCTCGGCGGCCCTTGGGAGGGCGATTATTGGGTTCTCGATCGCGCTGACGATTATTCCTGGTCGCTCGTCGGCGAACCAAGCGGGCGCTTTCTCTGGATTCTGGCGCGCACGCGGCACATCGGCGACGACCTGCGCGCCGACCTGCTGCAGCGCCTTGAAGCGCGCGGCTATGACACCACGGCGCTCTACTGGCCCGAGCATCCCTGACGCGCGGAATCCTGCGCCGAAATGGATGCTACGTAATGATTGATCCGAACACGGTCTATTGGAACCGGACCGCAGCAGCGCCGTTGAATGAGTTGGCGGGGACTATGTTCGCCGCCATAAGCCGCCGTTCGCCATCCAGAAGGGGATGATTGATATGAAAACCCGTCTTGCCGCCATCGCCGCGCTCGTCGCCGCATTCGGCCACGCCGCCCTCACGCCGATCGCCTTCGCCGAGGAAGCTGCTGCCCCGTTCCGCACTGCCGCCCCGCAGACCTTCACCGCCGAGGATCTCCAGCGCTACGGCTTGGATGCGGCAGCGTCCGAGCGCGCCGTTGCGCTGCAGGAGGAAGGCTACCAGGTGGCGGTGCTCACGCCGGAAGAAGCCGAGCAATACACCGCCGGCATCACCGACAACCAATGGCTCCTGCTCGGCATCCTCGCTGGCGTGATCGTCATCGCCGTCGCCGTGGCCGACTAAGCCGTCATGCGCCGCCGCGCCGCGTTGGGCGCGTTGCTGCTGGCGCTGATGAGTGCGAATTGCGCCGTTACGCCGAACCCGGACGTAACGGCGTTCGCACGCGACACCGGCGACAACAGCTTCGACGTTCTCGATCGCCGCATCTCCAGCGATGCGCTGGTCCTGCCCGTTGTCCAGGATCGCCAGACGGCGCGCCCCTCCTGCGGCGCGCATGCGCTTGCGAGCGTCATCAATTATTGGCGCGGTCCCGGCGCTGTCAGCGGCGCGGCGATCTACAGCGAGAGCCCGCCCGCCGACGAGGCCGGTTACTCGATGGCGGAATTGCTCGCCCTCGCCGCCGAGAACGGACTGGTCGCCAGCGCAGTGCGGATGGATGAAGCCGCGATCCTGCGCGAATTGGAATCGGGCCGCCCGGTGCTCGTGCCGGTGCGGCTGCCTTCGCTCTATGTGCATAGCCTGACGCTGCCCGTGGGCGATGTGCCCCTCGTCAGCACCGCGAGCAACGCCGTGATCTACCGCGCTGGCCGCGTCGCGGAATGGACGCGCTTCGGCATGGTCGACCACTATCTTCTTGTCGTCGGTCACGAGGCGGAGAAATTCGTGGTGATGGAGCCCGTGCAAGGCTTGCGAACGATCCAGCGCAGCCGCCTTGAGCGCTACCGCGAGCCATTCGGCGATGCGGCGATGGTGTTCAGCGGGCGGGCGCGCCGTTAGCGCTGCGCGCCAAGGAAATTGCGCGCCACCACCCATTTGTGCACTTCCGTGGGCCCGTCATAGATGCGCATCGTGCGGATCTTCGACGCCATCAATTGCAGCGGCGTCTCCTTGGTCATGCCCATGGCGCCCAGCGTCTGCATCGCGTGATCGACCGCGGTCCACGCCATTTCCGTGGCGAACGCTTTCACCATCGAGATTTCCACCCGCGTATCGCGGCCCTGATCGATCTTGTAGGCGCAATCATACGCCATCAGCCGCGCTGCATGGATGTTGGTGGCGATATCGCTCACCCACCATTGCACGGCTTGGCGCTCGCTGAGCGGCTGTCCGAACGTGACGCGCTGCGGCGCGAATTCGCAGATGATGTCGAGCGCGCGCTGCGCCATCCCGATTGACCACGCCGCCATCTGCAGCCGCCGTGTGCCGAGCCGCAGCTGCATCGGCGCAAAGCCCTGGCCCTCCTTGCCAAGCAGCTTCCAGCCCTCGACGCGGCAATCCTCGAACACGACTTCGTAAGTCGTTTGCCCGCCGATCATCGGGATCTTGCGCGCCACGCTGAAGCCCGGCGCGTCGCGATCCACAAGGAACGCCGAGATGCCGCCGCGCGCGCCCTTCTCTTTGTCCGTCACCGCCATCGCGATCGTGAAGTCCGCCTCCGCGGCGCGGCTGATCCAGATCTTGCGTCCGTTGAGGATCCAGTCCTCGCCGTCGCGCACGGCGCGCGTGATCATGCCGGCGGGATCAGCGCCCGCGCCCGGCTCTGAGATCGCGATCGCTGAGATCGTCTCGCCGCGCGCGTAGGGCGCCAGATAGGCTTCGCGCTGGCGTTCGTTCACCGTGGCCATCAGCATACGGAGGTTCGGCGAATCCGGCGCCAGCGTGTAGGGCGTGACGCAGCGCCCGAACTCTTCGTTGACGCCGATCATCGCCGCCATGGGCAGATCGTGCCCGCCCACATCCGCCGGCGCGTCGAGCCCCCAGAGGCCGAGTTCCTGCGCACGCGCATCAATCTGTGCCGCTTCTGCCGCCGTCAGCGAGAGCGCCTTGCCCTCCGCCTCCCGCGCCAGCACCGCGCCTTCGAGCGGCATCAATTCATCGTCCACGAAACGCCGGACGAGGTCCTTCAGCATCTTGTGGTCTTCAGCGAGGTCGAAGTTCATGGCGCCGCGCGCTCCGGTCTGATCGCTTGAGGCGCGCAGCGTTCGCGTGTCTCATGCGGGCGGGAGGAGATCATCATGGCCGAACTGGTGCTGCGCAAGATCGAAGCGGGGCTTTGCACACTCACTTTGAACCGCCCCGAGAAGCTCAACGCCCTGAGCGTCGCGACCTTCCGCGAACTCGCCGCCCACCTCGACGCGATCACGCCGGAAGACGTCGGCTGCGTGCTGCTGAACGCGATGGGCCGTTCCTTCTGCGCCGGACACGATCTCGACGGCATCGCCGGCGGCAGCGAAGGCCGCGATGTCGGCCACTACGAGACCCGCGTCATCGAGCGCCTGGCGACGCTGCCGATGCCCGTCGTCGCCGCCGTCCGCGGCCATTGCCTCACCGGCGGCCTCGAATTCGCGCTGGCCGCCGACGTGATCATCGCCTCCGACACCGCCAAATTCGCCGATACCCACGCCAAGTGGGATCTCGTCCCGATATGGGGCCTCTCCCAGCGCCTCCCGCGCCGCGTCGGGATCGCGAAGGCGCAGGAGATGATGTTCGCCTCGCGCACCTATTCAGGGGCGGAGGCCGCCGCTATGGGCCTCGCAAATATGTGCGTCCCCGACGCCGATCTTGACGCTGAAGCCGCGCGCTATTGCGGCGACGTCCTCGCCAATTCCTGGCGCGCCGTCCGCGCCATGAAGACGCTCATTGCCGACACCGACACGATGACGCTGCGTGCCGGCATCGCCTGGGAGCTTCACCACAGCGAAGGCCGCGGGCCCGAAATGGAGGAGCGCCTCGCCCGCATCCGGAAGAAATAGCGTGCGCTATAGGCGGTCTCTATAGGAGGGCGCTCCAAAAACGATTGGGCCGATGGTCGCCGCCGCGCTAATGGCCCTTCGAACAGGAGGACTCCCCATGGCCGACGGAACTGACGCCAAGAAATGCCCGGTGAACCACGCGCGCGCCCGCACGAACCGCGACTGGTGGCCCAATCAGGTCAACGTCAATTCGCTGCATCAGAATCCGCCCGCGTCCGATCCGATGGGCCCGCATTTCAATTACGCCAAGGAGTTCGAGAGCCTCGATCTCGACGCTGTCATCGCCGACCTCAAGGCGCTGATGACCGACAGCCAGGATTGGTGGCCGGCTGATTACGGGCACTATGGCCCATTCTTCATCCGCATGGCTTGGCACGCCGCCGGCACCTATCGCGTGGGCGACGGCCGCGGCGGCGGTGGGCGCGGCCAGCAGCGTTTCGCGCCTCTGAACTCCTGGCCTGACAATGGCAACCTCGACAAGGCCCGCCGTCTCCTTTGGCCGATCAAGCAGAAATACGGCGCCAAGCTGTCCTGGGCCGATCTGATGATTCTCACCGGCAACGTCGCCATCGAGTCGATGGGCGGCCCGGTGTTCGGCTTCGGCGGTGGCCGCGCCGACGTATGGGAGCCGGAAAATCACGTGAACTGGGGCGCTGAGGAAGCCTGGCTTGCCGACAGCAAATCGCCCAACAGCCGCTATTCCGGCGAACGGCAATTGCACGGCAATCTCGGCGCGGTGCAGATGGGCCTCATCTACGTCAACCCGCAGGGCCCCGACGCGAACCCAGATCCCGTCGCCTCCGCGCGCGATATCCGCGAGACGTTCGCGCGCATGGCCATGAATGACGAAGAAACCGTCGCGCTCGTCGCCGGCGGCCACACCTTCGGCAAGGCCCATGGCGCCGGCCCGGAGAGCCATGTCGGCAAGGAGCCTGAAGGCGCCGATATTGCCGCGCAAGGCCTCGGCTGGGCGAGCACGTTCGAAAGCGGCATGGCCGGCCACACGATCACCTCCGGCATCGAAGGCGCGTGGAAGCCCAAGCCCACGACCTGGGACATGGGCTATCTCGACACGCTCTTCGGCTACGAGTGGGAGCTGACCAAGTCTCCCGCCGGCGCCCACCAGTGGAAGCCGAAGGGCGATGCGGGCCGCACCGTTGAAGACGCATTCGACCCGAACAAGAAGCACCAGCCGATGATGACGACGGCCGATCTCGCGCTGCGCTTCGATCCCGAATACGAGAAGATCGCGCGCCGCTTCCACCAGAACCCGGCCGAGTTCGCCGACGCGTTCGCCCGCGCCTGGTTCAAGCTGACGCACCGCGATATGGGCCCGAAGCGGCTCTATCGCGGCAAGTACGTCCCGCAAGAGACGCTGATCTGGCAGGACCCGATCTCGGGCGCCCCGAGCTCGATCAACGACGCCGACGCCCAGGCGCTCAAGGCGAAGATACTGGCGACCGGCCTTTCGGTGCGCCAGCTGGCGTCCGCAGCGTGGGCGTCCGCGTCCACGTTCCGCGGTTCCGACAAGCGCGGCGGCGCCAACGGCGCGCGCGTTCGTCTCGCGCCGATGAAGGATTGGGCCGTCAATCAGCCGGCGGAGCTGGCGAAAGTCATCTCAGCGCTTGAAGCGATCCAGAAGGAGTTCAACGCAGGCGCCAAATCCGTGTCGCTCGCCGACCTCATCGTCCTCGCCGGCAATGCGGCCGTGGAGAAGGCGGCCAAGGACGGCGGCGTCGATGTGAAGGTCCCGTTCACGCCGGGCCGCGCCGACGCGACCCAGGACGAGACCGAAGTCCACTCCTTCGCCTACCTCGAACCCAAGGCTGACGGTTTCCGCAATTACGTGCGCGAGCCGATCATGACCACCGAGGAGCATCTGGTCGACCGCGCGCAATTGCTCACGCTGAGCGCGCCGGAAATGACCGTGCTCATCGGCGGCCTGCGCGTGCTGCAAGTCGGCGATGAGAAACTCGGCGTGCTGACGAACCGCCCGGGCGTCTTGTCCAACGACTTCTTCGTTAACCTGCTCGACATGGGCGTGAAGTGGCGCCAGGCCGACGCCGCCGACGACAATTTCTTCGAAGGCCGCGATCGCAACACCGACGCCGTGAGATGGACCGGCACGCGCGCCGACCTCATCTTCGGCTCGCACTCGCAGCTGCGCGCGCTCGCCGAAGTCTATGGCGCCAACGACGCGAAGGAGAAGTTCGTGAAGGACTTCGTCGCCGCCTGGGCCAAGGTCATGGAACTCGACCGCTTCGACCTTCGGCAATAAGCGCGATCGACACTGCAAACGAGGGAAGGGCGGCGCGGCGCACGCGCCGCCCTTTTCGCCCTACAAGAACTGCATCAGCAGCGTCGCGATGCCGAGGAACGAAAAGAACCCCGCGACATCGGTCACCGTCGTCAAGATGATCGAGGACGAGGTCGCCGGATCCTGCCCGAATCGCGTCAGCAGCATTGGGATCACAGCGCCCGCGAACCCCGCTGCCACCATGGCCAGCACCATGGAGAGTGCGATCACGGCCACCAGGCCGAGCGACTGGCTCCACAGATAAACCCCCGCGCCGCACGTGACCGCGATGGCGAACCCGTTGAGCAGCCCCGCCAGCACCTCCTTGCGCATCACGCGCCCCCATTGCCGCAGGCTGACCTCGCGCAGCGCCAAGCCGCGCATCGTGATCGCCAGCGCCTGGGCGCCCGCATTGCCGGACTGGCCGGCAACTACCGGCAAGAGCACGGCGAGCGCCGTGACCTGCGCGATCGTGTTCTCGAACAGGCCGACGACGGCAGCTGCAAGAAACGCCGTCAGGAGATTGATCTGCAGCCACGGCATCCGCTTGCGCACGGCGAAGAGCGGGCTCGAGAGCGCGCGCTCCTCCCGGCTGGCGCCGACCATGGTCTGGATGTCGAGCGAGGAATCCGCTTCAAGCGTCCGTGCGAGATCGTCGTGCGTCACCACGCCGAGAAGCACGCCGTCGAGATCCACCACCGGCAGATCAAGATTGCCGCCCGCCTTGGAGGCGTCCGCCACCACCTCCGTCGGATCGATCGGCCGCACGCTCGCGGTGATCGGCCGTTCGATCGAAGCCAGCGGAGAATCGGGCGAGGCCAGCGCCACATCAGCGAGCGCCGCTTTGCCCGTCAGCCGCTGCTGCGCATCGACCAGGAAGAGGCTGCGCGCCGTCTTCATCCCCTCTTCGCGCAGCTGCGTCAGCGTTTCCCCGACCGTGGCGTCGCGCCGAAACGCTGGAACGCTTGGATCCATAACCCGCCCAGCGGTCTCTTCCGGATAGGCGAGCAGACGCTCCAGCTCCCGCGACACCGCCCCAGGAAGACGCGCCAGCCGTGCCTCCCGCTGTTTGGCGTTCAGATGCCCAAGAACGCGAACTGCGTCGGGCGGCGGCAGTTCCGCCAGCAAGTCGTCCGCCAGCGGATCAGGCAGCGCACGCAGCAGACGCGCCGCCGTCTGCGGCAGCATCCGCCGCCACATCGGCGCCAGCGCCTTCGCCGGCTGGCGCGAGAGCGCCTCGATGGCGTCCTGCCGCGACAGCTCCTCAACCTTGAGCGCTGCGTCGAGCGGATAATCGAGCAGGAAGCGGCGGCTGAGCAGCGTGGCGGCGTCATGCGACGGGGCGCTCATGCCTCGGTGTCCTGTCCGGACTGATCCACATGCCGTTCGGTCATCAGCGCCGCGAGCTCTAACGTGCTCGCGGCGAAAGCGCCCATGAGCTGTGCGCTGATCGACGGCGCCCTGGTCGGTGCGTGCGCGAGCGCCTCAGCCGCGGCATGCGCGGCGCGCCGGGTCAGCGCGCCGAGGACCTGGCGCTGGCGGTTGAGCACCGGAAGCGCGGCGTACGCGTTCCAGCCCTCATGCGCGGCTGCAGTCGCAAGGCGCGCGCGCGCGGAGAGCGCGGGAACATCGACGCGCATGACCTCTCGCAACGGCGTTGCGTCCGCGTTGCGCAGAAGCGTCGACGCCGCCGCCGCGCCGGCAAGGCGGCGCTCTTCATCGACGATATAGATGGTCTCACCCTCGGCTTCGGGCGAGCGCATCGCCTGCGCCCGCGCGTCCGCCACCGTTTCATCCTGGCTCAGCACGATAATCGCGAGCGTCATCATCGCGCCGACGCTATCGGCAGGAAACGAAAGCGACGTCTCCAAGGCGCGCCGCAGCGGCGCTGACGCCTCCTCAAGAAGCAGCGCGCGTCGATCAGCCGGCATCAGGCGCAGGATGGCGGCCGCCTCGTCGTGCGCCAATTCGCGCATGACGGACGCCGCGGCGAGCGGCGTCATGCGGCTGAGCAGCGATGCGCCCACCCACGCGCTTGCGTGCGCCGCGACCTGGCCGGCGTAACGCGCAGGGATGTCCTCCAGAAACGCCGCCGCCTGCTCAGGCGCCATCGCCGCGAGCGCGCGTGCGGCCGCGGCGGGTCTCGCATCGATGAACGCGAGGGAGAGCGCATCGCTAGGCATCGCCGCTTCCCACAAGCTCATCGATCACAAGGACGGTCTCGCCCGCAGCGCGTCGCGCCGGCGTCAGCGCCTTTCCCTCCGCCGTATCGATCATGATCTGCGTGGCGGTGATCTCCAGGATTTCGCCCTCGCTGGCGCCAATGCGCACCCGCATGCCGGGCCGCAGGGTGCGGCGCAGCGCGCGCGCTGCGATCACGTCGGCCACGAACGCGCGCGCGCCCAGGCCGAACGCGATCGCAAAGCCGATCAGGATCGCGCTCGTGACCACGACCGCGAGCGCGATCAGCAGCGTGACGTCGACGCCGATCTGGCCAAGGCCGATGATCAGCGCCGTGATCAGCACCCCCGCCTGCGCGAAGCGGCCGAGAAGCGCGCCCTGCCGGGCGCCGGCGGTGCGCGCTGTTGCGGCGACCTGCTCGCCCACGAGAATGCTGGCGATGAACCCGATCACGATGATCGCCGCGCCGGCGGCGAGGCTCGGCAGGTGCGCGACGATTGCGTTGAGCCAGCCTGCCACTGCGGTGAAGCCCGCGACTTGCGCCGCAAGCGCCGCCGCAATCAGCAGCGTGAACCAGAATGCAATATCGCCGAGCACAGTCAGCGCGCGCTGCGACGCCGTGACGTTGGTCCTCTCGCCGCGCCGGAACACGCGATCAAGCACGCGCGCCGTGCGGCGCAGGGGATGGCGGACCAGCGCGCGCACCAGAAACGCCAGCGCCCAGCCCGCCAGCAGGATCACGAGCGCCGCGCCGAGCGCCGGCAGCCGCGCATAGGTCGCTTCGATCGCGTTAGCGACGACATCGCTCAACGATGCGAGCGAGGGCGGTGGAACCGTCTCGTCCGGCGTCATCGACGCGAACTCTACAGACGCGCGCCCGATGATGCAAAATTCCGCGCGGCGACTCGCGCGAAGGCAGATGCGCGCTGCGGCCGCGTGCGCGTGAGGCGAAGAGGCGCCGCTCGCGCGGGCGCAGAAGCGTCCCTATGTGGAGCATGGCGTCGAACGATGGCGTCGCGCGGAGATGGATGATTCATGGCTTCACCGCCCGCGTCCGGCGCCGGGCCGGCGCCTGAGACCGATGCGACCCGCGCCTACATCGCCATGCGGCGCACGGCGTCGCTGCTCCTGGTGCTGATGAGCGGCGTGTTCATCGCCGCCAGCATCCTGATCGACGCCCACCCCGCGATGGGCTACGTGCGCGCGTTCGCCGAAGCCGCGATGGTCGGCGGGCTCGCCGATTGGTTCGCGGTGACGGCGATCTTTCGTCGTCCGCTTGGCTTGCCGATCCCGCACACCGCGGTGATCCCGCGGAGCAAAGAGCGCATCGCGCACGCGCTTGGTGATTTCATCGCTGACAACTTTCTGGCCGAAAGCAACGTCGCCGCACGGCTCAAGGATCAGGATCTGGCGTCAGCCATCGCGCGGCTTCTAGCCGACGAGCGCCAGGCCCAGCGGATCGCGGACGGCCTCGTCTCAGCCCTGCCGGCGCTCCTCGACACCTTCGATGATGCGGCGATGGCGGATTTCGTCCGCCGCCAGGCGGCGGCGCTCGCCGAGGATGGCCGTATCGCGCCGACGCTCGGCGCCATCCTGGCGCTGATGACCGATCAGGGGCGCCACCAGGCGCTGGTGGATGCGGGCCTGGAGGAAGCGTGGCGCGCCCTGAACGAGAACGAGCCGGCGATCCGCCATGCGGTCCGCGCACGCACGGCGTGGCTTTGGCGCGTCGTCGGCGTGGATGCGCAAGCGTCGAACGCGCTGATCCAGGGTCTCGAGACGACATTGCGCGACGTCGCGGCTAATCGTGATCACGCCCTCCGGCGCCGCGTGACGGAATTCCTCCATCAAGTCGCACGCGATCTGCAGCACTCGCCCGCACTGCGCGCGCAGATCGAAGCGGCGGCGCAGGACATGCTCGCGCATCCCGCCGTGCAAAACTATGCGGGGGAGGTGTGGGCGGCCGCGAAAGCCTCGCTGCGTCGCCAGGCGGAGGCGGAAGGATCAGGCCTGCGCGTGGCGCTGGAACGCGTCATCCGCCGCGTCGGGCGCGAACTGCTCGAAGACGAGGCTGCGCGCACGGCGTTGAACGAGCGCCTGCGCGCGGCGCTCGCAGCGCTCGCGGGCCGCTATGGCCGCGATGCATCGAGCCTGGTCACGGAGACGATCCTAAGCTGGGATTCCGAAACGATCACGACGAAGCTCGAACAAAACGTCGGTCGGGACCTGCAATATGTGCGCATCAACGGCACGCTGATCGGCGGCCTCATCGGCCTGGCCATCCACCAGGTCGCGCTCTTCCTGCACTGATCGCTTTTCAGCAGCGCCCGAAACGTCGGATCGCATCGGCCATCGCGGCGCGGTAGGGCGCGCCTGTGACGATGACGTCGACCATCGTGATCGATGTGTGGACTTGTCCAGGCGCTGCAATGTGCTCGCACGCCACGCCCGCGGCGGCGAGCGCCTGCGCAAAGGCTGCGCCCTCGTCGCGGAGCGGGTCGAACTCCGCCGTGATCACAAGCGCGGGCGCCAGGCCCGCGTGAGCGCCGCGCAGTAGCGCGATCCGCGGGTCCGCGCGGTCCTTCTCGTCGATCGCATGATCGGCGAACCAGCGCATCAGCGCGCGCGTGAGCACGTATCCCTCGGCGTTCTCGATGTAGGAGGGACGGGAGAAGTCGAAATCGGTCACTGGCGTCAGCAGCACCTGGCCGAGCACGGCGGGACCGCCCGCGTCGCGCGCCGCGCGGGCGCTCGAGGCCGCAAGGTTTCCGCCCGCGCTCCAGCCCACGACCACGATCCCGTCGCCGCGCGCGCCGAGCGCATCGGCGTTCGCCGCCGCCCAATTGAGCGCGGCGAGGGCGTCGTCATGCGCGGCCGGAAACCGATCCTCCGGACCGTGACGATAATTCACCGAGAGAACGATCGCGTTCGATTGCGCGCAGAGATCGCGACAGAGCGGATCGTCCGAGGCCGCGTCGCCCACCACCCAGCCGCCGCCGTGGAAGTAGAGCGCCATGCGATGCGGCCCCGGCGTCGCGGGGCGATAGAGCCGGTACGCGAGCGGTCCCGCCGCGCCCGGAAACTCGCCATCGACGATAGCGCCGACATCCGGTCCAGGCGGCCGCTGCGCGCTCGACAGCGCAAGAAACGCACGCGCCTCCGTGGGCGACATGGTTTCAAGCGGCGGCAGGTTCAGCTCCGCCATCATCCGCAGCACGGCGTCGACGTCCGGCTTTAGCCGGCAGACCACGCCGTCATTGCATTGCGTGCGCTGCGGGCCCTTCAGAGCGAAACCGAGATAGCCCTGATCGCGCACCGCCTCGCACGCGCGCCTGTAGGTGTCGACCCCGCCGACATAAGGCAGGAAGATGCGCAGCTTCCCCTCCACATTGGCGCCGGTGTACCAGGACGCCGCATCCGGGAAGAGCGTGAGGTTTGCGCATTCGCTGGCGTGCTGCTTCCAGCCTTCTTCCGCGGTCTGCGTCGGCTCGATCGTAAGGAAGCCGCCGCTGCGCATGTCGCGTAGCGTTTGCGTGATCCACTCGACGTGCTGCTCGATCGACACCGCCATGTTCGACAGCACCGACGGGCTGCCGGGGCCCGTGATCATGAAATAGTTCGGGAAGCCGACCGTCATCAGGCCGAGATAAGTCTCCGGGCCGTACGCCCAGCGATCCTTCAGCGTGACGCCGCCGCGCCCTTCGACATCAAGCGCGAGGATCGCCCCGGTCATCGCATCGAAGCCGGTGGCGTAGACGATCGCGTCGAACGCAATGTGCTCGCCTTCGACCTCGATGCCGGTCTCGGTCACTGTGCGGATCGGCCGCTTGCGGATGTTCACCAGCCGCACATGCGGCAGGTTGAAGGTTTCGTAGTAGTTCGTGTCGAGGCATGCGCGCTTTGTCGCGACCGGATAATCCTGTGTGCACAGGTCAGCCGCGGTCTCCGGATCTTTCACGGTGGATCGGATCTTGCCGCGGATGAAATCGGCCAGCGTGTCGTTGGCTTCGCGCTTGGAGAGGAGATCGGCGAACGCGCCGCCGACGCGCAGCAACTCGCCGCGCCGCCACATGTCTTCATAGACCGCCTCGCGTTCTGCAGCGCTCACTTGCAGCGCGCCGACCAGCGGCCGCTCGATCGGCACGCCCGCGCCCGTCCAGCGCGCGGCTTCGCGGTACGCCTTGGGGTCGGCGTCGTAGGCGCTGCGCTTCTCCGCGGTCACCGGGCCGTTGCGGGCAGGGATGGAATACGCCGGCGTGCGCTGAAACACGGTCAGCTGCGCGGCCTGCTGCGCGATGAGGGGAATGGATTGCACCGCCGACGAACCCGTGCCGATCACCGCGACGCGTTTGCCGGTGAAGTCGACGCCTTCGTGCGGCCAGGAGCTCGTATAATAGGAGGGGCCCTTGAAGCGCTCCGCGCCCGCGATCTCGGGCGTCTTCGGCATCGACAGGCAGCCCGTCGCCATGATGTAGAAGCGCGCGGTGATCACCGCGCCGGCTTCGGTCTCGATCCGCCATTGCGACGCCACGTCGTCCCAGGTCGCGCGCTTCACGCGCGTGTTGAAACGGATGTCGCGCCGCAAGTCGTAGCGATCCGCGACATGCTGGAGATAACGCAGGATTTCCGGCTGCGTCGCGTAGCGCTCCGACCAGGTCCAATCCTTCTCCAGGTCCGGGTCGAAAGAATAGCTATAATCGATGCTCTCGATATCGCAGCGCGCCCCCGGATAGCGGTTCCAGTACCAGGTGCCGCCGACATCGTCCGCCGCCTCTAGGACGAGCGCGGAGAAGCCTGCCTGGCGCAGCGTGTGCAGATTGTAGAGCCCGGCCATGCCGGCGCCGACGATGAGGGCGTCAAGTCCAGGCGCGTCGCCGTCCATCTCGCTCTCCCTTATGTTTTGGGCCGCCGTGCGGCCGGTCTTCACGCCATCTAAGGCGATGGCGCGCGGGAAGCGCAAGCACGCCCTGGCGCCTGCCGCAGCGTCCGTCGGTCTGGTTTTGAAAGCGCTTGGCGCCGGCACAGCGCCGGCGCATGGTTTCTCCGCCCACGCACAGGAGCCTCGCATGCCCCGCACGATCATGCTCATCCATGGCGCGTGGCTCAATTCCAAGAGTTGGGAGAAGTGGAAGGCCCGCTACGAGGCCAAGGGCCACGCCGTGTTCGCGCCCGACTGGCCCGGCGATGAGGGCGATCCCGCCGATCTGCGCGCGAACCCCCGCAAGGCGCTGACGCAATACGGCCCAAAGGAGATCGTTGCGCACTATGACGCCCTGATCCGCGCTTTGCCCGAGGCGCCGATCCTGATCGGGCACTCCGCCGGCGGCGTGTTCACCCAGCACCTTCTCGATCGCGGTCTCGGCGCGGCCGGCGTCGCGATCGATCCCGCGCCCACGCCCGGCGTCGCAATTCCGCTGGATGGCCTCATCTCGGCGCTGCCGGTGCTGGGCGATCCCCTCAGCGGCGGCAAAGTGAAATCGATGACGCGGAAGTTCTTCGCCGAACGCTTCGCCAACGGTCTCCCGCGCGATCGGGTCGACGCCGAATACGATCGCTACATCGTGCCCACCGCAGGCAAGGTCTATTGGGATGGCGTGCTTGCCGGCGGCGGCGGGCCGATCACCTGGGCGAGCACGCGCCGCCCGCCGCTCCTGCTCATCGGCGGCGGCAAGGATCTGATCGCGCCAGCGAGCATGACGGAAGCGATGTACAAGAAGCAGAAGCGCGCCGCCTCCCGCACCGAGTACAAGCTCTATCCTGACCGGTCTCACTGGACATGCGGCGAGCCGGGCTGGGAAGAAGTCGCCGACTTCGCATTGGAATGGGCCGCCGCGCACGCAGGCGCGTCCCACTAAAGCGTCGTGCGTTAATTGCGACTCAAGTCCGTTGCTTTAGCCTGGGCGGGGAGAAGGCGCTGGCAAGGCGTCCCGCGTCCGTGCAGGGTGGAGAGCGCATGACCACGGACCTGGGGAGCGAGAGCGGCGAACGCCGGCCGGACACGGCCGCGCCGGAGGCCGAACGCGCCACCCCGCTCGCTAAGCTCATCGCGCCTTATCTGACGATCTCGGCCTATTACGGGCTCGCCGCCGCGCTCACCGCGGCGCTTCTCGCCCTCAATCCAGCGCTTGTGCCCCACCTCCCGATCGGCGGCGCCGCGGATTTCGCGGGTGTTGGGGAATCCGCGTTCGAGCCGGTTTTCCGCAACGAGACGCCGGCAAGCTCGACCTTTTCCGAAGCCATCAAGCTCGCGCTCTCGATGGTCGCGGCCTTTGCGTTGATGCTGCCGGTGACATGGGTGTGCATGGGCGCGCGGCGGCGCAAGGACGTATCGCAATCCTTCGTGCAGACCATTCTCGTACTGCCGATGGTGATCGCGGGCATCGTGCACGTGGTGCACAATTCGCTGGCGCTGGCCTTCAGTCTCGCCGGGATCGTGGCTGGCGTGCGCTTCCGCCATACGCTGAAAGACAGCGCCGAAACGAGCTACCTGTTCACCGCCATCGGCGTGGGCGTGGCGTGCGGGATCAACGCGGTCGAAGTCGCCGCCATCGTCTCGATCTTCTTCAATTACTCCGTTCTCGGACTATGGGCGACGGATTTCGGCGCGACCACCACCGGCAAACAGATGTTCTCAAGCCAATGGATGGCGAAGGACCCGCCCGCGGAAAAGCCGAGCAAGAAGGAGCGCCGGGCCGAGGAGCGTCGAGAGGACCGCCGGGCCGAGGACGATGACGACGACTAGGCGCCGCTGGCGCTGGGCGCTGGCGTCCTTCGCGCTCATCGGCTGCGCGCCGGACACGGCCGCGCCGCGCGCGCCGGCGCGGACCGGCGCATCTCTCTTCGCCGACGCCGCCGACGCCCAATGGCGCCTGCCGCGGGCGCTCCAGGAAATCTCCGGCCTGGCCCGTGCGCCGGACGGACGCGTGTTCGGGCACAACGACGAAGCCGGCCTCATTTACGAACTCGACATGCGCGACGGCGCCGTCGCCAAGACCTTCGCGATCGGCGACCCGACTGTGCGCGGCGATTTCGAGGGTCTGGCGATCACACCCGAGGGCGTCTTCTACATTGTCGAAAGCACCGGGCGCCTGTTGCGCTTTGCGGACGCCGCGGACGGCGCGCACGTTCAATTCGAAGCGTTCGACACCGGCCTTGCCGATCTCTGCGAGATCGAAGGGCTTGCCTACCACGCGCCGCGGCGCGGACTGGTGATCGCCTGCAAGACCCACCGCGATGCGGGCGACGCCGTGCTTTATCTCTGGTCGACGCGGACGCGCCGCGTGTCCGAATTCCTCCGCGTTTCCTCTGCGCACATCGCCGAAGCGGCGTTTGTCTCGGCGTTTCGCCCGTCCGCCGTCGAGATCGACCCGCGCTCGCAGCGCCTGCTGGTTCTGTCCGCGCGCGATCGCGCGTGGGCGGAGTTCGATGCGCAGGGCGCGCTGGTGGCGGCGCGAAGGCTCGCGGGCGCGCATCCCCAGCCCGAAGGCCTCACCGTGCTGAGCGACGGCGCGCTGCTGATCGCAGATGAAGGCGGCGATTTACGCGGCCTGCTCACGCGCTATCCTCGCGCGCCATGACCCGCTTGTTCCACCTTCTTTGCCTTGTTCTCGCCGTCATCGCCGCGCGCCCCGCCTGGGCGCAGGCGGAATGGGACGATGTCGCGCGCGTGGTCGTGATCGGCGATCTCGAAGGCGACGTGGAGAAGTTCGACGACATGCTCATCGACGCCGGCCTCACCGACGCAGACGGTGACTGGATCGGCGGCGCAGCTCATCTCGTGCAACTCGGCGACATTCCTGACCGCGGCCCCAACAGCCGCGCCATCATGGACCATCTCATGCGCCTGGAGCGTCAGGCGCGCCGCGCCGGCGGTCGCGTCCACGCATTGATCGGCAATCACGAGGCGATGAACGTCGAGGGCGATCTTCGCTACGTCCATCCCGGCGAGTATGCCGCCTTTGCGACCCGCACGTCAGCGCGCGTCCGCGATCAATATTACGAGCGCACGATCGCGCACCTGCGCGCGACGCTGGCGCCGGAGCAGATGCCCGCCTTCGACGACGCATTCCGCGCCCAATGGGAGGCGGAGCATCCGCTCGGCTTCGTCGAGCATCGCATGGCCTGGGCGGCGAACGGCGCCTATGGCCGCTGGATCGCCGGCCATGACGCCGTCATCCGCATCAATGACGCGCTCTACATGCATGGCGGTCTGGGCCCGAACTACCTCGGCTTTACGCGCGACGCCATGAACGACGCGGTCCGGGGCGCGCTGCGCGGATCGCCGGATCCGGCCATGCCGGATATCCTCACCAATGAGGGCGGCCCGCTCTGGTATCGCGGCTTCGCGCTCCACGAGGAGGCCGCCGAAGCCGCCCACCTGGACGCGGTGCTCGCGCGCCATGGCGCGGCGCGCGTTGTCATCGGCCACACCAAGCGCGCCTCAACCGTGCTGCCGCGCTTCAACGGGCGCGTGATCATCACTGACATCGCCGTGCCGGACGGCTATCCCGATCCGCACGCCTTCTTGATCGAAGAGAACGGCGCGCTCTTCACCATGCATCGCGGCGTGCGCGTGCCGCTGGCCGCCGCGACCCCGGCGG
>WGOB01000032.1 GCA_016124255.1 Alphaproteobacteria bacterium | reverse complement strand
GTCCGGACGTTGCGGGTCAAGAACGAGGAGGGGCGATGGCAGGAGCGATCACCGGCGCTTGCGGCCGGTCTGACCGACCATGTATGGACATGGCAGGAATGGTTCGGCCGACCGGCCGTTAAATCAGCGTAGGACACCACCGCTTCGTGATCCTACTCTGACCGCCTACGTCATCCTCGGCCCTTGCAGGGGGCGGTATTCGCCCTTTTACACGAACTAAAATCGTGAAAATCGATTCATGAGATCACACTACGCTGATTATTCGGATCTCCTCGACGCCTGCGGCGGTCGGCGAGACGTTCTTGAAACTCGATTTCGTTGGCAGGCCCTCCAAGCTTGGCGGCACGTTTATGCCGCCCGACTTCACGCCGGCACCGGGAAATGGACATGGCGGGGTTTCGATTGGCACGTCTTCAGTTATCGCTATGCTCCAGCCCTCCACGGCGAACGAGCCGCCATCGCGTATGCCGCGCTCGATGCCCCTCCGGCGTTCTTTGTCTGCCCCCAAAATGACGACGCCCGGTCGCCTGCCTTTCGCATCGAAGGCGGGACCTTGCCCGACCTGCGACCGATCCGGTGGGATATCTTGGTTTGGTCCGAGGATTTCGATTGGACGATGGCCTTTACCCACGAGGACGGCTTCTGCGGTCCCTACTTCAGCCGCCGTGAGTGGGTCGCGCCATATCATTGATTGCTGACTCTCCTCCCACGTAAGCTTGCTCGATGGGGAAGTTGCCCCAAGATGGCAGCGAAGAAGGCCAATCACATGATGATTGATTTACCGGAAGATCTGGAACGATTCATTCGTTCCGAGGTTCGGAATGGAGAGTTCGCCTCGGAAAGCGATGCCATCGCCGAGGCTGTGCGGCTTTTCGTGCGTCAGCGACAGGAGAGTCGGTCCGAGGCTAAAGCCCCGGAGCAAGTCGAGACAGATGAAAACGCGCAGCGTGCTTCCCGACAACGTGAGAACCTCAAGCGGCTCTGCGGGAAGTTGGACGCTCTACCCACGACCGAGATGTCCGATGAGTTGACCAACCGCGATCATGACCAAATTCTCTACGGGCGATGAACGCGATTTTCGTCGATACGGGTGCGTGGTTCGCCCGCTTTGTTCCCTCCGACCCGGACCATATCGCCGCCCGCGATTGGTTCGACCGAAATCCGTTCCCCTGATTACGACCGATTATGTGTTGGATGAGCGGTAATGGAACGACTTGGGATCGAGACCGCGATGGCGTTCGACGTCCATTTCCGCCAGTTCGGGACCATCCGGGTCGTGCCGTGAGAGATTCGGCGCGCCCGCCGGAGTGGGGGTTGCGGTTTTCAAGGGGCGGTTCGGGACCGTACCATAGGCCCGGCCGACCGCTCGCCTGAGTCCGCACCCTGGAGATGAGCCGTGACCGCGTCCGCGCCCTCCGCGCCGCCGCCCCGTCGTTTGAATGCCCGAGCCTTGCTCGTCCTCGGATGCGCGGTGGCCTCGATCGCCGTCATCGGCTACGTCTGGGTGCGGTATCAGGCCCGCCAGGCCGGGCCCAAGTTCCTGGCCCAGGCCAAGGACTACCTGGCCCAGGGCCGGCCCGACCTGGCCGTCCAGTATGTCTCGGAATATGTCCGGCTCGCCCCCGACGACCTCGACGCCCTGGAGCTCAAGGGCAAGCTGCTGTTCGACACGGCTCGCAGTTACGAGGGGGTCCAAGAGGCGCTCCAGGCCAGCGATAAGCTGCTCCGGGCCGACCCGGCGCGAGCCTCGGCCCGGAAGCGCCTTGTGGAATTGAACCTCAAGATCGGACGGTTCCAGACGGCCGAAAGCTATGCCCGAGAACTCGTCAAGCGCGAGCCCAACGACCCCGAGGCCCACCGACTCCTGGGGCGGGCCCTGGCGAGCCTGGTCCGGCCAGGCGATACCGCCGCGCTGGCCGAGGTCGTCCGCGCCTTCGAGGCCGCCCACCGTCTCAAGCCCGGCGACGTCGACGCCACCGAACAACTGGCCGGGTTCTACGCCTCCCAATCCAAGGACACCATCAAGGCCGACCTCCTGCTCGACGAGCTTGTCCAACTCGCGCCCCGCTCGGCACCGGCGCGGCTGGCCCGGTACCGACACTGGATCCGGTTCAACGAGCCCGAGAAAGCCCGCCGCGAACTGGCCGAGGCGCTGAAGATCGAACCCGAGGGACTCGACGTCCGTCTGACCGCCGCCGAGGACGCTCGCCGCCGGGATAAGACGGCCGAGGCTCGGGCCCACCTGGCCGCGATCGCCGCCAAGGACCAGGAGGATTTCCGCGTCCGACGGTTGGGCGGGTTCCTGGCGATCCTCGAAGGCAAGCCCGAAGAGGCGGTCTCGATCTGGCGCGAGGCGCTGGTCCAGGCCGGCGGTATCGACGAAGACCTGACCTTCCACCTGGCCAGCCTCCTGCTCGATCTCAACCGCCCCGACGAGGCCGATCCCCTGATCGCCCAGTACCGAAGGTTGACCGGCGGCGAAACGCCCAAGCCCGAGGTCGTCTACCTGAGGGCCCTGAAAGACCTCAAGGCCAACCAGCCGGCGCAGGCGATCCGCGCGTTGGAGTCGATCAAGCTCAAGATCAACAAGGGGCTGGAGGCGCACGCCCTTTACAACCTGGGCCAGGCGTACCTGATGGTCCGCGAGAACGCCAAGGCACTCGACGCCTTCCGCGAGGCGGCCAAGGCCGATCCGTCGTGGACCAGGCCCCGAATCGCCGAGGCCCGCATCCTCCGGGGGACTCGCCCCGACGAGGCGGTCTCGTCGCTGGAAAGGGCGCTCGACCAGGCGCCCGGCAACCCCGACCTGCTCACCAACCTGGCCGAGATCCTCCGTCAGCGGCAGGCGCAGCAACCGGGTAACCCCAGGGTCAAGTCCGAGGCGCTCTCGGCGCTGAAGCGCGCCAAGGCCGCCGCGCCAGGTTCGCCGGGCGTCGCGCTCATCGAGTCCGATCAACTTCTGTCCGAAGGGAAGCTCGACGAGGCGGCCAAGGTGCTTGAGGAAGCCGCCGCGGCGCATCCCAAGGTCGCCGAGGTCTGGACCGCCTGGGCCAACGTCCTCTTCCGCCAGGAAAAGACCGCCGACGCTCAAAAAGTGCTCGATCGCGGCAGCGCTCCCGAGGCCGCCGGCGATACCTTGAACCTTCGCGTCGCCCGCTCGCGCCTCCTGGCCGCCACCGGCAAGCTGCCGCAGGCCAAGGCCGTCCTCACCGAAAAGACCGACGCCTTCACGATCGAGGACAAGGCCCGACTTCAAAGGGCGCTGGGCGAGTTGATGCTGACGGTCAGCGACTACGCCGCCGCCGGCTCGGCCTTCGCCGAATGGGCCACGCTCCTGCCCGATGATCCTCAACCCCAGTTGGCCATCCTGGAGCTTGGGCTGGCGTCGGCGGACGAGTCGATCATCCGCACGGCCGCGAAGGCCCTGGAGAGGATCGAGGGCTCGGGCGGACCTTACGGCAAGCTCGTCCGGGTCTGGGACATCCTCCGCCAGCCGGTCAGCGATCCGCGCGACCCCCGCGAGGCGGTCCGCCGCCGCGACCAGGCACTCGAACAACTCGACCAAATCATCGCCGAGCAACCCGATCAACCATTGGGTTACACGCTCAAGGCCCGGCTGCTGGAGAACGCCAATCGGGTCGATGACGCCATTCGCTGCTACAAGGATGCCCTGGCCCGCGACGGCGGTCAGCCGGTCGTCGCCCGCCTGGCGGCGCTCCTGGCCCGGACGAACCGCCTGGAGGAACTGGCCGACCTGAAGCGCAGCGAACCGGGCCTGGCGCTGGGACTCGACCGCCTGGCCGCCGAGGCGGCCTTACGCTCGGGCGACCGCGAGAAGGCCAAGAAGTTCGCCGCCGCCGTCGTCGGCGCCGACCCCGAAGGGTTGTCCTCTCGCGCCTGGCAGGCCGAGCTTCTGGCGAAGGTGGGAAGTCCGGCCGAGGCCGAAAGCGCGCTCCGCGACCTGGCCCAGAGCCGTCCCGACGACCCTTTGGTCTGGCTGGCCTTGCTCCAGTTCCAAAGTTCTCAACGGATGACCGCGGCGGCGTCCACGACCTTGCAAAAACTGCGCGGCGACCTGGCGCGCAAGACCGAAGTCCCCAAACTGCTTGAAGCGCAGGCGCTGGCGATCATCGGCGACATCGATGGGGCCGAAGCCGCGTTCAAGGCGGCGATCGCCGCCCGGCCGGATGACATCCGCGTGCGCCGCGAGGCGATCCGCTTCTTCGACCTCAGAGGCAAGGCGGCCGAGACCGAGGCATCGCTGAGGCATGTCCTCAAGCTCCAGGTCGATCCCCCGCCCCGCTGGGCGGTCAACCAACTGGCGTTGGTGCTCTCGAACCGGAAGTTCGACGCCCCGGCCTGGAACGAAGCCATGCAACTGGTCGGGCCCGATCGGCCCGAGTCGGAGACGCCGGCCGATCGGTTGGTCCGCGCCCTGATCCTGAGTCGAGGCCCCGAGGCCCGCCACCGGACCGAAGCCATCGAGATCGCCGAGGCGGTCGTCAAGGCATCGCCGAACATGGCCGGCGCGCATGAGCTCCTGAGCCGTCTCTACCTGGAAGCCAATCAGCCCGAGAAGGCCCTGCCCCACGCCAAGGCGATCGCCAGCGAGGGCGCCGGCGCCCTCGCGGTCGGCGCCTATGCTCGGACCCTGATCCGGGTCAAGAAGCTGGACGAGGCGCAGGTCCAGATCGACCGCCTCATCAGCCTGACGGGTCCGGGCGAGCCGGCCGTGATCGAGTACCAGGCCCGCTTGCTGGCGGCGCAGGGCAAGGCGGCGGAAGCCTCGGCCAAGTTGGAGCAGGCGTTCGAGGTCCGTCGCACCGGTCCCGAGGGCGAGAGAGACAGTCTCGTCTTCTTCCGCCTCATGGCCGAGCTCGGTCCGCCCGAGCCGGCGCTGGGCGTCGGCCGACGGATCGTGGCGGCCTGGCCTCGAATCGGCCCGGTCGTGGCCGAGACCTTCGGTATCCTCGGCAAGATCGACGAAGGTCTCGAAATGTGCCGCAAGGCGGCTTCGGTCGCGCCCCGCGCCGCCGCCCTGTCGGCGATCGCGCTGGCGACCCGCAACATCGCCCCGCCGCCGCCGGCCCCGCCGCCGCCCGGACCGGTCGAAACCGACCCGGTCAAGGTCGCGGCCCGGTTGGCGATCGCCGATGCCTTGCTGACGCCCGCGCTCAAGGCCGAGCCGAGGCACACGGACCTGGTCCTCTCGGCCGCCTACCTGCGGCACTTTCAGAAGCGGCACGCCGAGGAGGTCAACCTGTACCGAGTGGCGGTCAACCTCAACCCGCCCGACTACCGGTTCATGAATAACCTGGCCTGGACCCTCTCGGAGCACATGAACCAGCCCGCCGACGCCTTGCGCTGGATCGACGAGGCGATCCGGCGGGTCGGGCCCCACCCCGAGCTCCTGGACACCAAGTCGAAGATCGAGAAACGTCTCGGCCGCTCCTGATCCTCGATCGGGAGCGTCAACGGAACCGTTCGTTGAAGGCCCGGAGGATGTGGGCGGCGTCCTCCCGGTCGCGTTCCGTCGACTTGGCGTTGTCTCTCAGCAATCGGTCCATCGTCTCTCGCGTAATCTCGGGATGTTCGCGGACCTTTTCGGCCAGGTCCGGCGTCATGACGAGCCGACCGTCGGCGATCGCTTCCAGAACGTCCCAGGGTTTCTTGGCGTCGCCGGCCGACTCGGTCAGTCGGAAGGCGTGGATCATGACGCGCATCCCCAACTGGAAGCCGCGCAGGAGCCATTCGTCTCGACCGACTCCGAACATCGTTCCTCCCTCCGTTCGCCCTGGTCCACCGTGGACCAGGGCGGAAACCAGGACCTCGAATCGCTTCATTTCGGGCCGAGCGGCTTGGTTCCGGACCAAGAAACGTCCGGGGTGATGGCGTCGGCGCGATCGAAACGGGCGCGGAGCGATTCCAGGGTCGCGCGGTGGGCCGGATCGGCGGCGAGGTCGCGTCGCTCGTCGGGGTCGGCGACCAGGTCGAACAACCGCTCCGTCGTCCCGAGCGTCTCGTGGCGCTGGCGATGATAACTCCAACGTCCTTCGGTCAGGAGCCATAACGGGCCGAAGGCGGCGGGAATGGGCGAGGTGCGCGGGAGCCAGTGCATGTGTTCCATTTCGCTCAGGACCGGCTCGTCGTCGGCCGTCGCCCCTTCGGCGTGAGTCCAAAAACGACGGAGCGATCGACCCGGAAATCGACCCGTCTCGGGATCGTCGAGGAGATCGAGCACCGTGGCCGGAACGTCCCGGAGTGAAACGGGTCGGCCGATCGCCTTTCCGCGAGGAATATTCATCGCTTCGGGACCGAGAAGCACGAGCGGAACGTGAACGGCCTGACGATGGAGGCTATCGCCGTGCCCGATCAGTCCGTGCTCGCCCAGGAGTTCGCCGTGATCGGAGGTCACGAGGACCAGCGTGTTTTCGAGGAGCCCGCGCTGTTCGAGACCGTGAAGCAACTCGTCGAGCTTGCGGTCGATCCAGGCGATGCCGTCATCGTAAGCGTTGCGGAGATGGGCATACGCTTCGGCCCGAAGCTCGGGAGAGACCGCGACGTCGCTCGGCGTGTCCGAACGATGCGCATGCTCATCGGACCGCTGAAGATGTCTCATCCTGGCTTCAAGCCGATCGGCCGTCAGGTAGGAGAAGGGTTGAGAGGCGTCTCCGGGAAGGCTGTAGGGAGTATGGGCGTCGAAATAATTGAGGAAGAGGAAGAAGGGGCGTTCGCGGGGCCGCGTCCGGTCGACCCACGCCAGGGCCTCGCGGTTGAGCTCGCCGGCGTCGAGGCGCTGACGCTGCATCGGGGACAGGATACGCCATTTGCGCTCGAACCGGGTGACGACGTACTCGCCGAGGCGGCAGGCGCGGAGGAACTCGCGGGGAGTCACGCGGCGGGTGATGTTGCCGGGAACGTCGTGGTAGTGGAGGAAGCCGCGATCCAGTCCGTAGTGGGCGCTGCCGTAAAAGATGTTGCCCACGAACCCGGCCGTCGCGTACCCCCGGTCCCGCAGGTGTTCCGCCAGGGTCCGGCGCGCGCCGTCGAGCGGGGCGTTGACCCGCGCCGACGTTTGGGACATCAAGTATCCTGTGAATAAACTTGCATGGGTGCCGAGCGTGAACGGCGTGGTGGACCGGGCCTGGTCGAACCGCACGCCGCGCCGGGCCCAGGTATCGAGGTTCGGAGTGGTGGCGCGGTCGTAGCCGTAAAGACCAAGGTTGTCGGCGCGCACGGTGTCGAGCACGATCAGCAGGACGTTGGGCGCGCCTTGCGGCGGCTGGGGCCCGGTCGCCAGGGTCCTTAGCTCACGGGTCGCGGGCCAAACCCCATAAGCGACAAACAGGACCAGCCACAACCCGGCCGCATAAGGCAGGCTGACGCGAGCGAACCGACGGAACCGTTCCGAGTCCCACCGCGCCCGCGTTCCCAACCGCGCGGCAAGGCCCGCGACCAGCAGCCAACGCGCCCAGGGATGAAGGCCGGGGATCGCTCCGAGCGCGCTCCAGCTTCCCAGAGCGATCAGGGCATACGGCGCCAGGAACATCACGGTCCGGGGCAAGACCCGCCGGACCACGCTGACCAGCGCGCCCAGACCGGCCAGGTACGCGGCCAGCGAGAGTGGGGCCAGCCAGGGCAAGTTCCAGTTGACCCAGAGATCGGGATCGTGGACCCGTCCTCCGAAGCGTTCCCATCCCAGGTGAAGACCGCTTTCGGCCAGACCGCAAACCAGGCCGACCCAACCGCCCAGCGCCCAGGCGACGAAGGGTCGGGTGCTCGGGTCTCGCTCCAACCGCTCGGTGAAGAGGCGCGAAAGCCGGATCGGTCGGGGCCGGGCGGAGGTTCCCTGGCGTTCGAGAGTCGCGGACGGCGTCAGGTCGGTCTTCACAGGTGGGCGCTCCGTCGGCGAATGCGAACCGCGAGCTCGGCGCGTTTCGGCCTCCTTACCGCCGGAAGGGTTATCTATGAAAAGGCTTCAGAGGAGTCAACGGCGATCGGCGGCGGAAACGACCGAAAGGCGTTGATACCCCGGACGCTCCCGCCGCTCACGATCGTCTTTGCCCTGGTCCACCGTGGACCACCGACCTTTGGGGAGTGCCTCAAGCGGCTTCCGACCCGGCCGTCTCGACCTCGGCCGCCAGGCGGTCGGCGAGTTCGCGCAGGGCCGCCACGACGTCGGCGAGTTCGTGCTTGAGCGTGGCCTCGATCCGCACCTTGACGCCGTTGCTCGCTCGCCTTGGTCCACCGTGGACCACCGGTTTAGTTCGCGCCTTGGGAACCCCCCTGCCCTTGCCTTTGTTTGCACTCTTGGCGGCCTTGCGGCGCACGACCTCGGCGACGTCCTCACGGGTCAAGGCGCCGGCCTCGACGCGCTCGGCCAGGTCGCGGCGTTCGGCGTCGTCCTCGACTCGGGCGATCGTCGCGGCGGCCGAGGCCGGCAAGGCGCCGGTATCGACCTTCGCCTGGAGATCGTCGGGCAGTTCCAGGAGCGCCAAAGCCCGCATGACCGTCTGGTGCGAGATGTTCAACGACTCGGCCAGGTCCCGGAGCGAACATCCCCGGTAGTCGAGCAAGGCGCGGTAGGCGCGTGCTTCCTCGATCGGCTGGAGATCGGCGCGGACCAGGTTCTCGACGAGTTGGTCTTCGAGCACCTCGTCGGGCGACATCTCGGCCTTGGCCTCGATCGCCACGATCACGGCCAGGCCGGCGAGCCGGGCGGCCCTCCAGCGACGCTCGCCGCTGACGATCCGCCACTTACCGCTCGACTCATGCCAGCGGACCCGGATCGGCTGCAACTGGCCCCGTGTCCGAAGGCTGGCGGCGAGCTCGTTCAGCGCGGGTTCGTCGAAGTGCTTGCGGGGCTGGTCGGGATCGGGCTCGATGCGGTCAAGCTCGATCGCCAGGGCGTCCTTGAGCCGCGAGGCGCCGCCGTAACGGTTGGCCGACGGGGGCGTTGGTCCACCGTGGACCGGCGGTCCTCCGGGGTACGCCGATCCGGCCTGGTCCACCGTGGACCGCTGGGCGCCGATCGACTCGGCGATGTTGGCGCCGAACGCGTTCTTGAGTCGGTCGACGGCCTTCATGCGGCCCCCCTTTCGGCGGCCTGGTCCACGGTGGACCGCGCGCTCTCGGAGGCCCTTCGGACCAGTTCCTCGGCCACCGCCGCCGTGGCCTTGGCCGCCGCCGAGCGGGGCTTGTACCGGGCGATCGGCAGCCGGCTGGCGACCGCCTCCTTGAAGTCCTTGGCCAGGGGAAAGGCCGCGTCGAAGACGAGCGGGCCGTAGAGGTCGCGCAGCTGGCGCTCGTAGGCGACGTGGATCGCCAACCGCTTGTCATACATCGTCAGCAAGAAGCCGAGCGTCGCCAGGTCCGGGTTCCGGTGCCGGCGCACCGCCTCGACCGCCTCCAGGACCGCGACGATCCCCTGGGCTCCGTAGTCCTCGGCCTGCAAAGGGACGACCAGGCCGTTCGATGCCACCAGGGCCGACCAACCGCAGAGATGGAGATTGGGCGGGTTGTCGATCAGGACCAGATCGAAGGCGTCGGCGACGTCGGGATCGGCCAGGAACTCGCGCATGCCGCCGTCGGACTCATGCCAGCGCTCGGGCGGCATCTGGTTGAAGCGGGTCAGATGGACCGAGCCGGGGACCAGCGAGACGCCCTCGATCGGCGTCGGGCGGATCACGGCTTCGGGAATCGGCGCGCGGTCGGGATCGTAGAGCGCGGCCATGCTCTCGGACGGCCCGAACGATCGCATCGCGCCGGGACCGAAGATCCCCTGGGTCAGCGAGGCTTGCGGGTCGTTGTCCAGGAGCAGCACGCGCCGCCCTTGCGCGGCAAGCGTGCCGGCGAGGTGATGGCAAGAGCTCGTCTTGCCGACCCCGCCCTTTTGGTTGAGCAGACTGACGACGATGGCCATCGGCGGCCCCTCCGGGAACGGGGTTGGTCCACGGTGGACCACACCCTCCTGGTATCGTCCGGTCCACGGTGGACCACGACCCGATTTCGGGACCGCCGAAGCCTCCGGTCCCTTGCGAGCCAATGAGGAAGACGGCGCGGCCCGGAACGATCCGAAGACGAGCATTGGGAAGCCCTGGTCCACGGTGGACCAGGACGACGAGCGATTCGGCGGAGCAGGGTGGCCATCCAGGGTGCGCAAGTTGCCGGCCTTGACGCGCCAAGGTTGGGACTGTCGCCGACCGGGGCCGTCTCCGATTGCATCCGACGGGGGAATTGGTCATCCTCGTAGCTCAACCGAGAGACCCGCTCCCGAGGAAATCCCGTCGCATGAGCATCGTGGCGCGCGTCGCCGTCGCCGTCGGCCTGCTGGCCACGGCCGGGACTATCCGGCTCTACCAGGAGTCTCGCGTCCGCGCGCTGGCCGACCAGGCCCGTATCTCGCCGTTCCCCCTGGAAAGCCTGCCCAGGAACCTCGGGCCCTGGCGCGGCGAGGATACCCAGCTTGACCCCCGAATCGCCCGAGCCACCGGCGCGACCGACCGCCTTTACCGTCGCTACGTCGATTCGCGCACCGGAACGACGCTGGAGGTGATCGTTCTGTACGGTCCTCCGGCGGCGATGTTCATCCACGCCCCCGAGAACTGCTACCCCTCGGCCGGCTACCTCGCGGTCGATGGTCCGGCCGGTCGCCGCATCCCCACCAGCGAGCGGAACGCGACGTTCCGGGCCCTGGTCTACGCCAAGGGCGAAGGGGCCTCGGCCGAGCGTCAGGAAGTCCTTTACGCCTGGCTCCTGGGCGGACGCTGGGCCCTGGACCTGGGCGTCTTCAAGCAGGTCGAGCGGATCGCCGGCATGTACAAGGTCCATGTCGGCCGGCGCGTCACCGACCGCGAGCGCACCAGCGCCGACTTGCCGGCCCAGGCCAAGACGGGGCAGGGGGGAGACGCCGCGCCGTTCGAGGACGATTCGGCCAATCCCTCCGAGGCGTTCCTGGCGCTGCTGGTCCCCGAATTGGAAAAGCGCGTGGCCGCGGTCGGCCGCCCCTGACCTCCCGTCGTCCTCCCTTTCGGCACGGATTCCGAACCCTCCCCGCGACGCGGCGGCCCGAGACCCTCCGATGGACCACCACTCCGCCCCCGGCAACGGACAGCATCATTCGGGCGAGCCGATCGCCGCCTTGCCCGGAGGCTCGACCGCCACGATCGAGGCGAACGGGTCGGCGGTGGTCCTCCGCGGCGAGACCTACCGCCTGGGCATCCCCAGCGCGCCGGTCGCCGTCGAGTCGGGGACGCCGGCCGTTGAGCCGCCCCAGGCCAAGGTCTTCACGACCCGCCTGGTGTATCGGGCCCTGAAGCGTTACTGGTGGGCGATCCTGCCGGTCTGGCTGGCGCTCTCGGCCGGCCTGATGGCCCTGGCGTGGGTCCGGATCCCGCCCTTGTACCAGGCGGTGGCCTGGATCGAGGTCGCGGCGCCGGCGCGCGAGATCTACGCGCGGGGCTTCAATGCCGACAACTCGGGCTTCTTCCTCGAAACCCAGGTCCAACTCATCACCAATACGAAGGTCCTGGGCACCGCCCTGGCCGATCACCCCGAACTGGCCGACCTGCCCAGCCTTCGCGGCGCCGAGGATCTGGAGGCGCAGATCCGCGATAGCCTGGTCGTCGCCAGCAAGCGCGGGACGTCGCTGATCCAGGTCGCCATGACCAGCGAGTCGCCGACCGAGGCCGCCGACATCATCAACGCGGTGATCCGCGCCTACCTCAAGAACGTCAAGAACTGGACCGACCAGGAGACCAACGAGCGGATCGAGCTCTTCGAGGTCATGGTCCGCGAGCATAGCGCCGAGGTCACGCGGAAGCGGACGGAGTTGGAGTCGCTGGGCCGGCAAGTCGGCACGACCGATGTCGAGAGCCTGCGCGACACCAACCGCACGACCGCCAAGAAGTACGAGGAGATGGCCGACGAACTGTCCAACGTCCGGATCCGGCTCCAGGCGTCCGAGATGCTCCTGGACCGGCTCCGGAAGACCGTGGCGCAAACCTCGCTGACGCAGGCCGAGATCGACAACGAGATGAGGGACCGGTTCTACGCCGATCCTCGCGTGCAAGTCATCCAGCAGGATCTGGAGCGGCTCCAGTCCTCGATCGCCAAGACCCGAAACGTCGCGCGCAGCGGCAACGATCCGGCCATCCGCCTGGCCGAACAGAGGATTCAGGAAGTCCTGGAACGGCGAGAAGTGCATTGGCGGTCGATGGCGCCCCGGCTCCGAAAGATGGTCGAGCGCGACGCCGGCGGCGAAGGACACCAGCAACTCCGCCAGGCCGAGATCGAGGTCGAGACGCTCCGGGCCCAGGAAGCCAGCTTCACCGAACGGTTGCGCAAGGTCCGCATCGACAGCGATCTGAACAAGAACAACGCGCTCAAGATCGACTTCGCCCGCGTCGACCTGGCCAAGGCCGAGGAGAGCCTGGCGTCGGTCGAGGAGCAGCTCAAGCAGTTGAAGTACGAGGCCAAGAGTCCGACGCCGGTCCAGATCCGGAGCGAGGCCAGCCCGCGCGGGATGCGCTCGATCAACCGCCGCTTGCGGGTCATGGCGGTGGTGCCGCCGGCCGTCCTGCTGGTGCTCCTGGCCATGTTCTCGCTGGTCGAGGCGCGAGCGGCGCGGGTGGCCGATCCCGAGGAACTGCCGGGCCGGGCGCGACTGACGGTCCTGGGCGTCGTGCCGCCCTTGCCGTCGGCGCCTCTGCGGGCGCTCGACGGTCCGATGCGGCCCCGCGACGAGCTCCGGGCCCGCCGCGAGGTCGACGCTTTCGTCCAGTGCATGGACCACCTCCGCGTCGCCCTTTACTCGGCCGGACCGGGCGCCTCGACCTCGAAGAAGGGGACGGCCCGCCGTTGCGTGCTCATCACCAGCGCCACCGGGGGCGAGGGCAAGACGACGCTGGCCGCCAACCTCGCTTACCGCTTCGCCAACGCCGGACTACGGACCCTCCTGGTCGACTGCGACCTTCGCAACCCCTCGCTCTCGGAGAAGCTGGAACTGCCGGTCACTTTGGGTCTGGCCGACGTCCTCAAGGGAGAGGTCGAGGCGCGCGACGTCACGCTGGAGGTCCAGGGCGACGGACCGACCGCCTTCACGCTCCTGCCGGCGGGCCGGGCCCAGGCCGATCCCAGCCGCTTGCTCCAGGGTGAAGCCCTGGGGCGAGTCCTCGACGGTTTCCGCCCTCAGTACGACGTGATCCTGGTCGATGCCCCGCCGGTCCTGCCCGTCCCCGACGCGCTCCTGATCGGCCAGTGGACCGATGGCGCCGTCTTGGCGGTCCGTCACGATTCGAGCCGATTCCCGCTGGTCGAGCGGGCCAAGCTCCGGTTGGCGAACGTGGGCGTGACCGTGCTGGGCGCGGTGGTCAACGGCGTCCGCGCCCCCGAGACCGGCTCCGGCCAGTACGGCTACGGGTACGGCTATCGCTACGGCGCCTCGAACGCCGAGTCCGAGACCGCCGGCACCGGCTGATCGAAGGGGCGGTCAGGAAGCGAGTCAGACCCCGCGAGGAAGGACGCCTTCTCGCGGGGACTTCGACCCCACGATCGACCGTCGAAGAAATCTCCCGAAAAAATGGCGCATTGATGCCCCTGTTCCGACTCTTTCGAGAGCCCGGCGAAGGGCCCGCGCTTCCGGCCGCGACGTATGCGGGCGTGTGGTCTTTGGCTGCGCGCTATATGACTCCCAGGACCGGCCGCCCGACGATCGGTCCTCCCGTTGCGCGTCGTCCTCGATCGCTCTGATACGGGTTCTGGATTTTATCTGCGCCTTGTGGCGGATGGGGTCGGCGACGGGGATCATGGGGACACCTCCGGGAGACCCACCGATGC
>WGOB01000060.1 GCA_016124255.1 Alphaproteobacteria bacterium | reverse complement strand
CGGCGCCGGCCTTGCGGGAGCAGCCGCGTTTACCCCGCGATGATCGTTCGCACCGCCCGTTCTCGTTGCCGTACGGCGGGACGCCGATCGCAGTGTCAAAGCGCTTCGACGAGCACGGCCGGTTCCGGCCCTCGGCGCGCCGCCACAATGGCGTCCCCGTCGCGGTTCCGGCGCGCCAATAGATCGTGACATTTTGACAACAGGTGTGAAGCCGCCGCAACGAAGTCCAAAAACCGCCCGTTTCTAGGGGGCATAAGCGGCCCCATGAGCCAGAGCGGCGCGGCCTCTCGTCCCCCAAATTCGCGTCCGCTGAGCTTCACGGGCGCGGTCGCCGCCGCTCTGGCTCTCACAGGTCTCGGCGCAGGGGTCGGCGCGCCCGCAGAGGCGCAGCAACTCCCGCCCGGCTTCAACGGCCAGCCCAACGACATGCGCATCGGCCCGTCGACGCGCTATTCGACGCCGGATTCGCGCGTGCGCTTCACCTTTGACCGCTCGGGGCGCACAGCGCTTCTGCAGTTTGAGGGCGAGTCCGAAGTGCACGTCCTGCATTCGGTCGGCGCATCGGGCGGCGGCGAACTTTATCGCGACGACGCCGATCAGATTCGGCTGCGCATCACGCCGAACGGCGGCGTGACGATCTACACCCGCCTGCACCGCAACGGCGAAGCGGCGGGCGCCGAAGGCGCGGCGCCCCGGCTGACGCCGGCGCCGATCGAGGTCGCGCAATATCAGCGGCGCATGACGCAGCTCTCCACCATCGCCTCCCAGCGCCTCGGACGCCCGATCATCATCACCGCGCCCCGCGAAGCCCGCGGCGCCGAAGCCGGCCTGATCATCGACGCGGCGGAGCGCGCAATCGCCGGCGTGGCGCAGGCGCCGCCGGGCGCATCGGTCGTGCGCATCACGATCCAGCGCAGCGACCAGGCCCGCGCACAGCTGCGCGACGGCGAACTCGCGATCGGCGTCAACCCCGCGCAAGGCTATGCCGGGCGCCCCTCCTCGCACACGATCTCGAACGTGCTGCTCACCGAGAATCGCCGCCTGGATTAGGGCGCGCCGGCGCTGGATCGCGCCGGTTATGCCAATCGGCGCGCCTCGGCGATGGGGTCTCCGTCACGGCGCCTTCGCGCCATGACCAACCAATCATTGCGGCGCGAAGTTCGGCGGCGCGAGTTCGAAGCCCGCGTACTCGAAACCGGGCGCGACGACGCAGGAGACCAGCGTCCAATCCCCAAGGCTGCGCGCTGATTGCCACGCATGCGCCGGCACCACCGCCTGGGGCCGCTCGCCCGCGGCGATGTCGCGCCCGAGCACGACGGTCGCCTCGTCAATCTTCAGTTCGATTGGCGCGCCCGCGTGCCAGAGCCAGATTTCCGTCGCGTCGATCCGGTGCCAGTGCGACACCTCGAACCGCTGCAGGAGGAAATAGATCGCGGTCGCATGCGCGCGGCCTTTGACCCCGGCCTCGTCGCGGAAGGTCTCGACGAAATGCCCGCCCTCGGGATGCGGGCGCATGTTCAGCGTACGGATGATCGCTGCGGCGCTGATCACCGAAAATTGTCCTTCATCTCGCGGATTCTCGCGAACGCTTCGTGGTCCGGCGCATCGGCCATCCCAAGCCGAGCCTTGAGGATCGGCGCACGCAGGAACGGATTGGTGCGCTTCTCCTCGGCCAGCACCATCGGCACCGTCGGCTTGTTCGCCGCGCGCAGGCGCTTGATCTCTTCCGCGCGCGTCTGCAGCGCTGCATTGTCGGGATCGACGCTCAACGCGAACTTCGCGTTCGAGGCGGTGTATTCATGCGCGCAATAGAGCGTGGTGTCGTCAGGCAGCGCGGCGAGCTTGGAGAGGCTCGTCCAGAATTGCTTCGGCTCGCCTTCGAACATCCGCCCGCAGCCGAGCGCAAAGAGCGAATCGCCGACGAACCCGACGTTCTCCTTGGCGATGTAGTATGCGATGTGCCCCAGCGTATGGCCCCCGACATCGATCACCGCGGCCTGCGCTTCGCCCAGATGCACGCCGTCGCCCTCCACCACGACGCGATCCGGCGCCATCCCGATGCGCGAAACTTCGGCCGGGCCGGTGATGAGGCATCCGGTCTTTTCCTTAAGCGGGGCGTTGCCCCCGGCATGGTCCGGATGCCAATGCGTGTTCCAGATCTGCGTGAGGCGCCAGCCCTTCGCCGCGCACGCCGCGAGGATGGCGTCGGCGTCGGGGGTATCGATCGTGGTCGTCTCGCCGCTTTCCGGATCGTGAACCAGAATGCCGTAATTATCTTCCAGGCAGGGGAATTGATGGATTTCGAGCATGCGCGATCCTAAGCCGAAACGGCGCTGACGCAAAAAGGCGATTTCGCGATGCGCGTCGATGTTGCGACTCTCCAGCGTTTCTACGCCGCCCCGCTTGGTCGGGTCGCGCAACGGATGGCCGCGCGCCGCCTTGCGAGCCTGTGGGCGCATGCCGATGGGCGCGACGTCCTGGGCCTCGGCTATGCTGCGCCCTATCTCGATCGCTTCCGCGCCGGCGCGCGGCGCGTGGCGCTGGCGATGCCCGCCGCGCAAGGCGCCCACGCTTGGCCCAGCGGCGCACGCGGGCTTGCCTGCCTTGCCGACGAGACGCGCCTGCCGTTCATGGATGCGCTGTTCGACCGCGTGCTGATCGTGCACGCCCTGGAGGAGGCAGACAGCGCCCGCGCGCTGCTGCGCGAGGTGTGGCGCGTCATGGCGCCGGAGGGCCGCCTCGTCGTGATCGTCGCCAATCGCGCGGGGCTTTGGGCCCGCGCCGAGCACACGCCTTTCGGGCACGGCCGGCCGTACTCGCGCGGCCAGCTGGCGACGCTGTTGTCGGACGGGATGTTTGAGCCGGCGGCGCGCGCGCGGGCGCTTTATCTGCCGCCTGTCCGGTGGCTATCGCGCCTCGCCTACCCATTCGAGCGCGCCGGCGGCGTGTTGTGGAGCCCGTTCGGCGGGCTGCTCCTGATGGAGGCGGTCAAGCGCCTGACGGCGACGCCGAGCGCGCCGGCCCGGCGACGCGTCGGCGCGCCGCAGTCGGCGCGCGCGACCTAGACGCGAACCGGCTTGGCGGCGCCCACGCCTTGCGATTATGACAAACGGACAGGTTTCAGGAACGCCATGAAGCTCGTCACCGCCATCATCAAGCCTTCGCGCCTCGATCCGGTGCTGGACGCGCTCAAGGACGCGGGCGTGGCCGGCATGACTGTGTCCGAGGTGCGCGGCTTCGGCCGCCAGCGCGGCAAGACGGAAGTGTATCGCGGCGCGGAATATGAGGTGAAGCTGCTGCCGAAGGTGAAGGTTGAGGTCGCGATCGCCCCGGCGCTGGTGGAACGGGTGTGCGCCGCGATCCAGGAAGCCGCCCACACCGGCAAGATCGGCGACGGCAAGATCTGGGTGCACGATCTGAACGACGTGATCCGCATCCGCACCGGCGAGCACGGCCAGCAGGCGGTCGAGGGCTGAGGCGCCTCCAGTCCCGCCGCGCGCGGCATCTTGCGCACGAGACCCGCCGACAGCTCGTCGCGCCCGGGATGCGTTCCGCCGCAAAGGCCTTAAAATCAGAACCAAGCACGGGCGCACGGCGCCGCATCTTCGAGGGGACATGACATGCAATTCACACGACGCACTGTGCTCGGATCGGGCGCTGCAAGCTTGGCGGTGCTCTCCGGCTGCGCCGGCACGATGGAGGCGGCGCCGACGCCGGATGCGCAAGCGACCGCCGGTCCCTCGTCCATCCAGACGCTGATGAACGAGCTCTCCACCGCCTATCTGCGCGAGATCCCGGAGTTCGCGACCTATCTCGCCGTTCCAGAGGAGATGGCGGGCGGGCGCTATATCGACCGGCTGGCCGATTCCTCCGTCGCGGCGCAGGCGCGCTTCAAGGCGATCATCGAGAGCGGACTGACGCGCGCCCGCGCGATTGATCCCGCCGCCCTGCACGGCCAGGACGTGGTCTCGCGCGAGGTGGTGGTCACCGCGCTCGACGATCTGCTCGCCACGATGCAATTCCCCAACACCGCCGGCGCGGGCACGCCCTATGTCGTCTCCCAGCTCACCGGCGCCTACACGCAGACGCCGGATTTTCTCGCCAGCGTTCACCCGGTCGCCAGCCGCGACCAGGCCGACGCCTATCTCGCCCGCATGCGCGCCTTCGCGCGCAACGTGGCCACCGAGACCGAGCGCCACCGCGCGGATGTCGCCGCCGGCGTCTCGCCGCCGGATTTCGCGATCGACAAGGCGATCACGCAGCTTGAAGCGTTCGCCGGGCTCGCCGGCGACGCCAACCCGCTCGTATCCTCGTTCGCCGGCAAGCTTGCGAACGTGGAAGGCCTCGCCGACGCCGATCGCGCGGCGCTGACCGAGAACGCGCGCCAGATCCTCGCCGGCGAGGTGCTGCCCGCCTACGCAGCCCAGATCGCGGCGCTGCGCCAAACGCGGCGCGGCGCGGTGCATGACGCGGGATGCTGGCGGCTGCCGCGCGGCGCTGAGATGTACGCCGCAGCGCTCCGCCAGAACACCACCACCGCCATGACCGCCGATGAGATCCACACGATGGGCGTCGAACTCGTCGCCGCGCTCAACAGCGAGATGGATCAGATCCTACGCGCCGAAGGCTTGACGCGCGGCACGATCGCCGAGCGCGTGCGCCAGATCGCGCAGCGCCCGGACCAGATCTATCCGTCCACGGATGAAGGCCGCGAACAGCTCCTCGCCGCGCTCAATGCGCAGGTGCAGGCGATCGAGGCGCGGATGCCGGAAGTGATGGGCCGCCAGGCGCGCGCGCGCCTTGAGATCAAGCGGGTGCCGGAATACACCTAAGCCGGCGCGCCCGGCGGCTATTACCAGCCGGCAGCGCTCGATGGATCGCGCCCCGGCGCGTACTACATCAATCTGCGCGACCCGGCGAACGAATGGCCGAAATTCACCCTGCCGACGCTCACCTATCATGAAGGCGTGCCGGGCCATCACTGGCAGATCGCTCTGGCGCAGGAATCCGAGGGCCTGCCGTTCTTCCGCTCCGCGATCCTAGGCTTCAACCCCTACCAGGAGGGCTGGGGCCTCTACGCCGAACAGCTCGCCGACGAGATGGGCATGTATGCGGACGATCGCCTCGGCCGGCTGGGCTATCTGCAATCGGCCGCGTTCCGCGCCTCGCGGCTGGTGGTGGACACCGGCATGCACGCCAAGCGCTGGTCCCGCGAACAGGCGATCCAGTCCATGGTCGCCGCCACCGGCGATGAGGAATCCAACATCGTCACCGAGATCGAGCGCTACAGCGTGTGGCCGGGCCAGGCCTGCGGCTACATGGTCGGGCGCCAGGCGATCGCGGCGATGCGCGAATGGGCCAGGGGCGTGATGGGCGCGCAGTTCGATCTGCGCGGCTTCCACGACACTGTCCTGCTGAACGGCGCAACCCCGCTCTCGGTCACACGCCAGCTGGTGGAGCAATGGGTCGCCGCCACCGGCGGCATGGCGCCGGGTTGAGCGCTTCTTCTCCCTTCTCCCGCGCGGGGGGGGGGCCTTTTGTGCGGGCTGGAAACGCGCGTTCCGTCACACGCTCTTCGCGAACGCTTCGAGATCGGCGGGTTCGTTGAGCGCCAGCGCCTCCGCGTCGGGCGCGTTCCGTTTGACCATGCCGGTGAGCTGCTTGCCGGCGCCGGTCTCAACGAACCGCGAGACCCCGCCGGGACCGGCCATCCAGTTCACGCTCTCGCGCCAGCGCACCCGGCCCGTCACCTGCTCCACCAGCAGCCGGCGCACCTCCGCCGGCGCCGTGACCGGCTGGGCCGTCACGTTCGCCACCAAGGGCGCGGCCAGCGGCGCGATCGTCGCCGCCGCCAGCGCTTCCGCCATCGCGTCCGCGGCCGGCTGCATCAGCGGCGAATGAAACGGCGCCGACACCGCCAGCGGCACGGCGCGCACGCCCTTCTCCTTGGCCGCCGCGATCGCGGCGTCCACGCCCGCCTTCGTGCCCGAGATCACGACATTGCCGACATTATTGTCGTTGGCGACGACCACGATCCCCGCCGCGGCGCCGGCCTCCGCGATCGCCTCGGCGAGCGCGAGATCGACTTTGCCGATCAGCGCCGCCATCGCCCCCGCGCCGACCGGGACCGCCGCCTGCATCGCGTCGCCGCGAATGCGGAGGAGCCGGGCCGCGTCCGAGACCGTCAGCGCGCCGGCGGCGGCCAGCGCGGAATATTCACCGAGGGAATGCCCCGCGACATAGGCGGCCCGCGTCACGTCCACCCCGAACTCGACCTTGAGCGCGCGCATCGCGGCGAGACTGACCGCCATCAGCGCGGGCTGCGCGTTGGCGGTGAGGGTGAGCGTGTCGGCCGGCCCTTCAAAGATCAGCCCGGAGAGCCGTTCGCCGAGCGCGTCGTCCACCTCCTGGAACACCTCGCGGGCCGCGCCGAAGGCGTCGTGAAGGCTCTTGCCCATGCCGGGCGCTTGCGAGCCTTGCCCCGGAAACAGGAATGCTATGGTCATGGGAGCCTCTAAAGCATCTTCGCAGCCCGCGCGCGAGCGCCTCGGTTTCGGCTTGCCTTTTGGGGCGCGATCCGTATTTTCCCGCGCTTCGTCAGACCTCGCGGCCCCGGCGCTTCTTTTTCGCGTCCGGGGTCCATCGTTGGGGCGGGAGCCTTCCCCCGCCTGAGCGCCGCGGGTCATCCAGGAAGAGGATTATGGCCTATTACGAACACGTGCTCATCGCGCGGCAGGATATCTCGCCGCAACAGGTCGACGCGCTCGTCGAAGACGTGACCCACACGATCAATGAACTGGGCGGCAAGATTGGCAAGACTGAATACTGGGGCTTGCGCAATCTCGCCTACCGCGTGCGCAAGAACCGCAAGGGGCACTATTGCCTCATCAACATCGACGCCACGCCCGAGGCCGTCCACGAACTCGAGCGGCGCCAGCGCATCAACGAAGACGTGCTGCGTTACATCACGATCCGCGTGGACGAACTCGATCCCGAGCCCTCGCCGGTTTTGGCGCGGCGCGACCGCGACGAGCGCCGCCGGCAACGCCGCGAAGGCCGCGACGACGCCGACAGCGGCGAAGACAATTCGGGCGAGGAGGATTGAGCCATGGCCAAAGGCGGCGTCAACAAGCTCAACATGACCAACATCCCCGCGCGCCGTCCGTTCGGACGGCGGCGCAAGGTGTGCCCGTTCTCCGGCGCCGGCGCGCCGAAGATCGACTACAAGGACGTGAAGCTCTTGCAGCGCTACATCTCCGAGAAGGGCAAGATCGTGCCCTCCCGGATCACGGCGGTGTCGCAGAAGAAGCAGCGCATCCTCGCCAAGGCGATCAAGCGCGCGCGCTATCTCGCGCTCCTCCCCTACGCGGTCCAGTGAGGAGACTGACCCATGCAAGTCATCCTGCTTGAGCGCGTGGAGAACCTTGGCGGCATCGGCGACGAGGTGAAGGTCCGCCAGGGCTTCGCGCGCAATTATCTGCTGCCGCAGAAAAAGGCGCTCCGCGCCACGGAAGAAAACCGTAAGCGGTTCGAGGCCCAGCGCGCCGAGATCGAGGCCCGCAACGCCGAGGCCCGCGCCGCCGCCCAGACCAGCGCAGAGAAGATCGACGGCAAGAGCTACGTGCTTATCCGTCAGGCCGGCGAAGGCGGCCAGCTCTATGGCTCGGTCTCCGCCCGCGACGTGACCGAGGCGATCGCCGCGGAAGGCATGCAGATCGCGCGCAATTCGGTCGTGCTCGACAAGCCGATCAAGGCGATCGGGCTGCACGTTGTGAAAGTGAAGCCGCATCCGGAGGTGACGGTGACGATCACCGTCAATGTGGCGCGCTCCACCGATGAAGCCGAGCGGCAGGCCAAGGGCGAAGACGTGGTCGCCGCCGCGTTGGAAGCCGACCGCGCCGTCGCCGACGCGCAAGCCCAGGCGATCGCCAGCGTCTCCGCCGCCAACGAACCCGGCGCCCGCGAAGAATAAGCCAGCGTGCGATTGGCCCGTTGGGCTGAAAGCGTTACTGCTGCGGGGATGGCGGCTGCATCGCAAGACCGCGCGCTCCTTATCGCCTGCTGCTTGGGCTTGATGGGCGCGATCTGTTTCTGGCCGGAGCGTCAGATCGATCGCTTCCAGCAATACGATGAAGGACACGGTTTCGTATCGGCAAAGCACGCATACGCGGGCCGGCGACAAGGCGTTCGCCTGTGGTGGAGCCGCGACGCCGACGACGGTTGGTCGGTGTGGTCGGACGTGGACGACGATCGCAGACCCGACGTCCATGAATGGACGGACAGCGCCGGACGATGGCGCCAGGACACCCGGCAAGCCCGCGGTGGACAGCCGCGCTGGCTTGGCCCCGCGACGCCCTTCCCCCACGAGTATTTCGGGTCGGAACCGCACTAGCGGCACTGGCGCGCGCGCCCGCACCGGTCCTTGGAGCGACGCGCGCGAGACCGCGCCGCCGGGTGCGGTGTAAACACGCCCGCGACCGCATGGCCGGCCGCCGATCACCGCGCGCCGCGACCGCGGGACTTCCGTCACCGCGCAGGCGCGCAAAAAAAGAGGGTTCTTTAACCGCATCGCGCGAGGAACGGAGGCATGGGTCGTTCCGTGTTCGCGCGCGCGCTGACGCTCGCCTGCGCCTCGCTGGCGCTCAACGCGCCGTTTGCGGCGCCGGCGTTCGCTGAGCCGCGGATCAAGGACATCGCCGATTTCGAGGGCGTGCGCGAGAACCAGCTCGTCGGCTACGGCCTCGTTGTGGGCCTCGCCGGCAGCGGCGACAGTCTGCGCAATTCGCCGTTCACGCGCGAGAGCCTCGCCGCGATGCTGGAGCGCATGGGCGTCTCCTCCACCAACGGCAATCTCAACACCCGCAACGTCGCCGCCGTCATGGTGACGGCGAACCTGCCCCCGTTCGCGGCGCAGGGATCGCGGATCGACGTCTCGGTCTCGGCGCTCGGCGATGCGCGCTCGCTGGCGGGCGGGCAATTGCTGGTGACGCCGCTGATGGGCGCCGATCAGCAGGTCTACGCCGTGGCGCAGGGACCCGTGGCCATCGGCGGGTTCTCGGCGCAGGGCCAGTCCGGCTCGTCGGTTTCGCGCGGCGTGCCGACGGCGGGACGCATCGCCTCCGGCGCGCTGGTTGAGCGCGAACTCGCCTTCGACATCGCCGCGCAGGACGAGTTGCGCCTGGCGTTGCGCAATCCAGACTTCACCACCGCGCGGCGGATCGCGCAGGCGATCAACGGCGCGCTGGGCGGCGACGCCGCGCGCGCGCTCTCGCCGGGCTCGGTCGCCGTGCGCCGCGGACAAAGCTACGCCGGCGACATGGTCGCGCTCATCGCACAGATCGAAGGGCTCGAAGTCGCTGTCGACACCCCGGCCCGGATCGTGATCGACGAGACCTCCGGGGTCGTCGTGATGGGCGAGAACGTCCGCGTCTCCACCGTCGCGGTGGCGCAGGGCAACCTCACGATTTCCGTCAATGAAAGCCCCCGCGTGTCGCAGCCCGCCCCGCTCAGCGACGGCGAGACCGTCGTCGTGCCGCAGACGAGCGTGAACGTCGACGAAGACATGGGCGATCTCGCCGTGATCGAAGGCGTGCGCCTGCGCGATCTGGTGGACGGCCTCAACAAGCTCGGCGTCAGCCCGCGCGACATGATCTCGATCCTGCAGGCGCTGAAGGCGGCCGGCGCGATCCAGGCGGAAATCGAGGTGATGTGATGGCTGAGCCGGCCCCGCTCCGCACGCTTCCCGCGCTCGCCGCGCTCTCCGCCCCGCGCCCGCTCCTGCGCGCGCCGCTCGATGCGCAGATGCAGGAGATCCGTCGCGTCGCGGAGGAATTCGAGGGCATGGTGCTGGCGGAATTGCTGCAGCCGGCGTTCTCCGCGCTCGACACGGACGGCTTGGGCGGCGGCGGCGACGGCGAACAGATGTTCCGCCCGATGCTGGTGGAGCGCTACGCGCAGAGCATGGCCAAGGCCGGCGGCGTGGGTCTGGCCGACGCGATCGTCGCCGAGTTGCAGCGTCTCCAGACCATCCAAGCTCAGCCTACGGAGGATCGCGATGGCGCTGATCGCTGACGACGCCGCCGACCGCGCCGGCCAATTGCTCGCGCTCACTGAACGCCTGATCGCCATTCTGCGCGAGGAGACTGCGCTGATCGAAGCGCGCAAGCCCCTGCCCAACGGCGACGCCGCCGAGGAGAAGGCGCGCCTCGTGAACGCCTACCGTCTGGAGATGGCGCGGATCAAGGCGGAGCCCGCTCTGATCACGGGCGCGGCGCCCACGATGCACGCCGCGTTGCGGCGCGCGACCGAAGCGCTGAACGAAGCGCTCGCCGCGCACACGCTGGCGCTTGAAGCGGTAAAGATTCTGAGCGAAGGCCTGGTGCAGGCGATCGCGGAAGAGGTGGCGCGCCACACCACCGGCGCCGGCGCCTATGGAGCCGACGGCGCGTTCGCCGGCGCCAGCGGCCCCACGCCCGTCGCACTCAACAAGACCGCCTGACAGCCGCAACGGCGCCCCTTGCGGGCGCGCGCACGAGCACCCAAGGTCTCGCCGCAATAGGCGGACGATGTTGAGTGTGCTGCGCAGGATTCTGGCGTCCGGGGCGCTGTCGGCGCTGCTGATGAACGCGTGCCTGTTCCTTGCGCCGTTCGCCGGCGCAGCCCTCGCGCACACGCTCGACGATCCCGCCGTCTTCGGTTTCCCCTCGACGCCGGCGGCGCGCGCTGAAACCCGCAACGCCGTCGAAGAGATCGCCGCGCGGCTGGCGCCGCAGGGCTTGAGCCGCCGCCGCGGCTGGGAAGAACTGGTGGCGCGCGAACTGCGCGAGGGCGATCCCCACGCCGCGCGCGGCTTCGTGCTCAGTGCGCGGACGATGCTGGGCGGCGGCGCCGCGTCGCGGATCAACCGCACGCTCGACGCCGATCCGTCCGACGCGGAGATTGCCGCGGCGGCGGCCGAACTGCTGTCGAACGAGACGCGCGGCGTATTCCAGGATGCGGCCGCCTGGATGGCGCAGGCGGACGCCGCGCCCGACTCCGCCGCGTTCATCGGCTATGGCGGGCTCGGCGATCTGCAGCGGCAAGCGCAGAACTGGATAGCAGGCCGCGACGACGATCACCTGGCGCTTTCGCTGATGGCGCTGCACGTGGCGTTCAGCGACGCAATCTCGCCGAACGCGGCGCGCGGCGCAGCCGCGCTGCGCGATGCGCGCCGTGCGGGACGCCTGCACCGCCGTTTCGCCGCCGCGCTCGAGGCGCGCGCACGCATTGTGTTTCCCGACGGGCCGTTGCGCGGCGCCGTCGCCGCGGCGGCGGCGCAGAGCGACGGCGGGCGCGGCGTTGCGCGCGCCTTCCACACACACGCCGACATGCGCGCTCTGGACGCCTTCGCCGCGCTGCTTGAGGACATCGGCGCGATGACCGCGGCGACCTCGTCACGCGGCGCGGGGCGGCTTCTGGCGCAGGCGCGCAGCAATGCAGACTTGCCGCGCCTGCGGCTCGTCGCGCAGGCCGGCGGCGATCGCGCGACCGCCGTCGCCAAGCGCCTGACCGACAGCCGCGCCCTCGTGCACGCCGCGCACGGCACAACGACATGGACAAGCGCGCTCACCGCAAATGTCGTCACGCTGATCTCGATCGCGGTGGGGATGACGGCGGCGGCGGCCACCGTGTTCGCGAACGCGATCGTGCGGTTCTTCCGCTATCGGCCGACCCGGCGCCGGCGCATCCGGCAGGCGGCCGCGAAAGCCGCCGCGCAAAAGCCGGCGCGCGCCGGCGATCCGGAGACGAGCGGCTGAGGTCTAGTCGCGCGCAAACAATCCGAGCACGGACTCGGGGTTGGCGGTGGCGATCGCGCCCGCGCCCGCAACCAGGCCCTGGCGCACCTGGAGCGCCAGCAACCGCGCGGTCTCGGCGTTGAGATCGGCCCGCACGCCGCCCGCCAACGCGCCTTCGGCGGCGGCGAGAAACGCATCGTGGGTTTCAAGCCGCTGCGCCGCGCCGCGCAAGCGCGTGAGCTCGGCTTGGATGCGCGCGAGCGTCTCGTCGGCGGCGCGCGCGACGGCGGCCGCATCGTCAGGCGAGGCTGCGCCGCTAGACGTCGTGAATTGCACGGCCGCGCGCTCGCCGGCTTCGGCCTTTACGCGCAGATCAAGCCCGGCGATCTCGAACGGCGGCGCATCCGCTTCGATCTGAACGCGCACCACGGCGCCGGCGGCGCCGGACCCGCCGGCCTCGATGGCCGATGAAACCCCGGCGCGGAACTCTTCCAGCAGAGACGCGACAAGCGCGGCGTCATTGGCGCGCGCAGCGTCCCCGATCTGCGCCGCGAGCGCGGCGGCGGCGTTGCCGGCGGACAGCGTGAGGTCGAGATCGGCGAGCGCCAGGCGCGCGCTTTCACGCGCCGCGCGCCAAGCGAGCGCGGGGTCGCGCTCTTCGCCGCCCGCAGCGCGCGTGGTGTGGCCATCTGATTCCGCCGGGCGCTGCGCGTCCCGCGACGGGCGCGCATCGAACGCGGCGCCGGCGCTGGTGAGTGAGGACGGATTGACGGTGCCGACCATGACGCGCTCCTTCGGATTGTGCGCGGCGTCGCCAACAAGTCTGCGCCCAGCGCAGAGATGCGCACAAGCGACGCGCGGCGAGCTTCCGCTCGCTGCGCGCACAAAGCGCGTTAAGTGTTAATAAAGGATTAACGTTTACACAAAATTATCCATACGCCGGGCTGCGGCGTCGGCGCGTAGCGGGGTCGTTTACGCCGCGCTCAGGGGAAGCGCGCGCGCAGGTATGCGTTCAGTCCGCGCGCAAACGCAAGCTGCTGATCGCTGGGATATTGCAGCGTCAATTCTTGCGAGCGCGGATCGAAGAATTTGTGCACGAACCGCTGCGCGGCCGCGTCGATCTCGATGACGAGTTCGCCCGCGACCAGCAGCGCAGGCTGCACAGCCGTTGTGTCCGCCTTCGCCGCTTCTACCGCTTCAGACCCAGCATCCGCCTTGATCGGCGCGGGCAGCTGGACGTCGAGGCGAAGCGCGGCGGGCGCGAAGATAGCCTCGGTCTTCATGGCTCCGTCTCATGGCGTCCCTAGAGCGGGAGATGGGGAGCGGGTGCCGGCCCGCTCCCCTGCCCCGTCGTTCCGCTTAGCGGAAGAACGACAGAACGATGGACGGCGCCTGGTTCGCGATGGAGAGGGCCTGCGCGCCAAGCTGCTGCTTCACCTGCAGCGCCTGGAGGCGGGCCGATTCCTTCGCGAGGTCGGCGTCGACGAGGTTGCCGATCCCGGCTTCGATCGTGTCGGAGAGCTTCGACAGGAAGGTCTTCTGCACGTCGAGCGCCTTGGCTTGCGAGCCGAGGGTGGCCAGGTTGCCGTTGAGGGCCGTCAGCGCGGTGTCGATGGCCGTGGAGGCCGCCGACGCGCCGCCCGTCGTCGAGACGTCGAGCAGCGAGGTGACGGTCAACAGCGCGCCGGCCTGGCCGAGACGGAAGTCGAAGCCCGACACGATGATCGAGTTCGAGCCGCCGCCGCCGCCGCCCGCGGCGAGCGTGCCGCCGGTGGTCGTGTCGGTGCTGTCGAAGAAGCCGTCGTCGTCGGTCGCCGTGCCGGAAACCGCGAACTGGACGCTGAACGCCGCCGAAGAGCTGTAGGAGATGACGCCGGTGGTGTCATCGTAGCTCGCCGTGACTTGGCCGTTCGTGCCGGAGTTCACCGCATCCAGGAAGTCCTGGATGGTGTCGGTGCCGGCGACCGCGACGGAGTACGTCGTGGTCACGCCGCTCTGCGTGATCGAGAAGTCGACCGTCGAGTTCGCCGCGATCGTGAGGCCCGTGGCCGTCGCCAGCGTCGCCGACGCCGCGTACGGGTTGGTCCCGTTGAACGCCAGGTTGTCCAGCGAGAAAGCGCTGGAGCCCGAACCGGACGCGTCGCTCGTCAGCACGGTGAACTCGTTGGACCCGCCCGTGAGGTTGGTGCCGTTGACGAGGTTCGAGCCGTTGAACGTGGCGGCGTTGGCGATCTGGTCGATCTGGGCGCGCAGCGCCGCAAAGTCGGCGTGCAGCGTGTCGCGCTGCTCGTCGGACAGGTCGGTCGCCTGCGCGGCGACGGCCTTTTCCTTCATCTGCTTCAGGATGTCGCCGATGGCTTCGCCGGCCGACAGCGCGGTGTCGATCACCGAGATGCCGCGGGAGATGCCGTCGTTGACCGAGGCGATGGAGGAGAGACGGACGCGCTGGCCTTCGGCGATGGCGAAGATGGCGCCGTTGTCCTTGGCGGAGGAGACCTTGAGGCCCGTGTTGACGCGGTTCTGGACCTCGTCGAGCTCCTTGGTCGTCGCCGTCAAGCTTTGCAGCGCAACGAGCGCACCATAATTGGTGTTGATGCTAGCCATTTATGTGGTCCTTCTGGACATGCGTTCTCCCGCCATTTTGGCGGGCTGGGCGTTTTGCCCATCGTCTCGGCGTGCAAACGATGCGCCGGGCGCTGTTCGTTAATGGATCGCGGGGAATGCAGCGCGTTTGCGCGGTCAAAGATTAATCCGGCGACAAATCGCCTGAACGCCAAGCAAGAAGCGCCCGGTAAAATTTGCCGAGGCTAGGCAAAAATCGCCGAGCGGCTGACGCGTGCGTGCATGGCCGGCAGTCCACGAGCATCAACACGAACTATGGCGCCCTCGTCGCGCCGCAGACCCCGATCCGCCCCCTCAGGTGCGCCCGGCGAGGCCCTCCATGATCGACCGGTTGACCTCAATGAGGTCGTCGAGGTCGCCGCCGTCGCGGATGATCTCGCTCGTCGTCCGCGACACCCACAGGCTGAGCGAAATGATGCTGGCGCGCAGCGTTTCAGGTGCGGCGTTGCCGCTCTGGGCGCAATCATTGGCCAGCACCATCCAGAGCCGTCGGTTGGCGTCGAGCGCCTCGACATAGGCGCTGAGATCGCCGCGTCCCTGCTCGCGGGCGCGGACCAGGCCTTGGGTGACCAGGCCGAAAGCACGATACTCGGTCTCGCGCGGGCTCTCAGCCTGCGCGGCCGCGCGCTGATAGGCCTGGATCGACATGGGCGTCCAATTTCTCGGTTTCGTAGACGATCAGCTTCCGGCAGCGCATCAGCGCGCGGTAGTACTCGCCCATCATCACGTCGCGCGAAACGCCGACGCATTCGGTCAGGATCTCGGGGTCGCGCACCGCGCCCATGAATTCTGCGAGGCGCGCGGCGAATTCCGCATAGACGTCCTCCACGACGCCTTCGCCCAGGTAGAGCAGCATCACCGGGAAATAGATGCGCCGCGCAGGAGACTGTGCATCCTCCGGCAACATTATGTCCTTCTCACGGAGTATGCTTGCTCTGTTCTTGAGCGAAAGCGCAGCGCGGCGATCACCATTTTGCATGACCGCGCCGTTGACGACGAATTTTTCGCCCGGCCGCAATGACAGTTTGAGCGGCATCGCCTTCGCCCCGATTCCTACACGTTCACCTAGAACTGCATTCGTTAACGAAAGCTGACCGCGCGCACGCGAGAGGCGATCCCGCAGGAACGTTTCGGGACGATCGCAGGAACGTGCGTGGGGGCGCGTCCGCGACGCGCCCCCACGCTGCGCGAACGCATTGCAAACCATGAACGGCGCGCCTATTTTGGCGACCGCCCGGGGGCCGAGGCCCGGCGCACTCAAACAAAAATGGCTCGTGAAGAGCACGTCGTCGCGCGCACAGCGCGGCGGGAGACGTGCGGTCGCGAGCGCGAACCGGCGCCGAAGCGCGCCAGTGCGGGAGTGTGGGCGTGAGAAACTACATCAACGAGAACGACATCCGCCTTCGGGCCGAGACGCTGGCGCGGGATGCGCCGACGGTCGCGTATGCGCGCTGCCTGAAGTTGCTGATGCAACAATTGCGGGCCGACCCGCGCAACGCGCGCCCGCCGCGGGCTCGCGAGATCGCCGCCGCCGGCGCGTGGGCGCAACGCGCGGAGAAGGTCGGCGCGCCGCTCAGCTGGTTCGTGGCCAGCTCAGCCTCTGCGGCGCTCCTGCGCCGGTTCATCGCCCGCGTGCGCGACGCCCATGCCGATCTTCAGATCGAAAGCACCGCAGCCTACGGGCATGAGACCGTGCAGCGGCTCGAAAGCGCGCGCCTGTTCGCCAACCTCGATCACATGAGCTTTGACGCCATCGACGAAAAGACCCGCGTGCTCGCGCGCCGCCGGCGCCGGATTGCACAATTGCGCGCCGCACGCGCCGCACGGGATCTGCCCCGGTGTCCGGCCGACGCGGTCGCGGTGACTGGCGGGCGCCGTTGGCGGCGGATCGTCTCCACCGGCGAACTGGGACGCATCGGCGACGCGATGGGCAATTGCACCGCCTTTCATCGCCGCACGCACATCGGATACGCGCGCCGCCTCATCAACGGCAGCGCTGAATTCTGGATCCTGGAATCGCCGAGCGGCGATCCGCTCATCCTGCTCATGATGATGACCGGCTCACGGATGGTCGGCGACATCCGCCGCGCCCGCAACGGCTACGTCTCGCTTGCCGAGCCCGACGTCGCGGCGTTCATGCGCGCGCGCGGGCCGCACACGATGCGGGTTGCGCAGCCCGCGCCGCCGTCGCCTCCTTCCGCTGCGCCGCCGCTGCCGACGCCCGCACGAACCGTGCAAACCGAAGCGCCTGCGCCGCAGGTTGGCGCGCGCGTGACGAGCGCGCTGATCGACAGCCTGCGCAGCGCCGTCTCGGCGCGCCGCGTGCGTGTGCGCCTGCTCGATCTGATCGAGACGCGCAGCGGCCAAGAACAACCGCGGTGACGGCAACGGCGCGCGCGTTCGCGAGACGCGCGCTTCGCCGCCCGCCTGCAACGCAGAGCGCCGCGAATGCCCGCACAACGCTGCGTCGCCGCGGCGCCACAAGCGGGCGCGTCATTGCTACGTCGAAAGACGCCGCTTGAACCTTCCACGACGAGATTGTATCAGTCTCGTCAACACGTGAAGCACGCTCCATCGGGACAGTGGAGTCTGCGAAGACGCCGCAACAACAACGCCTCCAATGAGGCCCGGCGCATTCACGGTTCAACTCAACGCAGACCGCGTCGGCCATCGGCCGAAGAGGAGAACGTCATGTCCAAAACCATCTCGAATGAAAGCCTGTGTGTGAACGCCGAAGAGGTCGATGCGCTTACTGCGCCGTTCTTCGCCAACCTGTCCGTCGCGGGCGTCGCCGCGCGCGCTGCAACGCTCGCTGCGGCGAGCTTGCGCGCGGACCCCGCGTGCCGCCGCCCTCCGCGCGCGTATGATTTCGCCGGCCCGCACAAGATCGCCGAACGCGAAGCGCTCGCGCTCGGGCGCCCGTGTCACGTCGTGGCGGTGTCGCCGGCGCAGCATGCGCGCTTCGCCACGCTCGCCGTCGCGCTGAACGAGGTCTGCGCGGCGTCGCAGCGGATTTCTGACGTCGCCGAAACGAAGGTGGCGATGCTCTACCAGCGCGCGCGCCGGATTCTGACGAAGGCGGGAAACATGAGCCTCACCGAACTCGAACGCCAGGCCCGCGAGTTCGCGCGCGATTACGGCCAGCACGTCCGCGAGACCGCCGCGCGCAAGACGATCGAAACGCCGATCTACGAGCATCGCGAAATCGCCGGCGACGGCGGCGCGACGTGGCGCCTCCTGCGCTCGTGCCTCGACCTGACGGTGGCCGGTGCGGCGCTGCGCAATTGCTGGGCCGCGGAGCGCCCGTTTTCCGCCCGGTATCAGGAATACCTCCGCACCAAGCAGGCGGAGTTCTGGACGCTCTGGCCGGTCGGCGCGAGCAAGCCGACGCGCGCGCTGATGCTCGATCTCAAGACCAACGCCGTGGTGGAGGTGCGCGGCCCCGCCAATTTGGAGGTCTCCCCGGCGGCGCCGGACGTGCTCGCCTTTCTTGCGGGGCGCCGGTGCAAGGTGCTGGTCACGGTGCTGAATTCGCGCATGGCGGTCGATCACGTCACGCTGCCCGAACTCCTGGATCTTCTCACGCGAACGACGACGAAGCCGAAGGACGACTCGGAGGAAGACGACGCCGACGCGTGACATCGAAGACGGCGTCTGGGGCTTAAGGCGCCGTTTGCCGCCTCACGGCGGCGGGGCCGGGGCCGCGCGGACTTGGGTCCGTTGCGGCCCCAAGCCGCGTCCAGTGCGGCGATTCAGAAATTCGCCCGAGACTTCTAGCTGCCGCGCTGCTCGCGGCGCGCCAGGAACGCCAGCCGCTCGAACAATTGCACGTCCTGCTCGTTTTTCAGCAGCGCGCCATGCAGCGGCGGGATCAGCTTGGACGGATCGCGCTGGCGCAGCGTCTCCGGATCGATGTCGTCCGTCATCAGCAGCTTGAGCCAATCCAGCAATTCGCTGGTGGACGGCTTCTTCTTCAGCCCCGGCACTTTGCGCATGTCGTAGAAGATCTTCAGCGCCTCGCTCACCAGGCGTTGCTTCACCTTCGGGAAGTGCACGTCGATGATCTTGGCCATCGTCTCTTCGTCGGGGAAACGGATGTAGTGGAAGAAGCAGCGCCGCAGGAACGCATCCGGCAGCTCTTTTTCGTTGTTCGAGGTGATGAGGATGATCGGGCGGTCCTTCGCCTTGATCGTGCGATTGAGCTCGTAGCAATAGAATTCCATGCGATCGAGCTCCTGGAGGAGATCGTTCGGGAATTCGATGTCGGCCTTGTCGATCTCGTCGATCAGCAGCACGGGGCGCTTGTCGCTCTCGAACGCCTCCCAGAGTTTGCCGCGCTTGATGTAGTTCTCGATATTGGTCGCGCGCTCGTCGCCCAGCTGCGAATCCCTGAGGCGCATGACCGCGTCATATTCGTAGAGCCCGTGCACCGCCTTGGTCGTGGACTTGATGTGCCATTCGATCAGCGGCGCCTTCAGCGCTTTGGCGACCTCGATGGCGAGCTGGGTCTTGCCGGTGCCGGGTTCGCCCTTGACCAGGATCGGCCGCTCCAGCGTGATCGCGGCGTTCACCGCCACCGTCAGGTCCGGCGTGCTGACGTAATTTTCGGTGCCTTCAAAGCGCATGACGTCTCCGGTGTGGCGGGCGGGGGGCTGTTCGCCGCCGTCGACCACCCTATTCAGGGACACGGTATGGGCGCAAGCGCGCGGCTGGCGCGACGTTTGCGCCTTCCTTTAGGGCGCCCGCACACGCCCATCGCGCCGCGCGCCGCGCACTCCGCCGCGTTGCGCGCTTACGCCGAGGGTCCTAGCGTCCCGCCCCGTGAGCACCCTGTGAGCGTCCCGTGAGCAAGCCGCCGACCGCCGCCGACCTGCAGCGCCTGCAGGCCGATCTCCAAGCCGCGATCACCCTCCACCAGCAGGGCGATCTCGACGGCGCGGAGGCCGCCTACATCAAGATCCTCGAACGCGCGCCGAGCCAGCCGGATGCGCTCAATCTGCTCGGCGTCATTCATTCGGAGAGAAACCGTAACGAAGCGGCCGTCGATCTGATCGGACGCGCCGCGCGCCTGCGCCCCAAGGATGGCGCGATCCTCAACAATTTCGGCCGCGCATGCCTTCGGACACGGCGGTTTGAACAGGCGATCGAAGCGCTGGAGCGCGCCATCGCGCTCGCGCCGGATGTCGTGGAAAGCTACGGCAACATCGTTCAGGCGCACCGCGCCGCCGGCAACGTGGCCGAAGCGACCTATTACATCGAGACGCTGCGGCGCCTGCGCGGCGGCTCGATCACCGCCGATTACGAACAGGCGCGGCTCTACTCCGATCTTGGCGACAAGCCGCAGGCGCGGGCGCTGTTTGAGAAGCTGACGCACGAGCATCCCGGCTTCGCTCCGCCCTGGCACGCGCTCGCGCGCCTCGACCCGGTCAAGCCCGGCGATCCGCTGATCGACGGCATTCTCGCAGCGATCGAAGAGGCGCCGGCCGCGAGCGCGGCGCTGCGCCTTCTCTGCTATGCGGCCGGCAAGGCGTTCGACGATCTTGGCGACTATGACCGCGCGTTCGATTTCGTGCTGCGCGCAAAGCAGCAGGACGCCTTCACCTATGACCCCGCACGCGTGCAGGCGAACTTCGACGCCCTGACCAACACGTTCGACGACGCTTTCTTCGCCGCGCGCCGCGATTACGGCGTCGACGATGAGACGCCGCTCTTCATCGTCGGCATGCCGCGTTCAGGCACGACTCTGGCGGAGCAGATGCTCGCCTCGCATCCGGACGTCCATGGGGCCGGCGAACTGGAATACGCTTCCCAGATCACCTACCGCGCCATCGACTACATCCGCACCGGGCGGTTCCCGGAGGCGGCCGCGACGCTCAGCGGCGACACCATCGCCGCCTTCGCTTTCCAATATCTGCGCAAGATCCGCCCGCTCGACCCCAGGGCGCTGCGGATCACCGACAAGATGCCCCACAATTTCCAGGCCCTGGGGCTGCTGCGGCTGATGTTTACACGCCTGCGCGTCGTCCATTGCCTGCGCCACCCCTACGACACCTGCCTCTCGTGCTTCACCCACGACTTCGCGCACCACCACACCTACAACCAGTCGTTGGAGGCGATCGGCGACTATTACGCGCGCTATCGCGTATTCATGGAGCACTGGGAGGCGCTTCTGGGCGACGCCATGCTGACGCTGCAGTACGAATCAGTCGTCGCCGATCAGCCGGGACAAAGCCGCCGGCTGGTCGAGTTCGCCGGCCTGGACTGGGACGACCGCGTGCTCTCTTTTTCGGAAACGCAACGTCGCGTGGCCACGCCGAGCGCCTGGCAGGTGCGCCAGCCGATCTTTTCGACCTCGAAAGGGCGCTGGAAACACTATGCCCACAGGCTCTTGCCGGCTCTCGAGGCAATCCCGGCGCGGTTCCTCCCGACCGAGTGAGGTTTCTAGGTCACGCTTTCCCCCTGCTTTGGCCGCAGAGCGCAAACTCGGCCCTTTTGCCGCCCCAAACCCGCTTCCGCCCGGGCCCGCGAACGTGCTACTCAACCATGATACGCGCTAGGGAATGCGCTCTAGGGGGTTTTGCATGAAGAAGGTCCTTGTTGGCGCCGCGCTGGCTGTGGCCGCCGTGCCGGGCGCTGCGAACGCCGAGCAGATCGTGAAGATCTTTGGCGGCGTGAGCACGCCGGATGACATCACTGGCTCCTATTACGGCTATGACGCCGAAATCTCGATCGACAGCGGCTACGTGGTCGGCGCCGCGTTCGGCGCGTCGTTCAATGATTTCGACGTGGAAGCGGAAGTCTCCTTCCGCGGCGCCGAGACTGACGAGATCAGCTTCGCCGGCTACGCCTATGACGTCGAGGGCGACGCCGAGGTTCTCGCGTTCATGGTCAACGGCTGGTACAATTTCCCGGTGTCGCCGAACTTCTCGTTCTACGGCGGCGGCGGCGTGGGCTGGGCCCAGGTCGAGACGACGTTCTCCTACGCCAACTACATCACCGGCGAGTTCGACGATTCGGGCTTCGCGTTCCAGGTCGGCGTCGGCGCCGATTTCCGTATGAACAACGGCTACTCCATCGGCCTCGGCTACCGCTATTTCAGCGTGCCGGACGTGGGCGATGCGGAAGTCACGACCAACGATTTCATGCTGGTGCTGGCCAAGCGCTACTGAGCGCCCGCGCGCGTCGGGCGTTTGGCGTCCGGCTTGCACGTCTGAGTTTGAAACGCCGCCCTTGCGAGAGGGCGGCGTTTCTCTTTGCTGCGTCCGCTGCGTTGCGCGGCGCCGACGCCGACGCTAGAGGCCATAGGCGGGAGGAACCGCCCATGACCGATACGCTCAACGACGAGACTGATCTGCGCGCGATCTACGCGGCGCCAAGCGACGGCGCGGTGCGCAAGGAGATCGCCACGCTCGATCCTCATTCCAAGCGCTTCATCGCGCTCTCCCCCTTCCTGTGCATCGGCACGGCGCGGCCGGACGGTTTGGCCGACGTGTCGCCCCGCGGCGGCGCGCCAGGCTTTGTCCATGTTCTGAGCGATGCTGAACTCGCGATGCCCGACCGGCCCGGCAACAACCGCCTCGACACGCTGACGAACCTCACAGTCGCGCCGAGCGTCGGGCTGCTCTTTTTCATCCCCGGCTTTGAGGACCTTCTGCGCGTGAACGGCGTAGCGCGGATGACGACGGCGCCAGCGCTGATGGAACGCTTTATCGAACACGGCAAGCCGCCCCGCTCGGTGATGATTGTTGAGGTGCGGGAAGTCTATCTCCATTGCACCAAGGCGATCCGACGCGCGGGCCTTTGGGATCCGGCGCGCTTCACCGCGCGCGACGCAATGCCCAGCGCCGGGCAGATCTACCGTGATCAGATCAAGCTCGACGCGCCGGCCGAAGCGATCGATCAGATGCTTGAACACAACGCCAAGACCGAACTCTACTGAGGGAGAGGATCATGCGCAGCGCCCTGTTCATGCTGCTCGCCGCGGTCGTCCTGGCGTCGTCGGCCGCCGCGCAGGATACGGGCGACCCCGCCGCGGCGCTGATCGCCCGCGAGGGCGTGGAAGATGTCTTCGCCCCCATGGAAGGCGATGGCGAAACCAGCGCCGTGCGCGTGCGCCATCGCGGCAGCGGCATGGTGTGCGTCTTCTATCCCCCGGCGCCGCACCGGATTGTACTGTTCAGCGGCCTGCCGCGCGGCGAAGACGCCGCCTGCGATCTGCGTCTGGGCGACGCCTTCGTTACGCTTTACGCGACGCGCTATCCTGAGCCCACCACCAATCGGGAGCAGCTCGACGGTGCGCGCGCCCAGATCGAGGATCGCTTCCGCGACGCGACGTTGACGCCGATCGAGCTTCAGCCGGACCAAGCGCCCACCACGCCCGAGAGCCTGAGCGCCGGGTTCCTCGTCGCCGCGCCGGACGCCGTGCCGCTGTTCACATGGGTGAGCGTTGCGGTGGTCGACGGCTGGACGATCAAGCTCCGCTTCTCGCGACCGGCGCCGAGCGACGACGCCCGCGCCCAGGCCGAGCGCATGGCCGACGCGCTCTGGCGACGCACGCTGCAGGACCGCGCCGAGACGCCGGACGACGCCGCGGGCCCTTGAACCCAAGCCCGCCTGCGCGCATCCTCAGCCTATGTTTCAGCGCTTCTTCACTGAGCTGCGGGCGGCGAAAGTCCCGGTTTCCCTAAAGGAATATCTGACGCTCGTGGAGTGTCTGGATAAGGACGTCATCCCGCCCAAGATCGACGATTTCTATTACCTCGCCCGCGCCGCGCTGGTGAAGGACGAGCGCCACATCGACAAGTTCGATCGCGTGTTCGGCTCTGTGTTCAAGGGCGTCGATTATGTGCACGAGACCATCGAGGGTCTGATCCCTGAGGAATGGCTGCGCGCGCTGACCGAGAAATACCTGACTGAGGAAGAGAAGGATCAGATCGAAGAGCGCGGCGGCTGGGACGAGCTGATGGAGACGCTGAAGCAGCGCCTCGAAGAACAGAAAGATCGCCACGAGGGCGGCAACAAGTGGATCGGCTCAGGCGGCACGAGCCCGTTCGGCAACAACGGCTACCACCCCGAAGGCATCCGCATCGGCCAGGATAAGGGCCGCCATGGCCGCGCCGTCAAAGTGTGGGACAAGCGCGAGTACAAGAACCTCGACGACAGCGTCGAGCTCGGCACCCGCAACATCAAGGTGGCGCTGCGGCGGTTGCGCAAGTTCGCGCGCACCGGCGCGCCCGACGAATTCGATCTCGACGGCACCATCCGCTCAACCGCGCGGCAGGGCTATCTCGATATTCTCATGCGCCCGGAACGGCGCAACACGATCAAGGTGCTCTTGTTCCTCGACATCGGCGGCTCGATGGACGCGCACATCAAGCTCTGCGAGGAATTGTTCTCCGCCGCGAAGACCGAGTTCAAGCACCTCGAATTCTTCTACTTCCACAATTGTCTTTATGAGAGCGTGTGGAAGGACAATCGCCGCCGCAACACGGAAAAGACCTCAACGTTCGAGGTGCTGCACAAATTCCCGCACGACTATAAAATCCTGTTCGTCGGCGATGCGACGATGAGCCCCTACGAGATCACCTATCCGGGCGGCAGCGTCGAGCATTGGAATGACGAGCCGGGCGCGCTGTGGCTGCATCGCGTGACGGACATCTACGAGCGCGTCGTGTGGCTCAACCCCGTGCCGCGCGCCCATTGGGACCACACGCCCAGCGTCGGCCTCATCCGGGACATCATCGGCGCCGACCGCATGTTCCCGCTGACGCTGAAGGGGCTGGAAGACGCGATGAAGGAGTTGAGCCGTTAGTCGCCGCGGCCGCTATCCGAAGAACACGCGCCACATCAGACGATCCGGGATGAACGCCAGCGCCAGCGCGCCGATCAGGCCGGCGATGTAGAGCGCCGTCATCATGCGGCGGTGCAGTTTCACGTCGTGGCGCTTGGCCGCGAGGACGCCGATCGGCAAGGCAAGAGCGGTCCAGGCGGTGGCTGCATGGATCCAACTCCAGCGTCCCGACTCTTCGTCCATGATGAACGCCGCCGTGACGATGGCGACGCCGACTGCGATGACCCATATCCAGCCGACGAAGCGATGGAACGTGCGGCCTTTGCGCCAGAGCAGCAACGCCCCGCCCACGCCGAGCGCCGCGACCGCGGCGTAGAGATGCGCCTGAACGACACCCGGCGCCGCCAGGATGAGGTCGTATCGAGGCGCCCGCGCGAGCAGGAAGCCGGCTGAAAACGCCGCCGCGGCGATCAGCGCACACGCCCCCGCAGACAAAGACCAAGCGCCAGCCGCTGGCGCGCTGGTAGCGTGATCCACCATCGTGCACCTATAATTTACATTGTAAACTTATGCGCGCTTCACGCAGATGCAAGCGAAACAACGAGCCGCTCGTGCCCAAGCCTCTCTCCAAGCGTGATGTCGAATCGTTCCGCGACCGCCTTTGCGACGCGGCCGAAGCCCTGTTCGTGGCCAAAGGCGTTGAGAGCGCCACTATGCGTGAACTCGCGCAGGCGATCGGCGTTTCGCAAATGACCCCGTATCGCTATTTCACCGACAAGGACGAAATCCTCGCGGCCGTCCGGACGCGCGCGTTCAACCGCTTCGCCGACGCCATCGAAAGCTTCGATCGCAAGGCGCGCGGTTCAGCCGACGCCCCGGCCGACGGAAAGTTCTCTCGCGCATTTCTGCGCGGGAGGATGGAGGCCTACCTCGCCTTCGCGTTCGGCAACCGGCATGCGTACCGCCTGATGTTCGACGTCTTCCAGCCGACGGCTGACAGATATCCCGATCTCGTCGCCGCGCGCGACCGCGCACGCGCCACGCTCTCTCCACGGATTCCGGGGCGCCCCGCACGCGCGTCAGCGATCGGCGCGCACATGCTCTGGTCGCAATGCCACGGCGCCATCATGCTCGAGCTCGCCGGCATGCTGCCGCCTCCGCTGACGGCGCGCGCAATTCTCCGTCCGGCGCTGGAAACCATTGCCGATGGGCTCGGCCTCTTGTCGGATCGCTAACCCCCGGGCGCGTACGCGCGCAGGAACATCGCCGCGCAATCGCGCGCATAGTCGCGCAGCTCAGAGGCGGACGGCGCGCCCAGGCCCAGTTGATGGCGATAGAAGAAGTCGCCCTGCACCATCGCAATGAACTGGATCGCCGCGCGATGGGGATCTTCGCACGAGAGCCGCCCGCTTTCGCACGCTTCCTGGATGAGTGCGGCCAGCACGTCCGTGGAGCGCGCAACGAGCGCATCATAGAACAATTGCGTCAGTTCGCCGCCGCGCTGGTTTTCAGCGATCATCACGCCATGAAGCGCGCTCACGTCCGGGTTGGTGATGTTCTGCACGAAACGGAAGCCAAGATCGGCCAGCACGGTCGTGAGGTCGTCGGAGCGCTTGGCGCCGATCACCGCCTCGTCGAACAGCGCCAGGCACCCTGCGCCGATCGCCGCGATGAAGAGGCGCTCCTTGTTCTCGAAATGCGCGTAGATCGTCACTTTCGAGACGTTCGCGGCGGCCGCGACCGCGTCCATGCTCACCCGATCATAGGGCTCCGACAGGAAGAGCGCCTTGGCCGCCTCCAGGATCGCCTCCCGCTTTGGTGAGGTCGGCGCTTCGACCGCTGGATTTTCTTTTCTGACCATACTGTACCGTTCAGTGTGATCCATGCTATTGAACTGAACGTACCAGTTCAATCGCCGCCGATCCAGCGGCCGCCGAAGCGTGGGGGATCATGCTTAACATCGCACTCAAGATGCTGATGGGGGACCGGGTGAAATATCTCGGCCTGGCGCTCGGGATCGGCTTCGCCACCCTGCTCATGACGCAGCAGACCTCTATTTTCATTGGCCTTCTGACCTGGGGCGCCAATCCGGTGCTGGACGTGCGCGAGGCCCAGGTCTGGGTCATGGACCCGCGCGTGCGCCAGGCCGACCAGCCCGAGGCGCTGAGCGACCAGGCGCTTTATCGGGTCCGCTCGGTGGATGGAGTGGCGTGGGCCGCGCCCTATTTCCGGGGCCCCTCAACGCTCCGCTCGGCGGACGGAGCACTGGCGGCGGTCACGCTGATCGGCGTCGACAACCAGAGCCTGATCGGGTTGCCCCCGGCCAACCGCGCCGAGGCCGCGAACGCGATCCGCGGCCGCAACGCCATCGTGATCGACCGCGGCACCGCGCATCTCGTCTTCCCCGACGGCCGCGACCCGGTCGGCCAGACCGCGGAGATCAACGACAACCGGGTCACGATCACCGGCGAGACCCGCGCGCTCACCACCTTCGCCGGCCTGCCCATCGTCTTCATGAAATACACCGACGCGATCTCGATCACGCCGCCGGAGCGCAACAAGCTTTCCTTCGTGCTCGTCGGCGCGCGGGACGGCGTCTCGCCCGCCGACCTCGCGGCGCGGATCGAGGCGCAGACCGGCCTCCGCGCGCTCACCCGCGATCAGTTCGCGCGCGCCGGCGTCGATTTCATCATCAACAACACCGGCATTCCGCTGTCGTTCGGGATCGCCATCGGGCTCGGCGTATTGGTGGCCGTGGTCATCACCGCGCTGACGCTGGCGATGTTCATCACCGAGAACCTCAAGAATTTCGGCGCGCTGAAAGCGATCGGCGTCACCAACCAGCAGATCCTGCAGATGGTGATGGGCCAGGCTTGGCTCGTCGGCTTCATCGGCTACGGCCTCGGCATCGGCGGCACCGCGGCCTTCATCTTCTTTGGGCGCAACGATCCGAGCCTGCAGGGCTTCAGCCTGCATTGGCAGGTGGTGGCCGGCGCCGCGCTGGTCGTCTTTGTCATCGTATCCGCATCCGCATTCTTCAGCGTACGACGCGTGCTGAAGATGGATCCCGCCATCGTGTTCCGGGGCTGACCTCATGCTTGCAGCGCGCGCACAGGACGTGGTGATGGAATTCCCCAGCGGGGCGGGCAGCATTCGTGTGCTTCACCGCGTCTCGCTGGATGTCGCGTACGGCGCGATGACGTTTCTCGTCGGCCCCTCGGGCTCGGGCAAGACGACGATGCTCTCCATCCTGTCGGGCACGCTTTCGCCGACGGACGGCGCCGTGGAGGTGATGGGTGAACGCCTCGACCAGATGCGCGACGCGGAGCTCGTTCGGTTTCGCCGCCGCCGCATCGGCTTCATCTTCCAGCAATACAACCTGATCGGCACGCTGACCGCTGCGGAGAACGCCGCGATCCCGCTCATCGCCGACGGAACGAAAACTGAAACCGCGACCAGGCGCGCGACCGACGTGCTCGCGCAATTGGGCCTCGCCGATCACGCCTGGAAACTGCCGCGGCAATTGTCCGGCGGGCAGCAGCAGCGCGTCGCGATCGCGCGCGCGCTCGTGCACGAACCCGCGCTCATCGTTTGCGACGAACCGACCGCCGCGCTCGACGCCGAAGCCGGCCAAGGCGTGATGCGCCTGCTGGAAGACGCCGCCAAGAGCCCCGATCGCGCCGTGCTCGTCGTCACCCACGACGACCGGATCTACCGCTTCGCCGATCGCATCCTTCACATCGAAGACGGCCGCATCGCTCCGGATGCGGATCATGGAGAGCCCCGTCATGCGCATTGACATGAATCTCGCCAAACGCGCCGGATTGCCGATCGCCGCCATCGGCGCGATCGGCTTTGCGGTGGTCGCCATCGATCAGCCCGGCGCCGCCACGGGCGCGCCCGCCATTCCCCCGCCGAGCGCGAGCGCGCAATTGGGCGCAAGCGTCGCCGCGGTCGGCGTGGTCGAGCCGTCGAGTGAAACGCTCGAGATCGCGACCGAGCTGTCCGGCGTCGTGCGCGACGTTTACGTGCGCCCGGGACAAGCGGTCGAAGCCGGCGCGGCCCTCTTCCGATTGGACACGCGCGCAGCCGAAGCGGCGCTCTCCTCGGCGCGGGCGTCCTTGTCGGTGTCGCAGATCGCCGTGCGCGATGCACAGGCGCGCCTCGCGCTGTTCGACAATTTGCCCGATCCCCGCGCCGCCAGCGCCGATGAGCGCGACCGCGCGCGCTTCGCCGCCGATCGCGCCGAGGCCGATCTGTCGCTGGCCCGCGCCCGCGTGCGCGAACTTGAAGTCGAGATCGCGCGGCACACCACGCGTGCGCCGATCGCGGGCGAGGTGCTGCGCGTAAACGTGCGCCCCGGCGAGTTCGCGCAGGCCGGTCTGATCAGCGACCCGCTGATGGCGCTCGGCGCCACTGAGACGCTGCACGTGCGCGTGCAGATCGATGAGGAGGATTTCGGCCGGATCGGCGCCGACGCCCGCGCCGAGGGCGCGCTGCGCGGCGATGCGAGCCGCCGCGTGCCGCTGACCTTTGTCCGTCTGGAGCCGCAGGCGCGGCCGAAGACCAATCTCAACGGCGGCGCCGAGCGCGTCGATACGCGCGTCGTAGAGGCCATCTACGCGTTCGATCCCGCAGCGCTCGATGCGCTTGTCGGCCAGCAGATGGATGTGTTCGTCGCCGCGCGCCCCTTGATCGCGCCGGAGGCGCCGCAATGAAAGCCCGCGTCACCGCGCTCGCCGCGCTCTCGATCGCAACCGGATGCGTGACGGCGCCCAACATCGATCCGCCCGCGTCCGCGCCGTCGCAATGGCTTGGTGAAAGTGCACCGCGATCCGGCGCGGCGATCGACGCCTGGTGGCGCGACGGCGTATCCGATCCCGCGCTGATCGATCTCATCGACCGCGCCGGCGCAATCAACAGCATCGCCGAAGCCGAAGCGCGCTACCTGGAGGCGCGCGCGCGCGTCGCCGCCGCGCGCGGATCGCTTCTGCCGAGCATCACGGCGAACGGCGAGGCGAGCCGAACCGATCTCGCCGACGCGCCAGCCTATGACGTTGAACAAGCCTCACTCGGCGTCGGCCTTGATCTTGATATCTTCGGCGCCAGCCGCAATCGATTGCGCGCTGCGGGCGCAACCGCGAACGAACGCGACGCGCTGCTGCGCCTGGCGCGCATCGAAGCGCGGCGCACCGCCGCTGATCTCTACATCGCCTTGCGCAGCGCCCAGGCCCAGCGCGCCGCCGCCGCCGCCGGCGAACACGCCGCCGCCGAGAGCTTCGCGCTGTCCGACAGCCGCTACAGCGCGGGCCTCGAAAGCGGATTGAGCCCCGCACAGGCGCGCGCGGCGCGAGACGCCGCGCGCGCGCGGCTTCCCCAATTCGCCCAGGCCGAAACGGAGGCGCGATTGGCGCTGGAAGCGCTGCTCGGCTTAGAGCCGGGCGCGTTGAGCCAAGCGCTGGCCGCGGCCCAGCCGATCCCCGACATCAGAACCGATCAGATGCTCAGCGCGCCGGCCGATGTGCTCGCACATCATCCCGACATCGCCGCAGCCGAAGCGCGTCTGGCGCGCGCCGGCTTCACCGCCGCGGCCGCGCGGGCCGATCTCTGGCCGCGCGTGAGCCTGGAGGCGGCGCTGTTGAGCGTGTCGGCGCCCAGCGGCTTCAGCGGCGCGCTGAGTGATGGCGACCAGACCCAGAGCGCCATCGCGCTCACCGCGCCGCTGTTCAATTTCGGCCGCCTGCGCGCGCTGGCGCGCGCAGAGAATTACGCGGCGGAGGCGGAGGCGGCGCAGCTGCGCCAAGCCGTGCTCGATCGCCTCGCCGATGTGGAAACGCAGCGTGCGCGGCTGGCCAACGCGCGCGCGCGCGTCGACGCGCAAGCGCAAGCGCGCGCTTCCGCCCGCGATGCCGCGACGCTGGCGCAGGCGCGCTATCGCAGCGGCCTCACCAGCTTCCTCGACGTGCTGACCGCGGACCGCACGCTCTATGACGCCGACGCCGCGCTCGCCGTCGCCGAGGCCGAGCGCGCGCAGGCCGCGATTGCGCTCGCCGCGGCGCTGGGACTGGGGCAATCGCCGTCGTAAGCGCGATCAGGCCGGCCCGGCGACGATTTTGGAATCGTGCAGATCGGCGATCTCTGAATCGGAATACCCGATCTCGACCAGGATCTCGTCGGTGTTTTCGCCGAGGCTGGGCGCGCGCGCCGGCGTGATCCGCTCCACCGCCGAGAATGCGATCGGATTGCCGGGCGTCAGGTAAGCGCCGATGCCCGGATGATCGAGCATCGAGAACATCGGATTGTCGGTGGAGCAATCGGGATCTTCAGCCACCGCCTGCTTGAAGCTGCGGTAGCGGCTCCAGGTGACGCCGCGCTCCTCGAAGCTCTGCGCGAAATCTTCGATGCGGCGCTGCTCGAAGAACGGCTGCAGCACTGCGGTGATCGCGGCGCGATGCTTGAACCGTTCGCCTTCGAGGCTGAGCTTGACGCCGAGCTTGGCCGCCAGGTCCTCGAATGCTTCCTGCGTGTGCGTGACCGCCTTGAGATTGTCCCACTGCCGCGTGGTGAGCGCCACCACGATGACCCGCCCGCCGCACTTGCACACGAAATCCTGCGCGTAGGCGCCGTAGAGCGCGTTGCCCATCTTCGGGCGATCGACGCCGTTGATGGTGACTTCGCCGATGACGCCGAGATTGCCGAGCATCGCCAAAGCCATGTCCTTGAGCGCAAGCTCCACCAGCTGGCCTTCGCCGGTGAGGCGGCGGTGGCGCTCGGCCGCAAGGATGCCGAGCGCCGCCTGCTGCCCGGTGATGCAATCCCACGCCGGCAGCACATGGCCGACCGGATCGCTCGATCCCTCAGGCCCCGTCGCGTTGGGAAAGCCGACGGCGGGATTGACCGTGTAGTCGACCTGCGGCCCGCCGCGGCGGTCGCCGGTGATCGACATCATGATCAGGTCCTGGCGGTGCTTCTTGAGCGCTTCGTAGTCCATCCAGCCGCGCACGCGCAGATTGGTGAGGAAGATGCCGGCCTGTTCGCCCGGCGCGCAGATCAGGCGGGTGACGATTTCCTGGCCGCGCGGCGTCGCCATGTCGACCGCAAGGCTGCGCTTGCCTTTGTTGAGGCCCGCCCAGAACAGGCTGCGCCCTTTGGCCGTCACCGGCCAGCGCTGATGATCGAGCCCGCCGCGGATGCGGTCGAAGCGGATCACGTCGGCGCCCATCTGCGCCAGCGTCATGCCCGCCAGCGGCGCCGCGACGAAGGCGGCGCCTTCGACAATGCGCATGCCCTCAAGAATCTTCACCATCGACGTATCCTCACCCTGTCAGGCCTGCGCTGTTCAGCTCCACGTCATTGTCGCCTGCATGGTGACGGCGCCGTCGCCGTTGGCGGCGTAGAGGTCCCACGCGCCGTCGTCGCGTTCCAGGCCGTTCAGGCTGGCGCGTTCGTGCGCGAAGAGCGGCCGCACGCCGCGAAAACTGAAGCTCTTCGGCCTCCGCGCCGGCGCGCGCTTCAACGCCGCGTCGAACAGCAGCGTCGCCTGCAGCGGCCCATGCACGACAAGCCCCGGATAGCGCTCCACCTCAACCGCGTAGGGTTTGTCGTAGTGGATGCGGTGGCCGTTGAACGTCAGCGCCGAATAGCGGAACAGCAGCACCGGATCGATCGCGACAGCGTCGCTCCACGCGCACGCCGGCAGCGGCGTCGGCGGAGGCGGTTCATAGCGGGACGGAATGTCGATATAGACGATGTCTTGTTCTTCCTCGATCGCGAGGCCGCCCCCGGCGCTGACGCCGTGACGGACGGTGACGAACGTCATCACGCCGGCCTTGCCGGTCTTTTCCGCGATCTTGAGGATGGTCGAGGTGCGTTCGATGTCATCGCCGATGCGCAGCGGCGCATGAAAGGTGCAGCGGCTGCCCGCCCACATCCGCCGCGGCTGCGGGATCGGCGGCAGGAATCCGCCGCGCTTGGGATGGCCGTCCGCGCCGATGTCGCGCATCGGCGCCAGCGGGAGGAAATAGAGCCAAATCCAAAGCGCAGGAATCTCAGCGCCCGGCCCGATCGCCGCATCCGCGTCGTGATTCAAGGTCGCCGCGAGCGCGCGCGCCGGCGTCTCGCTGATCTGGTCGCGGCGCGTTTCGCTGCGCCCGACCCAATCCGACCATGGCGTTTCGCTCATCGCGCCTCCGGTCATGGTTCGACCTCGCGGAACGATGCCGCATTACGTCCCGCGGCGAAAGCCCCCCTCTGGCCGCCGCCGAGTGGGCGGGAGCAAGTGCGGGCGCGTTGCTCTGCAGCGACGGCGCTTCTATCGTCCGTCCACAAGGAGAGAGCGCGCTGATGGCCGAATGGACGAACTGGTCGGGGAGTGTGCGCGCGCGGCCCGCGCAGCATGAAGCGCCGAAGACGGAGGCAGCCCTCGCCGCGATCGTCGCGCAGGCGAGTCAAGCGCGCGTGGTCGGCGCGGGACATTCGTTCATGCCGCTGTGCGACACCGACGGCGCGCTGATCTCGCTCGCCGCACTCGAAGGCGAACTCCGCCTCAATGAGGCCCGCACGCGGGCGTGGGCGCCGGCGGGATGGAGCTTGGCCAAGCTCACGCAGGCGCTGTGGGACCAGGGCGCGTCGCTGATCAATCAGGGCGATGTGAACCCGCAATCGCTTGCCGGCGCGATCTCGACCGGCACACATGGCACGGGCCGCGATCTCGGCTCGCTCTCCACCGCGGCGCGCGCTTTCAAGCTGATGCTGGCGGACGGATCGATTGTCACGTGCAGCCCCGATGAGCGCGGCGATCTATACGAAGCGCAGCGGCTCTCGCTCGGGCTGATGGGGATCGCGCTCGCAATCGAGATCGATGTGCTGCCGGCGTATCATCTGGAGGAGCGGCTTGAATCCTATCCGCTCGATGCGGTCGAGGAACGCTGGCCGCAATGGGTCGCAGAGAACCGGCATGTCGAGTTCTTCGTGTTTCCCTACGGCGAGCAGGCGATCGTAAAGAAACTCAATCCCGCGCCGTCGGAAGGACCGCTCACGCGCCTGAACGACATGGACGAGACCAATTTCCGCAGGCTCTGCGATCTCTGCGCCGCGCTGCCGTTCCTGACCGCGCGCATGCAGAAGGCGATCGTGCCTGCAGGCGTACGTCGCCGGCGCGTGGGCCCGGCCTATCAAATTTTTCCCTCCGAGCGCACGGTGCGGTTCGAAGAGATGGAGTACGAACTGCCGCGCGATCAGGGCTGGCCGGCGCTGAAGGAAGTCATCGCCTGGATCCGCAAGAGATCCTTGCCGGTGACGTTCCCATTCGAATTCCGCACCGTCGCGCAGGACGACATCTGGATGAGCCCGTTTCACGCCGGGGCGGGCGCGTCCATCTCCATGCACCAATACGCCAAGATGAAATGGCGCGATCTTTTTCGCGAGGCGGAACAGATCTTCCGCGCGCACGGCGGCCGCCCCCATTGGGCCAAACGGCACACATTGGGCGAAGCCGATGTGCACGCGCTCTATCCGAAGGCCGCGCAATTCTGCGCAGTGCGCGCCGCGCATGACCCAGGCGGCAAGTTCGCCAACGCCCATCTGGCGGCGCTGTTCGGCGTGCGCCGTGAAGCGAAGGCGGCGTGATGGCCGACGAACTCGATCTCCATCGCCCGCTGATCGGCCAGCAAGGATCGCGGCGCGCGCTCAACACGCCCGCGCTGGTGATCGATCGCGATGCGCTCCAGCGCAACATCGACGCCATGGCCGCGTTCGCGAACGCCCACGGCGTGCGTCTGCGCCCGCATGCGAAGACGCACAAGAGCGCCGATATCGCCAAGCTGCAGATCGCGGCCGGCGCGATCGGGGTGTGCTGCGCCAAGCTCGGCGAAGCGGAGGCGCTGGCGGACGCGGGCGTCAGCGACATCCTTCTCACCTCGCCCATAGTGACGCCGCAGGCGATCGCGCGGCTGATCGCGCTCAACGCGCGCGTCGACGCGCTGCAGGTGACGGCCGATCATCCAGGCAATGTCGCGGCGCTGGCGCGGGTCGCGACGACACAACGTCCGCTGACGCTCTATGTCGACATTGATCCCGGCATCCGGCGCACGGGCGTCGCTTCGGCCGATGCGGCGGTCGCGCTCGCGCAGCAGATTTCGCGCGAGCCGTCGCTGCGCTATGGCGGCGTGCAATATTATTGCGGCGTGCAGCAGCACATCGAGGGCTATGCAGAACGTCGCGCGGCGCTGGAAGAGCGCACGGCTTATCTGCAAAGCGTCATAGAAGCGCTCGCTACGGCCGGGCTTGCGCCGGCGATCATTACCGGCGGCGGCACCGGCACCCACCGTATCGACGCAGCGCTCGGCGTGTTGAGCGAGTGGCAGGTCGGCTCATACGTGTTCATGGACCGCCAGTATGCGCTCTGCGATTTGACTGGCGCGGGCGATGCGCCATTCGAGACGGCGCTCTTCATCGATGCGCATGTGATCAGCGCCAATACGCCGGGCATGGCGACGATCGACGCCGGCTTCAAGGCGCTCTCCACCGATGGGGGCCAGCCGGAGATCGTCGCCGGCGCGCCGGAAGGGGCGAAGTTCGTCTTCATGGGCGACGAACACGGCGCGCTGATCGCGCGCGACCACACGTTCGCGCATGGCGCGCCGGTGACGCTGACGGCGCCCCATTGCGACCCGACCGTCAATCTCTACGACGCTTACCACGTCGTGCGTGGCGACACGCTGATCGACATCTGGCCCGTGAGCGCGCGCGGCCGCTCGCGGTAGCTTGGACCGCGGGCTTCCAGCCCGCTCGTTTTCACAGGCTCCCGAGCTTCTCGCGCAGCGCGGCGTTTTCCGCCTCCAGCGCGGCGATCTTGTCCTTCAGGTGATCGAGCGCGCCGGCGACGTCGGCGGCGTCGAGCTTCATTGGAATGTGCTGCGGGCAATTGATGTCCCACGCATGCAACGTGAAGACGATCGCCTGCTCCGGCGTTGCGTCATAGCCGTCCGGCATCAGCGATGCGATGAGCGCCTCGTCGCCGGCGACGACCTTCGCCTCGCCCCAGATCTTGATCCGGCGCCGATGCGCGTAATCCATCAGGAAGAGGAACGCTTTGGCGTTCTCCGCGAGGTTGCCCAGAGTGACGTATTGGCGATTGCCGCGATAATCCGCGAACGCCAGCGTCCGTTCGTCGAGCACACGGATGAACCCCTTGGGGCCGCCGCGATGCTGCGCATAGGGCTGGCCTGCCGCGTTGGCGGTCGCGAGATAGGCGGTGTCGATTTCAGCGAGAAACGCCGCGAGGTCCGCGGTGATCGCCGTGCGGAAGCCCCCGCGCGCCTCCATGCGCGCATAAGTCTGACGCGAGCCGCGCGCCTCCTGGACCGCCTTCACCGTCGCGGTGAAAGCGACATCACTGCTCGGCGCGGCGTCGTTTGGCATGAGACCGACCTCCCAACATGATGTAGACCGATCGGTCTAGTCAGCAAGAGGCGCCCGCTCATCCACGATTCAGCCGGGGATAGGCATGGATCACCAGGCGCGGATCGCAGCGCTTGCGGATTAGTGCATTATGCACTATACGCGCGCGGCGCAGGTCGGATCGCCTTGGGCTGCATCAGCAGATCCGGACGAGACGACGCTCTGCGCACGTCGCCGGCCGCTTTGGCGGAATGGGCCGATTGGTTCGGGTTATCTTTGCAATGCGCAGGTCGCGGGTTCGAATCCCGCCGTGATCGCAAGATCGCGTAGCTCAGTCTGGTAGAGCAGCGGGTACGGGCGCTTCGCGGCGTCCGGCCTTTCCCGTCCAGCCCCACGCCCGTTCCTCCAAACGGCCGGCGATGCGCTGTGCGGCGGCGTCCCCGATCTTTCAGGGACGCCGCGAGCGCGGGCCGGATGGATCGGATTATCGGGAACTGGCGCTCCAAGCACGGCGGGAGACCGTCCGTAGGCGGAGCATGTGGGTTCAACTCCCGCCGAGGCGCTGTCGCTTCGTGGCGGAACGGCAGACGCACCAGTTGCGCGCAAGCGCGTTTTCCGTCCTCTCACACGCCCGCGCCGCCGCGCCGCGCGCGCGAGACCAAGCCGCCGGGCCGAGAGT